>JBGPMB010000014.1:0-29962 GCA_041486775.1 Candidatus Eiseniibacteriota bacterium | reverse complement strand
CAGGTCGCTCAAAATGTCGCCGTACAAGTTCGGCAGCACCAAAATGTCGTACAGTTCCGGCTTCTGCACAAGCTGCATGCACATGTTGTCGACGATGCGATCCTCGAACTCCACGTCCGGCGCCTCCTTCGCTACCCGGCGCGCGACCTCGAGAAAGAGACCGTCGGAGAATTTCATGATGTTCGCCTTGTGCACCGCCGTCACCTTGCGGCGGCCGTTCTTCTTCGCGTAGTCCAGCGCGTACCGCACGATGCGCTCGGTGGCGGCGACGCTGATCGGCTTGATCGAGATACCCGCGTCCTCGGGGATCTCGCGGTTCGCTTCGGTGTGGACCAGCCCGCGCAGCGCCTGGGCGCCGTGGCTCCCGCGCTCGAACTCGATCCCCGCGTAGAGGTCTTCGGTGTTCTCTCGGACGATGACGAGATTGATGTTGTCGTATCGGGACCGCACGCCAGGGTAGGTCTTGCAGGGACGAACACACGCGTAGAGATCCAGCTCTTTTCGAAGGGAGACGTTGACGCTGCGGAAGCCGGTTCCGACCGGCGTGGTGATCGGGCCCTTGAGGCCGACCTTCGTGCGGCGCAATGAATCGAGAACGCGAGCGGGAAGCGGCGTGCCTTCCTTCTGGAACACGTCAACGCCCGCCTCTTGAATATCCCACTCGAAGGACACGCCGGTCGCCTCGAGCACGCGACGGGTGGCCTTCGTGATCTCGGGCCCGGTCCCGTCGCCCGGAATCAGCGTCACCTTGTGCGACATCGAACCCCTTTCGATTTCAGCTTAGACTTGAGGCGTAATACAGTGATTTTACGTGAGCTACACGCTTCCGACGGAGGAGATTAGGGACGGATGTCTGGTGAAGAGCGGGAAGCGCCGCATGTGCGTCCGGACGCTAACAAAAGGGGAGGAAGTGAGTCAAAGAAAAAGCGTTAGGAGCCTGAGTCCTTCTTCTTTTTCGGGCCGGTGTCCTTGGATTCACCTTTTGGTTTAGAGGACTCCCCGGACTCCTTGCGCTTTTGTTCTTTATAGGCGTTGGAGCGATAGTCGGTGGCGTAGAAACCGGAGCCCTTGAAGACGATTCCGGCCCCTCCGCTGACCAGGCGGCGGACCTTGCCGCGGCACTTCGGACAGCGCTTTCGCGGCGGCTCGGTCATGGATTGAAACACTTCGAACCGATGGCCGCATTTGCCACATTCGTATTCGTACGTCGGCATCCTCGATCTCCTTCTTACATTCGATCCAGCGCGGCCTCGAGCCGATTCAAGCCTTCTTCGATGTCGCCGTCCCCGATGGCGTAGGAGAGACGCAAGTGGCCCTCCATGCCGAACGCGGATCCGGGAACGCAGACGATCCGCGCCTCGTCGATCAGGAAGTCGCTCAGTCCGGCCGAGTCGGAGACGCCGTTCCGCGCCGCGCCGATGCGCTCGCTCAGGTCCGGAAAGGCGTAGAACGCGCCTTCGGGGGGAACGAGCGTCACCCCCCGCATGCCGCTCAGCCGCCGCACGATGAACTCGCGCCGCCGCGCGAAGCATTCGCGCATGGCGTGGACAGAATCCCGAGGCCCGGTGAACGCCCGGATCGCGGCGAACTGGGACACCGAAGCCGCGTTCGACGTGGACTGGCCCTGCAGGCGCTCCATCCCCTCGGCGAGGTCGCGAGGCGCCGCCGCGAATCCAATCCGCCAGCCGGTCATGGCCCACGTCTTCGAAACGCCGCCGATCACGATCGTCCGGTCGCGGAGCTCGGGATCGAGCGAGGCGATGCTCACGTGGCGCGCGCCGCCGAAGACAAGCTGCTCGTAGATCTCGTCGGAGAGCACGTAGAGCCCGTGCCGGAGCACGACCTCGCCGATCGCGATCAGCTCCTCGCGCGAGTACACGGCGCCGGAGGGATTGTTGGGGCTGTTCAGCACGAGGAGCTTCGAGCGCTTCGTGATCGCCCGCTCCAGACTCTCCGGGCCGACCTTCATGCTCCCCGGCTCCGGACGCACGAGGATCGGATCGCCTCCCACGAGCCTGACCAGCTCGGGGAACGTGACCCAATAGGGCACGGGGCAGAGCACCTCGTCGCCCGGCTCCACCAGCGTGAGAAACGCGTTCCAGATGGCGTGCTTCGCGCCGTTCGAGACGACGATCTCGCCGGGCTCGTACGTGAGACCATTCTCGCGCTTGAGATTCTCGGCGATGGCCGCCCGCAGCTCCGGCACGCCGCCCACGGCGGTGTAGCGCGTGGCCCCGGCGCGGATGGCCTGCACGCCGGCTTCGCGCACGTCCTCGGGTGTGTCGAAATCGGGCTCTCCGGCGGCGAAGGAGATGACGGAATGCCCCTGCGCACGGAGCTCGCGCGCGCGGGCGCCGAGCGCCAAGGTCTCGGAGGGCTTCAAGGCCTGGACGCGGGCGGAGACGCGGGAGGACTTCATTTCTTCTCCATGAGGCGCTTCCTCAAGATCGGGGCGACGTGCGGGGGCACCAAGCCGTCGATGGCACCCCCGTAGCGGGCGATCTCCTTCACGAGGGACGCATTCACGAAGGTGTAGGTCTCGCTCGGCATCAGGAACACGGTCTCGATCTCGTCGGAAAGCCTCCGGTTCATGAGCGCCATCTGGAACTCGTACTCGAAATCGGAAATGAAGCGAATCCCCCGCACGAGGACCGGGATCTTCCGCTCCCGGGCGAAATCGACCAGGAGCCCCGAGAAGGGCTCCACCGAGAGCCGGTCCAGGTTGGCGGTCGCCTCACGGATCATCGCGACGCGCTCGTCCTGGGTGAACACGACCCCCTTCTCCACGCCCTCCGCGACGGCCACGGTGAGGTGGTCGAACATGCGGAGCGCCCGTTGCATGAGATCCAGATGCCCATTCGTCACCGGATCGAAGGTCCCGGCGAACACCGCGCTTTTCATGCTCCTCCTCTTCCCTCGCGCCTCACGACTTCGGAACGCGATAGAACGTGACCGTGGTTTCGGAGTACGTGCGTTCGGTGGCGATCTCGAATCCGGCCGGCAGGGGCGCCTCCGTCCCCTTCCGGTGTTCGTATACCACGAGGCCGCCCCCCGGCGGCCAGGGTAAAGCCGAGAGCCGGGTGAGCCACCGCGGCCCCGCGTCCCCCGCGTACGGCGGGTCCAGGAAGACGAGATCGAAGGCCGCGCCGACCTCATCGGGCCATTCGATCCGCGCGAGGTCCGCCTGATGCACCACCCCCCGCTCGTGCAGCCCGAGCCGCGCCAGATTCTCCCGCAGGGCGCGCGCGACCGGAGGGCTCCCCTCGACGAAGCGGGCCTCCCGCGCCCCGCGGCTCAGCGCCTCGATCCCCAAAGCGCCGGTGCCGGCGTACAGGTCCAGCACCCTCGCGTCGCGGACCGGGCCCGGCCCCAGCACGTCGAATACCGCCTCGCGCGTGCGGTCCGAGGTGGGCCGGACGCCGCGCTCCGGGACGACGATGCGCCGGCCGCGAAGCTCTCCGCCGATGATGCGGATGAATCCCATCAGAAGCCTTGGCGGCGAAGGGCCGCCGCGACGCGCTCCGCGACTTCCTCCGGAGAAAGACCATCCGTCTCCACCGTGACGTCCGCCGCCGCCGCGTACGCCGGGCCACGGCGCTGAAGAAGCACGCGAAGGCGCTCCGCGGGGGTACTACCGCTCAAGAGCGGCCTCTCGTCGGATTCCCCGGGGCCCAGCCGCCTGGCCGCTTCCTGGGGCTCCACCGTGAGCCAGACCACCTTCGCATGCTCTTTCAGAAGATCCCGGTTCGCGGCGCGCCCCAGGACTCCTCCGCCGCACGCCAGAACCACGGGTCCTTGGCCGCCCAGCGCCTGGGCGAGGGCGAGGGACTCGAGATCCCGGAACCGCTCCTCTCCCTCTTCCTCGAAGATCGCGGGCACCGCGCGGCCCGCCTGACGCTCGACCTCCCGATCCAGGTCCGCTCCCGCGCATCCCCAACGCCGCGCCAGGAGCGGCGCCACGGTGCTCTTGCCCGCGCCGGGCAGGCCGATCAGGGCAACGTGCGTGACCAGGGGCGCTCCTCGGAGGCCAATGAAAACGGGGTCCTTCGTGGGAAGGACCCCGCAGTATACCTTGTGCGCCCCGCCCGCGAAAGCGGCGGCGGGCGATCCGCTACTTCGACGCCGTCGTTTCCCCGAGAATCTTGGGCGTCACGAAGATCAGGAGCTCCCGCTTCTGCTTCGTCGTCGAATTGGAGCGGAACAGATTGCCGAGGAGCGGCAAATCCATGAGGACCGGGATGCCGCGCTTCGTCGAGCTCTCGTTGCTCCGGATCAGTCCGCCGATCACCGCCGTCTCGCCGTCGTTCACCATCACGCGCGTGTCCGCCATGGTGGTGTTGATGATGATGCCTCCCTGCACCGTCGCCTGCGAGGCCAGGTCCGACACCTCGGGATGCACGTCCATCGTGATCCGGTTTCCGGTGTTGATGTGCGGCGTGACGCTGAGCTTGATGCCGATCGTCGTGAGCTGCGTGACCGCGTTCCCCGCGAAGTCCTGGACGATGAGCGGGATCTGCTGGCCGACCACGACCGACGCCTCACGGTTGTTCACGGTGGTGATGCGCGGGTTCGAGATGATGTTCGCCTTGTTCTGGCTCTCGAGCGCCTGGAGCGTCGCCTCGACCGACCCGAACTGCTTGATGGTCCCGAGCTGAACCTGGCCGACCGGGCTGCCGACGTCGGCCGCCTTCACGTCCACGTGCTCCGTGACTCCGGCGTCGAAGAGGTCGAGATTGTGCACGCCCCACTGGATGCCCAGAGCCCGCGTGGCCGAGACGTCCACGTCCACGAGACGGGCCACGATTTCGACCTGCGGCGTCCGGGTGTCGAGGTTCCGCACCATGGCGTCCACCTGGTCGAGCTTATCGGAGATGTCGGTCACGATGAGGGAGTTCGACCGGTCGTCCACCTCGATGTGGCCGCGCTTGGTCAGCGTCTTCTCGACCGACTTCGCCATTTCCTTGGAGTTGGCGTAGTTCACCGGAAGGATCCGCGTTTCGAGCGGCAAGAGCTCCTCCTGGTTCCGCGCGGCGGAGTTCCGCTCCAGCTCTTCCTTGCGGAGCGTGTCCAGATTCGAGATCACGATCGTCTGGCCGGTCTCGACCATGCCCAGGCCCTGCGACTTGAGCACGATGTCGAGCGCGTGCCGCCACGGCACGTTCCGGAGTCTCAGGGTCACGTCACCCTTGACCTCCTTGCTCGCCACGATGTTCTTGCCGCTGAACTCGGCCAGGCTGCGGAGCACGGTCTGGATATCGGCGCCCTGAACGTCGAGCGACATCCGGCGTCCGTCGGTCGGCTGCATGTGATCGTAATCCTCGGGCTGGTCCTGCTCCTTCGTCGCCGGAGGGGCGGGCGTGTCCACCGCGAGGACCAGATTGTTCCCGACGCTGCTCAGCGCATAGGAGGAGGGCTGGGCGAGATCGACCACGATCCGCGTGCCGGCTTCCTTGCCCCAACCCGTCTCCGTCGCGCGCACGGCCTTGACGGCCGATCCGTCGCGTCCGGACCACGAGCGCTCGCTGAAGCTGAGCTGGGTTCCCGGACAATCCACCACGATCCGGTCCGGGGACTCGAGGGTGAAGTCGTGATAATTGAGCGGAGCGTCCCCTTCGATGACGACCTGCGTCGCGGAACCCGCATCCTTCATCGAGACGCTCTTGACGGTTGCCGCGAACGCCGAGCTCGCGGCCAGAAGAAGGGCCGCCGTCAGCGCCGCGATGCGGCCGCCTGAGCGGCTCGCGCGCGCGAAGCTAGTTTCGAGTCGCATTCTTGTCACCCTCTTTGGTTTGCAGGCGGATCGACAGCGTTTGGGATTCGCCGAACGCGTTCTGCACCACCTGCAGCTCGCTCTTGCTGATTCCCGAGATATAGCCGTTCAACACAGGGTCTCCGACGCGAAGCACGTACCCGTGTCCGCGGCTGTCTTCCACCAGCGCGAACTTGTCGGAGGATCCCCACATGATGCCCACCAGGTGAATGTCCCCCACATCGACCAGAGAACCGTCCGCCGTATGGGTTTGGAACCTGCCATCGAGGAGTGACTGGAATGGATCGCGGCGGCCGCCTCCGACATATTCGTAGTGCTCGCGCGCGAAGAGCACGCTGGCGTCCACCGATTTCGGAATCTCACCCGAGAGGGTCGTGCCCAGCACCGCCGCCGGAGCGGGCGCCTGCGTCCCGACGGCCGCGGCCTGCGCGGGCGTCTGCGCGAGCGTCGACGGAGCGGGTGTCGCCGCCGCCGGAGCGGGCGTCTCGCCCGGAGCCAGGGTCGCCGGCGCCGGAGATGCCGTGGAGCCCGGCGCGGGAGCCGTGACGCTGGTCATGAATTCCGGAGGAGCCGGAGGACCGTACGGGACGTCGTTCCGCGCCCAGGCCGGCGCGGGCGGTCCATAGGTGATGACCTTGAGCGCCGGGCCGCGCGGCAACGCCTGCGCGGCGGGAGAGGTCGCCGGCGTCGGAAGCACGGGAGCCGGAGGCTCCTGACGCCGGAGCAGCATGATGCCGCCCGCGATCGCGAGCCCGACCAGAGCGAGAAGAAGAATCCCGAGACGGCTCTGGAAGAACTTACTTTGTGACAGCGCCAGGCTGCTTGGCAGATTCATTGGGAGTCCCCTCGGCCAGCGTGTACGCGGTCGCGACGAAGTCCGCTTGCACGGTTTCGTCGAGGTCGCCCTTGTCAAATCCCTTCAACTTGAGCTGCGAGACGTTCACCAACCGACTCAGATCCGAGATCTCGCCCAGGAACGATCCGGCCCGGTGGAACCCGCCGGTCACCGAGACCTGAACCGGATTCTCGGTGAAGTACGTCGACGGCTTGGGATCGCCGGGCTTGAAGAGGAGGAAGTGCACTCCCGACTCCTGGCCCGCGATCGTCACCTTGCGAAGAAGACTCGCGACCTCTTTCTGGGAGGGCAATAGCTCCTGCGCCACCGTCCAGCGCTGGTTCAGGAGCTCGAACTCCTTCTTGAGCTCGGGCAGCCGGTTCACGAGCTGCTGCGCCTTGGTGAGCTCGCTCATCTTCTTGGTGTAGTCGTCCTTCAACGTGCTGATCTCCTTCGACCGCGCCGGGTAGTTGAACGGCACATAGTTCGCGATCATGAAGAAGTAGACCAGGACACCGATGCCGGCGCCGATCAGGACAAGCTTCTGGGTTTTCGGATCCTTGAAGTCCATCGTCCTCCCCCGTGCCGCTCGGGCTACAACGTCATCAACGCGGTGACCTTGAACTTCACCACGTTGCGCTGATCAATCTGACCCTTCTCCGCGACGAGCAGATCCACGCTCCCGTAGAGGGGACTCGCTTCGAGTCGTGTCATGAAATCCGCGACGAGCAGGTTCGAGAACGTCACGCCCTCGATCTGCACCTTGTTGCCCGTCTCCTCGTAGCTCGTCAACCAGAGGTGCTCCGGCACGCAGCGGCTCAGCTCGTCGACGAGCATCACACGCTGGAGCCTCGTCTTGTCCAGGTCCTGGATCACGTTCAAGCGCCGCTGCAGCTCTTCGCGCTTCGACGTGAGCTCCTGGATCGTCTGGATCTGGGGCTTGAGCTTCGCCGACTCCTGCTCCGCGCGCGCAATGTCCGACTTGAGGCGCCCGATCTGCAGGGTCTGGAAGACCGAAACCGACCCGAAGAGCGCGATCACGAGGAGGAGAACCAGGACCGGCATGAGCGAGCCGATCTTCGGCAGCTGAATCGACCGCCGGGTCTGGCGCTCCTCGCGGGGCAGCAGGTTGATGCGAATCATGGACGGGATCCCCCTATCGCAGCGCGAGGCCGATGGCGACCGTGAGCGCGGGGGCCACGTTCTCCACCGACTCACCGTTGAACAAGGCTTGGTCGTATGCCAACTTCTGGAGCGGATTCACGACCTCCACCGGCACCTGGTGACGCGTGTGGAGGAACTCCGCGAGGCCCGGCACCCGCGCCGACCCTCCCGAAAGGAGAATCCGGTCCACGTGCTCCGTCTCGCCGGACGACTTGAGATACGCGATCGCCCGGTCCAGCTGCACGGAGAGGTCCTCGCACGCGGCCTGGATGATCGGGGCGACGTCGATGGATTGGTCGCCGCGGCCGCGGAGCGCGGCCAGCGCGTCCGGCTGGCTCACGTTGTAACGGCGCTGGATGCCCTCGACGAAGGCGTTGCTGCCCACCGAGAGGTCCTTCGTGAAGTGCGGCACCTGATCCTCGACGATGTTCACGTTCGTGATCTCGGCTCCGATGTTGACGAGCGCGATGACCTCGTCGGGCCTCAGGTCGTAGTTCGCTTCGACACAGTTCTGGATGGCGAAGGAGTCCACGTCGATGATCACCGGCGTGAGACCCGCCTCGCGGATGATGTCCGCGTGGTTCTGGATCATCTCCTTTTTCGCCGCGACCAGGAGCACCTGCATCTTCTTCTGGTCCACGTTGGGATTGATGATCTGGAAATCGAGCGAGACATCGTTGATGTCGTAAGGAACGTGCTGCTCCGCCTCCCACTGGATCGCTTCCTTCGCGTCTTCCTCGCTCAGGCGGTCCATGAGGATCTTCTTCACGATCACGGCGCGGCCCGACACCGCGGTCGCGACGATACGGTTCCGGATCTGGCGTGACTCGATGAGATTGGCGATCGCCTCGAGCACCAGCTGGCGGTCCATGATCTCGCCGTCCACGATGGCCTCGGAGAGCGGCTCGGAGACTCCGAAGTTGATGAGGCGGTCCCCGGAGCGGTCATGCGAGATCTCGACGACCTTGATCGAGCTGGATCCGATATCCAGCCCTACCGTGCTCTTTTTCTTACCGAACATGATCCGCTCCGCTTAGGTTGTGAATTGGTGGCGCGCCCCGCGTTCATGACGCAGCGGTTCGCGAGGACCACATCGAGCAAGTTCCATGCCACGGACCGTGATCCCCGCAACGTAAGCCGTTTACACATAACAGCTTACGCCCTCACTCCCCACCCGACGCGCTTTGCCCTGCGCGCCTCTCGTCGTATTGCATCCCGCACGAGCGGCCATCCCTGAGCCGTCTTTCGAGCCGCCGGCGCAAAGCGCGCCGGTTCTGCTCGAGCGCCATGCGGGCGATCCGCCGCGGGTGTCGTTGACCCCACGCGATGCGCTTGCTATACGTTGCGGCCATGCTCCGAAGAGTCCAGGGTGCCGCCTGGGTCGCCGCCCTCGCAGCGCTCTGGGCCTACGCCCTCACGCTCTCCCCGACCGTTGCCTGGGTAAACCTCGGGGAGGACTCGGGCGATCTGCTGGCAGCCTCCGCGACGCTCGGCATCCCTCATCCGACCGGTTACCCCCTCTTCGTCCTGCTCGGCCGCCTCGCGACGTTCTTGCCGCTCGGCACGATCGCGTTTCGCATCAACCTGGTCGCGGCACTCGCCGCGGCCGCCAGCGTCTACTTCGTGGTGCGTCTCGCCTGCGCCCTGGCACCGGAGGCCACGCGCCTGACCGGCGGAGCGCTCGGCGCCGCCGCCTGCGCTCTTCTCTACGCATCCTCGCGCGGGGCCTGGAGCCAGAGCGTCCTGGCCGAGGTCTACACGCTGAACGCCGCGTTCCTGGGCGCGGTCCTGTGGCTCCTGGTCGAAGCCGACCGCGAGGGAGATCTTCAACGTCTCCTGGTCGCGGCCTATCTCTTCGGCCTCGGGCTGACCAACCACCTTCTCCTGCTCGCCGTTTCGCCCGCGCTGCTCGTCGTGACGTGGCGGCTCGCCCGTAGGAATAAGATCGGCCCCGCCGGAGCGGTTCTTTTGCCTGTTCTCATCTTCTGGGGGCTGACCCTGGATCTCTATTTGCCGGTCCGGGCGGCCCGAAATCCCGAGTTCTCGTGGGGCGCCCCGGCCACGCCCGGGCAGCTCTGGTGGGTTCTGAGCGGGGCCCAGTACGCCCGCAACTTCTTCGCCCGGGACCTCCTCGGGGCGGTGCGCCATCTGGTGCCCGGGCGCTGGGGTATGGACTTCGGCTGGGGGCTTCTCGTCCTGGCCGTGGGGGTCGCCATGACGGTGTTCCGCCGCCCGGCCGGCTCCGCGGCCGTGGGGTGGGCGCTTCTCGCTTCCCTGGCGCTCCTGTCGGTCTACGCGATCGGAGACGACGTGGGCTACTGGATGCCCGCGGGGCTCATCCTGGCCGGGCTTGCGGGAGCGGGGTGGGCCTCCATCTGGCAGCGGGCCGGGTCGAGCCGGCCAGCCCGCGCCGCCGTGGCGGCGGGCCTCCTCGCGGTGGTTGTCCTCGGCTTCGCTTCGAACTGGCGCGGGGTCGACGCCTCGGGCGATCTCACGCCGTTCGTCTACGCCCAGCGCAACCTCTCGAGCGTGGAGCCGAACGCGCTCATCGTGAGCGAATACGACGGCCGGACCTTCGCGCTCTGGTTCTACAAGGCGACCGACTTCCGGAAGAGCCACCCCGACCTGGTCGTGGCGTACAAGTACCTCCTGGTCTGGCCTTGGTACCAGTACCACCTGTCGCGCTACTACCCGACGCTCGCCGTTCCCCGCTACTCCGGGGACCTCGATCTCATGATGAATCGCCTCATCGCGCGCAACATCCGCAAGCGCCCCGTCTATCTCACGCGCCAGGATCCGGGTCTCTTGCCGCTCTTCCGAACCGTGCCGGTGGGAGATCCGCGCCTGCCCCTCTACCGTGTGCGCGAGGTCCCGTCCGGGCCGGCCGCGCCGGGGGCGCCGACCGCTCGGTGATCGCCAGGCTGGCGGATTTCGCGCGGCGGCGCTCGATGCTTCTGGTCGGCCTCGTCTCCGTCGCCTCCATCTCGTATCAGGTCGGACGCCTCCTGCGGGCCGAGCGCTTGATCACCGGCGGCGAGCTGTCGCTCCCGCTCGACGACAGCTTCATCTACCTCCAGTACGCGCGCGCCATCGCGCAGGGGCATCCGTTCGTCTACACCGCGGGGAACGCCCCCACCACGGGGGCGACGAGCCTCTTCTGGCCCCTCCTGCTCCTGCCGCCGCATTGGACCCCGCTCGGCCCCGCGTTCGCGATCTCCTGGGCCTTGGCGCTCGGCGCGCTGGCGCTCCTTGCGAGCGCTCTACTCATCGCGCGGGTCGGCCGCGCGCTCGCGGGAACGCTCGGGATGCTCCTCGCGGTGACGTTCTTTCTGGGCAGCCCTCACCTGCTCTGGGGCTACATGAGCGGGATGGAGATCGGGCTCTACGCCACGGTGCTGCTCGCGACGCTCTGGATCTACCTCCGGGAGCGCGAGCAGGCGAACTTCGCGCGGCTGCGGTGGGTGCTCTTCGTGCTCGCCGCCTCGCGCCCCGAAGGGGCGATCCTGTGCGGTGTGTTCGGCCTGGTCATGGCGCTCGACCGGCGGCGCGCGGTCCGGGCGGGCACGATCCCGCGCTTCTGGAGTTTGTCGCTCGCGCTTCCCTTCGTCGCTGCGGCGCTCCCCTTCCTCATCAATCTCGTGATCTCCGGATCCATCGAGTCCACCAGCTCCCAGGCCAAATCGATCCTGGCCGAGCCCCATCCGGACAGCCGTCATCAATACATCGTCGACTCGCCGAAGGTGTGGCTCTCGATCCTGAAGTCCTACATCTCCTGGCTCGAGCTCGCGCCCAACGCGATCATGGTGACCCGCTTCTGGATTCCGAGCGTCCTAGCCCTCTTCCTGTTCTCGCTCTTCTCCTTCGTGCCCCGCCGACGCGACTGGTCGGACGGCCGCATCGTGTTCCTCCTTTTTCCGATGGCCGTCGTCGTGGACTCCCTCCCCGTCGCCTGGTCCGTTCATTTCTACCGCTACCAGCAGGGCTTCTATCCCATCGTGCTCGCGTGCCTGGCCGCCGGGATCGCCCGGACCGCCACGCTCGCGTGGTCCCGGCTGCCCCGCGCGCTCGGCGCCGCGGTGGCGATCCTCGCCGTCGGGGTGCCGCTCTGGGCCTGGTCTCCCGTCGCGACCGAGGTGGCCGATCGCGTGATTCTCTATTACGGCCACAACTGCGAGAACATTCTCCACCAGCAGGTGAAGACGGGGCGCTGGATCGCCCGGAATCTCCCCGAGAAGGCGATCGTGGGGATGAACGACGCGGGCGGGATCGCCTATTACGGCAACCGCTCCACGCTCGACATGCTGGGGTTGACCTCGGAGGGCTTCGCGAGGGCCTATCGGTCGGGCATCGGCTGCATGTTCGAGAGACTGAGACGCCTCCCGCCGGCGCGGCGGCCGACCTATTTCGCCATCTACCCGGAATGGTTCCCCTACCTCCAATCGAGTGGGGTCCTGGGTCCCGAAATCTTTCGCGCGCACTTGGCGTACAACACAATCTGCGGCGGAGACGACAAAGTGGTGTATCCCGCCGAGTGGATCGACGTCACGCCTGCCGACTCGGTGGTGCTGCCGCACCCCGAGCTCCGGGGAAAAACCCTGCGCGACACCTTCGATCTGGCGTGGCTCGAAGACGAGAAGCGGCATGCGTGGCAGCCGTACGGGTACGAGTACGACGACAAGCGGTCGGACTGGAAGCGCCACGCTTCCCTGCTTCCACGCGACGTTCTTCGCCAGTATTCCTACGCCGACCGGCCGACGCGCCCGGTCACCGATGCGGGGAGAAAGGTCTTCGGATGGGACCGGTTCCGCATGGCGGTCGTCCCCGGGAAGGAAGCGGTGCTGATCATGCGCACCGACGCCTGGTACGCGAACCGGCTCACGGTGACGGTGGACGGGGCGACGGCGGGAGTCTGGACGGTCGCGCGCTCGGACACGGTGTGGATCGAGCCCTCGTTCCGCATTCGGGGCGATTTGATCCACAGGGAGCGGCCCGTGATCGAGATTCGGCGGCAGGATCCGAAGGACGGCGGCGATTTCGCCCCGTTCCATTACTGGATCTATCAGTGAGAGGGGCGGCGCGGTCGCGCCGCCCCTACAGCGTTATTGATCGATCCAGGAGCTGATTTCGTAGCGCGTCAGCGAGTAGAGCTGGTTGATCATCGCGCTCGAGTATAGGAGCTTGACGTTGCCGGCCACGTTGGTCGTGCCGGTCAGCGTTCCCTGGACCATCAAGCCGCCCACGATGTTCTTCGCGTTACCGCCGCCCTGGATGTCCACGTTTCCCAGGACGATGACGATCCCGTTGTAATTGAAGGTGCCGCCCAGGTGGAAGTCGCCGTCCACGATCAGCACGCCGGCTCCGTCCCCATTGCCCATCACGCTGAGATCACCCGCCACATGAACAACTTTCAAGTCTCCGATGACGCCCCAATCCGTCGTGCTGGGGTTCGTCGTATTCCCCGCGTAGTTCAGATCGGCCAGCTGGGACCATGAAGCCGCCATCGCGGGGAGGTCCAGGTTGAGCGGCGAAGTCTGAACGCTGGGATCCGCCCCCGAACCCTCGACGTTGTCGAGCTGCTGGCCCGTGAGCGCGTTCGTGATCGGACCCGCGTTGTTCGGAGACGAGATGCCCGCGAGCGGCGCGGCGCCGGTGAGAGTGTCGTAAGGCGCCGTGGGATTGTGGTCGTGCCCGTCGATATAGAACGAGTTACCGTTGAAGTTCATGGTGCCTTCGGTATAGACGGAGCCCGGCACCGGAGGAAGCGGCCACTTGACGGCCTCCACGGTGACCGTCTTCGCGCCCACGCCCTTCCGTCCCGCGGCGGTCACGATCAGCTCCGGCTGGCCCCGGACCACATTCTCCTGCGGCGGCGTCGTCGGGTTGTTGTCGTGATCCCCGAAGAGAAGGACCTGGCCCGCGCCGTTCACCTTGTAGCGCACCTTGACCCAGGGATAATCGAGCTTGCTGGAGAGCGCCATCGTGCTTTGCTTGGACCCGGTCTCGGGGTAATGCTCGCTCGCCTCGTCGATCGAGGCGTTGCCGTTATTGTTCAACCCGTCGCTCAGGGTGGCGTTGTATTGCGGGTCCAGCCCCGAGTTCCCGGGATCGTTCACCACGTACTTGCCCCAGCCGGGCGTCACCGTCCCGGTGGGCTCGCCGATGTAGTTGACGGCGTCGCTGGGGTCGGACATGCGCAGCATCACCTCGCTGATCCCCGCCTCGGCGTTGCTGAAAGCCTGCGCGGCGGTCATCTGGTTGCCGGCGATCTGCTTGTCCCCTCGGGTCACCGCCACGTAGGAGATTCCGAGCGACGTGAGCAGAAAGAGGATGAGGAGCGCGATGACCATCGCATTGCCCGCATCCGGTCGTGCGCTCCCCGAGGAAAGCGCGAAGTCGCGTTTCATACGAGTCACCCCTTGAGATTCCTTCCTTTTCCTTCCCTGGCTCACCGCTCCCGCCACCACGAGAGGGTATAGTGTCCGACCGACTGAGCCGCGTTCACGGCCTCGGTCGAGTAGAAGATCTGCGAGGATCCGGAGAGGACCGATGCGTTGACCACGGTGCCCTGGTAGATCAGCCCGCCGACGACATGGGCCTGATCCGAGGGCCCGCCGCCCGCGAAGTTGATGTCGCCCATAACGATGACGACCCCGGTGTACTGGGAGCCGCCGCGCATGTCCAGATTTCCGTTTACGACTAGGACTCCGCCGCCGGTCCATCCACCGGAGATCGAGAGATTTCCGTTCACCACCGTCACCTTCGGGTCGGTCAGGTTCCCGTAGGAAGGGTCGCTGCCCGCCCAGGCCTGGTTTCCGGTGAAGGAGTTGTCCGCCATTCCGGAGAACTGCGCCCAGAGCGCGTTGAAATCGTACGTGAACGTGGATTGCTGAGCGCTGAGGTTGCCTCCGTTGCCGTTGACGTTGTCTTCCTGGTTCTTGTTCAGGTTGTCCGAAACGTCCGTCGGCTGCCCCTTGGTCAAAATACCGGTCATGGGCGGCGCCGAGGGAATCGTGTCCAACCCCGGCTGGGCGGAGTGGTCGTGGCCGTCGACGAAGAAGGCATTGCCATTGAACTTGAGCGGGCCGCCGGCCCAGACCGCGCTCTCGACCGCGACGAGCGGGAAGCGCACCGCCTCGGCCTCGAGGATCTTGTCCGCGTTTCCCTGCCTGCCCCGCGCCGTGATACGCAGGACGGGCTCGCCGTTGGTGAAATTCTCCACGGGAGGAGTGGCCGGATCGTTGTCGGCATCGCCGAACAGGACCAGGTTCGAGCCCTGCGTCTTGTACTCCACGCGCACGTACGGATAGCGCAGCGCGCTGGCGTTCACGGTCTGCTTGGTGAGGACCTCGGGATAGCGCTCGCCCGGCTCGTCGATCAGCCCGTTCTCGTTGTTGTCCAGACCGTCGTGCTCGAGCGCCGGACCGTCGGGATCCAGCGCGCTCCGGCCGGGGGCGATGACGATGTAGCGTCCCCAGCCCGCGACGGGTCCGGCCGCCGGTCCGATGTAGCTCGAGGACTCAGCCGGGAAGGCCATCCGGTGGAGACCCTCGGTGATGCCCGCCTCCGCGGCGTAAAGAGCCTGGGCGGCGGTCATGGAATTACCCGCGATCTGTTTCTCCGACTTGGTCACCGCGACGTACGCGACGCCGGCCGTCGTGAGGACGAGCAGCACGAGAAGCGCGACCACCATGGCGTTGCCCGAGTCCCCACTCGTAGCGCCCCTCTGCCCCGCGAGACCCGTGGTCTCGCTCAAGCCGATTCGCATAGCGTCCTTCTCCTTCATGGTTACGGTAGGACCGTCGAGGAATACGGATTCAGGTAGATCACGATGTCGCCGGTGCTCGCGCCGGTCGAAGTGCCCGCCACGATGTCCGGAACGGGATCCTGATCCAGTTGATCCTGGGAACACTGCAACCTGGCGATCGCCAGTGCGTTGACGGTGCCGCCGGCGTTCGCATCCTGCCAGCTCAGGAAGGACGGGATGATGTTGCCCGAGGCGGCCGACGGGTTGCAGAAGTAGGCCTGGACGGCGGGAGGCGTACCGCCGCCCGCGCCCGCCGTGCCCACCACGATATCGTTGTTCGAGCTGTTGTAGACCAGCGGCCCCAGAGCCACCGCGGTCGCGGGTCCGGCCGTCGCGATCTCATCCTGCTTGGTGAGCGAGCTCGTCAAGGTTCCGTTGTTGTGCCAGAACTCGCACTTTCCGGATTTGGCTCCGGTCTTCACGGCCACGACGACGTCGGGGCTCGAGTCGGAGTCCATGCGCGCGGTGCCGAGCCCGTAGACCGAGCCTCCCACCGCCGTCGTGTAGACCGTCAGGAACCGGACGCTCGAGAGCGTGTTGCTGAAGAAGATGTCGGCGCTCCCCTGCGTGTCGGCGTTATTCCGCTTCGTGCCCGCCACGATGTCGAGGTATCCGTCGCCGTTCATGTCGGCGAGGGACACGGCGCGGACTTCGCCGCTCGCGGTATACACGTCGAGCGTGCTGGAGTGCGTGAAGGTGCCCGAGTCGTTGCCCCACCAGACGCCCACCTTACCCAGGTTCGTGCCGGTCTTCTGGCCGAGCACCACGTCCAAGTGGCCGTCCCTGTTGAGGTCACCCACGGCAATCGCGCTCACCTCGCCGGTGCCGGGACTGTCGTAGTAGGACGCGTTCGGGGCCGGGGGCGACGCGGTCGTGCCGATATGGCCCGGGGTCCCGCCGGAGTCCTGGTTCTGCCAGACCTGGAAACGTCCCGTATTCGTGCCGGTGATCACGCCCGCCACCACGTCGTTTCCACCCGAGTTGTTCATGTTGCCGGCCGCGAGGGAGGCCACGTCGTAGGAAGCGTTGCCGCTGTAGCTCGGCGTCGTCCGGAAGTAGACGTTGCCCGTATAATTCCCCGGCTCCCCGTTCCACCAGACGCGGACGTTGGACACGCCGCTCGCCTTGGTGCCGACCACGATGTCGAGGTCGTGTTGGCCGTCCTGGTTCGTGGCCGAGCCTTCCTGGGAGTCGTTCTCGTTCAAGTCCGTCACCACCATGGAGAGGACGCGGTCGGTGGAGAGATGGATCGGAGGCTGGCTGGGCGGAAGCCCGCTGCCCGTTCCCGTGCCTGTGCCGGTTCCACTGCCCGAGCCGGAGCCCGTGCCGGTTCCGCTGCCGGAGCCGGTGCCCGTTCCGGTGCCCGTGCCCGTACCGGTGCCGGTGGCGCCGGTGTTGGCGGCATAGCTCACGTTGGCGGTCGCGAGGAACGGGAAGTTGCGCGGCTCGACCGAGGTCGCCACGTTCACGCGGTCATAGGTTCCGTTCTCCAGATTCTTCTGCTTCGTCTCGGTGACCATGTTCACCAGCACGGTCTGCACGTTGCTCTTGACGCCCGGAGCCGGGGGCTTGCCGAGGTCCGCGTCGTTGACGGTGTTTCCGAAGAACACACCCGCGGGGTCCGCGGTGGTACCCACCTTCAACTCCAGGGCGGTTCCCGACGCGTCGCGGAAGGAGAAGAGCGGCACGTCCTTCGTCGTGACGTTGTCGGCGGTGCGCTGCGTGAGTCCGTAGGCCACGATCTCGCCATGTCCCGACGTGGGCTGCGGGATCGAATCGCCGGCCGTACCAACCACGCGCCGGAGCACGAAGTCGTAGGGGTTCGGGCTCGAGGCCACGATCGGATCACTCGTATTGGAATCGAGGAAGTAGGTGATGACCTCGCCCATGTCGATCTGGCGGTTTCCGTTGAGATCCAGGGCGAACGTCACCCGGTACTGGGAGCCCGTGATGATGGCGGCTTGGGACGCCGGATTGACGCCATAGCCCGCCGAGCGAAGCTCGCGCGCGACCAGGTCCACGCCGCTTCGGGCGTTCTGGGTCGCCTCGGCCAGCTCGATCCCGACCTGCTGGGACTTCTCGCCGCGAACGTAGATCGAATAGATCGAGCCGATCACGACCGTGAAGAGAACGAGCGCGACCATCATCTCGACCAAGGTGAAGCCTGCGTGGTGCTGCTTGCGTTGAATGCTCACGGATGCCACCTCGTTTGGAGGGCGGTTCCCTGCCCGGATCACCGCGTTACGTAACTCATCAGCTGCGCGGTCTGTGTCCCGTGCGAGTCCGTCCACTGGGACGTGACGTCGATCTTCTTGCAACCCGCCATCGGAACCGAATCGGTCACCGTCCACGTGCGGGTGAACACGGACGTCGTGTCCGAGAACGTGCCCGCCGTGAGCGTCGAGAAGTCTTTCCCCTTCAGCTCTTCCAGCTTCACCTGCGCCGCCATGAGCCCCGACGTGAGCACACGGCTCTGCGTCACGCCGCGCGTCCCGGCCGGAATCATCGAGGCAACCGCCAGGATGCCGACCGCGAGGAACGTGAGGGCAAAGACGACCTCGATCAAGCTGAAGCCGCCCGCGTCCGAGCCGCCCGCGTGTTTCATCCGGGGGGCCCTCACTGGACCGTCACCATGCCGGTCGGCCGCACGATCGAGAGCGTCCGCACGTAGCCGTCCGAGTTCGTGAAGAGGCAGGTGCCCGACTGGCTGGCGCTCCCGTTCGGGAAGAACGTCGTGATCGTCGAGGCGAATGGGTTCGTGGTGGAGTTCGAGATCGTGATCCACGCCGCGAAGGGCGTCGGATCCTTGCGCTTTTCAGTCACGTCGGCCGTCCCATTGTTGTTGTCGTCGTCGTACCAACCGAAGCCCTGGACCGTGTTGTCCCAGTAGAGGACATAGTTGTTGTTCTCGGTGATCGCGCGCTGCCGCACGACCCGGATCATGGTCGCGGTCGACTGCACCTGGCCGTTCAAGTCCACGCTGCGGAGGAACTTGTTCAGGCCGGGAAGCGCCACGGCGGTCATGATGCCGAAGATCACCAGCGTCACCATCAGCTCGGTGAGCGAGAAGCCGGCGTCCTGACCGTGAGCCCTTCCCGTTTTCAAGCGGGAGCAAGACATGGAAGAAGCCTCCTGACCCGGGACAATCATCCTGACCCCATGGAACGCAAGGGATATGCCAGCGCTCAAGTCGCGCTGCGATGTGCGTCTACGCCATTCCAAGCCTTCCGGCGCGTGGCTTTCATCAGCCCGATGGCTCGTTCGGACCAGAGCCGCCCCCGGAGCAGGGCGCGCGCCCCGTGCAAGTTGCACCGGGATCAGGGCAGGAATGATCGGTACAGGCGGAAGAGAGAATCCCCGAAGAGGCAGAGCGCGATGGCGGCCGGCGCGAGGAACGTTCCGAAGGGAATCGCCGTGCGGCGCGAGCCCTTGCCGCGCGCGATGAGGAGCACGCCGAAGACCGAGCCCGCCAGGGAAGCGAGGAAGATCGCGCCGAACACGCCCCCGACGCCGAGGAAGGCTCCCATCATCGCGGCGAGCTTCACGTCGCCCCCGCCCATGCCGGGCACCCCCGTCGCGCGCTCGTAGAGAGCGCCCACGAGCCAGAGGCTCACACCGCCGCAGAGCGCGCCGAGAAGCGCTGCGGCGATTCCCGGCGGGGCGAAGAGACTTGCCGCCAGACCCAGACCCACGCCCGGGATCGTGACCACGTCCGGAATCGTCTGGGTGTCGAGATCGATCCACGCGACCGCCAGGAGCGCCAGGAGAAACACCGCCTGCGGCACCAGGACGAGTGGATTCTCCACGCGCCGGACGAGCAGGAGGAGCAGGACGCCGGACAGAAGCTCCACGACCGGGTAGCGCCATGCGATGGGCTTGCGGCATTCGCGGCAGCGGCCCCGGAGCAGAAGGTAGGAAAGGACCGGGATGTTGTCCCACGGACGGATCCGCGCCTTGCAGCGAGGGCACCGCGACGGAGGGCTCACGATGGACTCGCCGCGCGGCAGGCGCGCGATCACCACATTCAGGAAACTGCCGAGGACAAGCCCCAGCGCGAAGGCCGTCATTCCCAGGAGTGTTCTTGGCTCCATCTCCATCACTTGGCCCCCAATCGAACGAGCTCGCGCCGCGCGACTTCCTGCATGTAGGAGTTGCCCGTCGCGAGGACCTGCTTCCACAGGAGAATCGCCACGCCCGTGTCCCCCGCTCGCTCGTTCGCGAACGCGGCGAAGCGATCGACGAACGGATCGTGCCCCGGCATCCGGCTCGCCCACGTGAAGAACCGCGCCGCCGAAGCGTAGTCGTGACGGCACACGTAGTGGAGGAATCCCGCCTCGAACGCCAATCTCCAGTTCGTCGGGTTCGCGCGGATGCCTCGCTCCAGGAGCTCCAGGCCCCGCTCCGGCTGATGCTGCTCCTGCGCCATCACGAACGCGCCGAAGACGTAGGGCTCCTGGAACGCGGGATCGAGCTGGGTCACGATGTCCATGACGTGGCCGATGAGATCGTATTTCTGGTCGTTGAGCCGGTGCTCACCGTAGTACTGGATGCCCCGAAGCCACGCGATGTCGGCAGCCGCCGTCTCGTACCCGAGCGCCGCCTGCCGGACCGCGAACCCGGAGGGATAGTACAGGAGCTCTTCCTCGCGGATCTTGTCGAGCCGCGGACGCTCCGCCACCTCGAGCCGGGCCGCGCCCGCGAGGAGGAGCAGCGTCAGCGCCAAGCCCTGGAAGAGACCCCGGTCGAGCCGCGCCATCAACGGAACTCCCGGCGGCGGAACACGGTCCCCGCGAAGATCATGAGGGCGCCAATGTAGAGGGCTCCATACGTCACCGCGAAGAGCATCCGCTCCGGCTCCACGGGGAGCCCGTGCACGGCGAGGCCACGGGCGTTGAACACGTTCAGGTGAGGAAGGGCCCAGTATACCGTCTCGGCGAGCCCTCGAACCACGGGGGGCGCTCCGCGCGAGGCGAAGTAGCGAAGGTCCTCGGCGAAGTGGCCGACAACCACGGCGCAGATTCCGAAGAACGCGGTCAGGGCGGGCGTGGTGAACGCGGAGAAGAGAACCACCACGGCCGTCACGATGCCCAGCTCGATCATGCTGAGCCCCACCGAACCCGCGATCGACCACGGCGTGTCGCCGTAGGAGATGGTCACGACCATGGCGAGGATGACCGCCATCGCGGCCAGGAGCGCGGAGGTCGTGACCCACAGTCCGAGGAACTTGCCGAGGAGGAATTCCTCACGGCGAATCGGTTTCGCGAGGATGGAGTAGACCGTCCGGCGTTCCAGCTCCTTGTGGAGGAGGCTCGAGCCCAGGAACACCGAGAGCAACGTGGCGAGGAGCATCGAGCCCGCAAGCCCGAAATCGATCACGACCTTGCGACCCTCCCCGAGCGCGAGCGGGGAGAGCGCCTGGGATCCGATCAGGAGCGCAAATCCAAAAAGGCCGAGCACGAGCACGAGCCGCTCGCGGACCGCTTCCCGGATGGTGTTCCGCGCGATGGCGAGAATCCGCTTCATGGGCTTCCGGTGTCCTCCTGGATCGCGCGGACGAAGTGCTCCTCGAGGCTCTGGCGCCTCGGCTCGACCGAGTGGATGAAGACACCGTCCTTCGCGAATCCGCGGAGCACTTCCTGCAGCTCCTCCGCCTCGCGCACGCGGACGATCCAATTCCTTCCGGCCATATCGACCCGGTGTCCCTCGCCGCGGAGCCGGGCGGCCACGGGATCGGAAATCGCCTCGACCGTGACTTCCCACTCGATCACTCCGGCGCCCAGGAGTCCCTTCACGTCTCCGACCTCCAGCACGCGCCCGCGATGAAGGATGGCCACCCGGTCGCACAGAGTTTCCGTTTCGGCCAGAACATGCGAGCTCATGAGCACCGTGGCTCCCCGCGCGCGCTCCTCACGCAGGATCTGCTTCATGTCCGCTCGGCCGATCGGGTCGAGCCCCGACATCGGCTCGTCCAGGATCAGGAGGTCTGGCTCGTTCAAGAGCGCCTGGCAGATCCCGAGGCGCTGCGTCATCCCCTTGGAGAACTTGCGGAGCGGCTTTCCGGCGTCGGCTTCGAGGCCCAGGCGCTTCAAGAGCCCGTCGGCGCGCGCGCGGGCGATCCGGGAGCCGAGGTCGAACAGAGAGCCGACGAGCCCCAGGTACTCGCGCGCCGTGAGGTGGTCGTAGAAGCAGGGGTTCTCGGGAAGGTAGCCGAGCCGCATCCGAGCCGCCCGATCGTGCGGCTCGCGGCCCCAGATCAAGATCGTGCCGCGGGTCGGCCGGGTCAGGCCCAGAATCATCTTGATCGTCGTGGTCTTGCCCGCGCCGTTCGGACCGAGGAGCCCGAAGATCTCCCCGCGGCGAAGCGAGAGGGAGATTCCCTCGACGGCGGTGAAAGCCTTCAGGGTCATCGGGTCGCGATAGACCTTCGCCACCGCGTCGAGCTCGAGGACGGGTAGCGGCGCGACCTCTTGCATCACGCCCCGGCCCCCGACCTCGGCGCTCCGGGGCTCCTTGCCGCGCGAATCGTCCCGCTCTCGACTCATCAAACCTATCCCCCGGGCGGTTCCTATTCCACTCCGAGCCGTGCAAGCGCAAGTCCCATGCCACGCTCGGCGGGCCGCCCCGAACGCCGCCCGACGCCTCTAACCCCTGGAAAACAGAAAGGCGGCAGTCGCGTTGGTCCGCGATCTGCCGCCCGGTACTTAGTCGGCGATTAGCCGTTGGTCAGCGTCAAGGTCAGAAGAGCCGCCTTGCCGTAACCCTTGATCGTATAGCCGGTCGTGGTGCAGGGGTTCGCACCGAAGATGCCCTGCGCGGCCGGATCCGCAGCCCACGTCGCGGCACTGTTGGCGCCCGTGAAAGGATTCTTGGGCCACACGCCGCTCGGGAAGTTCGCCAGCACGGCAGCGTTGTCCGCGGCCACCGGATACGTACCGGTGTTCTTCACCGCGAAGTCTTCGACCGCCAGCTGGAAGCTGTGCATGTTCGCCTTCACGCTCGCCTCGCGAGCTCTGTCCTGCATCGCGATGAAGTTCGGGATCGCGATCGCCGCCAGAATCCCGATGATCACAACCACGATCATCAGCTCGATCAGGGTGAAACCTTTCTGATTGCGGAACATAGATTCCTCCAGGGTCCGGATTAGCCGTTGGTCAGCGTGAGCGACAAGAGCGCCGTCTTTCCGTAGCCCTTGATCGTGTAGCCCGTGGTAGCACAGGGATTGGCACCGATGATGCCCGATGCCGCCGGATCCGCAGCCCACGTCCAGGCGTCATTCGCGCCCGAGAACGGGTTCTTCGGATAGTTGCCACCCGGCATGTTCGCCTGCACCGCCGCGTCATCCGCAGCCACCGGATACGTCCCGGTGTTCTTCACCGCGAAATCCTCTACCGCCAGCTGGAAGCTATGCATGTTCGCTTTCACGCTCGCTTCGCGTGCGCGGTCCTGCATGGCGATGAAGTTTGGAATCGCGATGGCCGCCAAGATCCCGATGATCACAACCACGATCATCAGCTCGATAAGGGTGAAACCTTTCGAGTTCCTCATGATGATGCACCTCCTCCTCGTACTGTCGTCCCTGACTAGTCTGAACGTCCCTCGTACCTTCTGGCCCCACTTAGAGCAACGTACATGCCATGAAACCTCGTGCTCTCGGATGCTTCATGGCCGCTGGGACTTCCGGGTGACGCGTCGAGGGGGCGAGGTGCCGCAGAGGGGGGTTTCGCGCAGGATGCATGCCGCGACCCATCCATTCTGCATATTGCATGATTCAATCGCGCGTCGATCAATTTGCGACCGCATCACTCCGCGAGGAGGGCCGCGCTTTCCTTGAGCAGGCCGTAGGAGATCAGTTTTCGATAGAGCGTCGAAGGATTGATGCCCAGGATCTCCGACGCCCGCTTCTTCTGCCCGCCCGTGTGGTGGAGCACCTTGAGGATGTACTCCCGCTCCAGCTCCTCGAGGGTGAGGTTGGGATTGTCGATCACGAGGCTCCCGCGCCCCTTCCCGCCCTGGACCACCCGCTCGGGCAGATCCTCCGGCGAGATGACCCCGTCGTCGGTCAGGATGACCGCGCGCTCGATCACGTTCTCCAGCTCGCGCACGTTCCCCGGCCAGTCGTAGGCCATCAGGCAATCCCGCGCCTCCTTGGACATCGTCTTGATCTCCTTCGGCCCGGCCAGCTTCTTGAGGAAATGCTCGACCATCTCCTCGATGTCCTCCTTGCGCTCGCGGAGAGCGGGCAGCCGGATCTGGATGACGTTCAGACGATAGAAGAGGTCGGCCCGGAAGCGGCCCTCCGCGACGGCCCGGTCGAGATCGGCGTTCGTCGCGGCGATCAGGCGGACGTCGATCTTCCGCGGCTTCGTTCCGCCGACCGGAATGATTTCTCTCTCCTGGAGCGCGCGCAGCAGCTTCACCTGGGTGGCGGGCAGGGTCTCGCCCACCTCGTCCAGGAAGAAGGATCCCCCGCCGGCAACCGCCAGGAGCCCCTCCTGGTCGCGCACGGCGCCCGTGAAGGAACCCTTCACGTGGCCGAAGAGGTTGCTCTCGAGCAGGTCCTTGGGGAGGGCGCCGCAGTTGATCGAGACGAAGGGTCCGTCGGCGCGCGTGCTCATGTAGTGGATCCGCTTCGCGATCAGCTCCTTGCCGGTGCCGCTGTCTCCGACGATGAGGATGGTGGAGTCGGAGTCCGCCACCTTCTCGACGAGCTTCAGCACCTTCTGAATCTGCTCGCTGTGCCCGATGATCTCCTTCGTGTCGTCGGTCCGCTTGAGCTGGCGCTTCAGATACACGTTCTCCGACTGGACCCGCCGCATGGCGATCGCGTTCTTGATGACCATGCGGATCTCGTCGTTCTTCGCGCTCTTTTCCAGGTACTGGTAGGCGCCCCGATTCAAGGCCTCGATGGCGGATTTCTGCGACGCGAATGCGGTGCGGATCACCACCGGGAGGCTGGGATCCAGCTTCTTGATCCCCGAGAGAACGCCCAGGCCGTCGATCTCGCCCGGCATCTTGATGTCAGTCACGACGACGTCGAAGTTCTCCTCTTCGGCCTTCTGGAGGGCATCCCTTCCCGATGTGGCCACGTGCACCTCGTATCCTTCCTTGGAGAGAAGGATCGAGAGGAACTGGACCATGCTCTCTTCGTCATCCACCACCAGAATTTTCTCGCCGCTCACCTGATCTACCTCGCTCAATTCGGGGTTACGCCGCGTGGGCGACGGTCTTTGCCGCGCTCGTGCTCCGTGGGACCCATACCCGCATGGTGGTGCCCGCTCCGAGACGGCTCTCAACCTCCAGTGCGCCTCCATGGCGCTCCACGATCCGGTTGGCGATCGCAAGTCCCAGCCCGGTGCCCCCCCGCTTCGTGGAGTAGAACGGCTCGAAGATCAACCCGACCTCCGGCGCCGCGATTCCGATTCCGTTGTCCTGCACCTCGACGCAGGCCCAGGACCGCGCCGCCGCCGGGGTCTCCCCCGGCCGGTCGCGGCGCGCCGCGATCCGAATTTCCACCTGGCCGTCGGCCTCGACCGCCTCGAGCGCGTTCAGGACCAGGTTCATCAACACCTGCCGCATCTGCTCCGAGTCCACATGCACGCAGACGTCCTCACCGGGACCGCTGAAGCTCAAATTCTTTCCCTCGGCGTCCGGGTGCCGCCGCGCCACGTCCACCAGGTCGCGGAGCAGCTCCGCGAGATCCAGGGTTTCGCACTTGAGCGGACGCTCCCGCGCGTAGTCGAGCAGCTCCCGGATGAAGTTGTCCAGACGCTCCGACTCCCGCACGATCAGCTCGAGCAGCCTCGCGTTCTCTCCCTTGACCTTCAGCTCCCGCTGCAGCACTTCGACCGAGCCGCTGATCGGGTTGAGGCAGTTCCGAATCTCGTGGGCGATGCCCGCCGAGAGCTCTCCGATGGCCGCCAGCGTTTCCCGGCGGCGGATACGGTCCTCGAGGGCCCGCACCTCGGAGAGGTCCTGGAACAGGCCGATCACACCGCGCCGCTTTCCGTCCGGGTCGCGCAGGAGGCTGGTCGAGAGCCCCAGCGGCATCCGCGTTCCGTCCGGCTTCTCGATCGTCATCTCGGCGCGATTCGACTGGATCCCGCGCTCCAGGGCGTCCCGCATGCGGTCCGTGAACTCCTTCAGGCTGGGCCCGAAGGCATCGGCGTACGGCCGCCCGCGGATCGAATCCACGACACACCCCGAGATCTCGGAAGCGGCGCGGTTCCAGTGGCGTACGATCCCATCGGCATCCACGGTCACGAGTCCGCTCGACATGTTCTCCAAGATGCTCTCCGTATCGAACAGCGCGCGGTTCAGCTCCTCGCGCGCGGTTTCCAGCGCCCGGCGCCCCTCCTTGAGCCGCCGGCCCAGATACCCCCCGATCACCCCCACCACGAAGAGAAGCGGCACGTAGAGCATCATCCGAAGCAACAGTGCCGAATTCCCCAACCCCTGCATGAGCCCGTACGGCGTCGTCGGCATCAGGCCCTGCACCCCGGCCACGTAGAACCCGGCGTACGCCATCGAGGCCAGAGCCGCCAGGAGCACCCCTCCCCCGATCGAGAGGAACACGCCCCCGAGAAGCGGCGAGAGCAGGTAGAGAGGAACGAACTGGCTCTCCGCCCCGCCCGTGAAGAACACGAGATACGACGTGGTGGCCACGTCCACCAGGAACTGCGTCGCCAGGAGATTCCTCAAGTCTCCGCCGGTCTTCAGAACGCGGTGGTAGGCCAGGGCCAGCACCCCCACCGTGAACAGAAAGAATCCGAACGGAAACTGACGCTCGACCCCCAGCGCGCTCCCCGAGAAGGCCACGGCCATCAGCGTGACCAGGACTAAGAGCACGACCCTTCCCAGGATCACCGCCTGGAC
Source organism: Candidatus Eiseniibacteriota bacterium (assembly GCA_041486775.1). GTDB lineage: Bacteria > Eisenbacteria > RBG-16-71-46 > SZUA-252 > SZUA-252 > WS-7. Next base: position 3,517 of record JBGPMB010000014.1, on the reverse strand, counting down.
CGCGAGGCCGAGTTGGGGATCCCGCTCGACCCCTGCGTCTGGGCGGTGCGTGGTCATTCGGGAGGCTCTATTTGCCGCCCGCGACCACGTTGATCAGCTTGAACATCGGCAGGTACATCGCGATGACCATTCCGCCCACGATCGATCCCATGACCACGATCATGATCGGCTCGATGAGGGAGGTCAGCGAATCCACCGCCGTGTCCACTTCGTCGTCATAGAAATCCGCGATGCGCGTGAGCATGTCGTCCAGCGCGCCCGTCTCCTCGCCCACGGAGATCATTTGCACCACCATCTGAGGGAACACCGTGGACTGGCGGAGCGGTGCGGCGATCGTCTCGCCCTCCCGGATGCTCGCCCGAGCGGCCATGATCGCGTTCTGGACGACCCGGTTGCCCGCCGTGCGCGCCGTGATCTCGAGCCCGTTCAAGATCGGTACCCCCGAGGAGATGAGCGTCGCGAGCGTGCGTGTGAACCGCGCCACGGCTCCCTTCCGCAAGACGTCTCCCAGGACGGGCACGCGGAGCAGGATCGTGTCGATCTGGAGGTGTCCCTTCTCCGTGATGTAATAGCGTTGGAGCCCGACCACGATGCCGATGCCCGTGCCGATCATCGCCCACCAGTACGCGCGCAGGAACGAGCTCAGTCCCATGACGATCTTGGTGGGGAGCGGCAGCTCGGCCCCGAAGCCCGTGAACATCCGGGCGAACGTCGGGATGATGAAGATGAGCATGAACGACGTGGCGAGGACGGCGACCGAGAGCACGACGGCCGGGTAGACCATCGCCCCCTTGATTTTCCGTTTCAGCGCCTCGGCCTTCTCGATGTACGTGGCGAGCCGCTGGAGGATGTTGTCCAGAATACCGCCCGCCTCGCCGGCTTCGACCATGTTCACGAAGAGCTCGTCGAAGACCTTGCTGTGTTCCTTCTTGCCGAGCGCCTCGGCCAGGGTGGTCCCGGCCTCGACGTCGCGCATGACCTGTGTGATGACGCCGCGGAAATCCGCTTTCTCGGTCTGCTTGGAGAGAATGTCGAGACACTGCACGAGCGGAAGACCCGCATTGATCATGGTCGCGAACTGGCGCGTGAAGATGGCGAGATCACGCGTCGACACGCCGCCGCCGAACTTCGGCAGCCCCATCTTGACGTCGCCCTTCTTCTCGCGAACGGAAGAGATGATGATCCGCCGCTTGCGGAGCGCCGAGAGCGCTTCTTCCTGGCTGTCCAGGGTCAGCTCGCCGGTCTGGATCTCCCCCCCAACCGTCCGACCCTTCCATGTATATACGGGCACCGCGTTCCCCCTTTGAAGCGCCGACTAGGCGGCGACGTGGACCCCGACCTTCTCCAGCATCCCCTCCAGCTCCTTCACGTCGGAGCTGCGGCCGAGCGCCTCGTCCAAAGCGATCTGCTTTCCTATGTAGGCCTGGAACAGCGCCTGGTTCATGGTTTGCATGCCGTGCTTCGTGCCGGCCTGCATCAAGCTGTAGATCTGGTGGATCTTCCGCTCGCGGACCACGGCGCGCACGGCCGGCGTGCAGATCAGGATCTCCGCCACCATGGCGCGGCCCGGTCCCTTCGCCTTCGGGATGAGCTGCTGCGTGACCACGCCTTCGAGCACGAACGCGAGCTGCGAGAGCACCTGCTGCTGCTGCGTGCTGGGGAAAGAGTCCACGATGCGGTTGATGGACTCGTAGGCCGAGTTCGTGTGCAGGGTGGCGAGCACTAAGTGTCCGGTCTCGGCGATGGTGAGCGCGGCCGACATCGTCTCGAGATCGCGCATTTCTCCGATCAGAATCACGTCCGGGTCCTGACGCAGGACGTACTTGAGCGCGGTGGCGAACGTCGTCGTATCGGCATTGATCTCACGCTGGTGCACGATGCACTTCTTGTGGTGGTGGACGTACTCGATGGGGTCCTCGATCGTGATGATGTGCCCGGCCCGGTTGGTGTTGATGAGGTCGATCATGGTGGCGAGCGTCGTGGACTTACCGCTCCCGGTCGGACCCGTGACCAGGACGAGCCCCTTCTGCTTGGTCGTGAAGTCGCGGATGGTCTTGCCCAGCCCGAGTTGCTCGAACGAAAGAATCTCGTAGGGGATCTGTCGGATCGCCATGGAGGTGACGCCTCGCTGCAAGAAGACGTTCGCGCGGAAGCGGCTCAATCCCGGGACGCCGAAGGAGAGGTCCAGCTCCTTCGTGGTCTCGAATCGCTTGCGCTGTTCTTCCGTGAGCACGCTGTACGCCAGCTGCTGCGTGAGGTTGGGCGTGAGCGGCGGATGCTGCATGGGCGTGATGGAGCCGTCGATCCGCACCTGCGGCGGAACACCTGCCGAGATATGCAGATCCGAGGCCCTCAACTTGATCATCTCGTCCAACAGTTGGCGCAGCGAAACCATGGGCTCCCTCCGTGGCGGCTCAGCGGTCGGCCGCAGTCTCCTTCAACACCTCTTCGGCCGTCGTAATTCCCTTCTTTAACTTGATTAAGGCGTCCATGCGCAGCGTCAGCATTCCGTCCCCCACCGCCGACTTCTTGATGTTCGAGGTGGAGGCACGGTCCAGGATCTGGTCCCGGATCTGCGACGACACCGGAAACACCTCGTACACACCGCTTCGTCCCTTGTATCCGGTGTTGTTGCAGTCCACACAGCCCTTCCCCTCGAAGAACCCGCCTGTCTTCACGTCGCTCTCGGACAGCCCCAGCTCCCGGATCACCTCCGGGTGGAGCTTGACCTCGGTGCGGCACGAGAGGCAGACCTTGCGGAGAAGCCGCTGCGCGCAGATCAAGTTCACCGACGAGGCGACCAGAAACGGCTCGATCCCCATGTCGATGATTCGGTTCACGGTGCTGGGGGCGTCGTTGGTGTGGAGGGTCGAAAGCACGAGGTGTCCGGTCAACGCGGCCTTGACGGCGATGGACGCCGTGTCGAGATCCCGGATTTCTCCCACCATGATGATGTTGGGGTCCTGGCGCAGGAACGCCTTGAGCGCGGCGGAGAAGGTGAGCCCCACCTCCTCGTGGATCAGCACCTGGTTGATCCCCTCGAGGTTGTACTCGACCGGGTCCTCGGCGGTCATGATGTTCGTCTCGGGCATGTTGATCTTCGAAAGCGCCGAATAGAGCGTGGTCGTCTTACCGCTTCCCGTCGGTCCCGTCACGAGCACCATGCCGTAGGGCTGCGCGATGGCATACGTGAAGTCGGCGAGCGCCTGCTCCTGGAACCCGAGCTTGTTCAAGTCGATGTTCAGGTTCCCTTTGTCCAGGATTCGCATCACGACCTTCTCGCCGTAGATCGTCGGGAGGCTCGAGACGCGCAGGTCGATGGTGCGTCCGAGGAGACGCAGCTTGATGCGCCCGTCCTGGGGAACGCGGCGCTCCGCGATGTCGAGCTCGGCCATGATCTTGAGCCGCGAGGTGATCGCGGCCTTCATCCGGAACGGGGGCGCCATCATTTCATAGAGGGTGCCGTCGATCCGGAAGCGGACGCGTAGCGACTTCTCGTAGGGCTCGATGTGGATAT
>JBGPMB010000013.1:0-30153 GCA_041486775.1 Candidatus Eiseniibacteriota bacterium | reverse complement strand
GAACAAGCAGGGGCACATCATCACCATCGAGGATCCCATCGAGTTCGTGCACGAGAGCAAGAAATGCCTCATCAACCAGCGCGAGGTGGGGTCCCATACGAAGGACTTCGCCACCGCGCTCCGGAGCGCCCTGCGCGAGGACCCCGATTGCCTTCTGGTCGGCGAGCTCCGCGATCTGGAGACCACCTCGCTCGCGATCACGGCCGCCGAGACGGGACATCTCGTGTTCGGCACGCTCCACACGAACTCGGCCGCGAAGACCATCGACCGGCTCATCGACGTGTTCCCCGGCGACCGCCAGGCCCAGATCCGCACGATGCTGAGCGAATCGCTGGAGGGCGTGATCGCGCAGACGCTCATCCCCACCGCCGATGGAACGTCGCGCGTGGCCGTGCTCGAGATCCTGACCGCCATCCCGGCGCTCCGGAACCTGATTCGCGAGGACAAGACGGCCCAGATCCTGAGCATCATGCAGGTGGGCACGCAGCACGGAATGCAGACGCTCGACCAGGCGCTCAAGGACCTCGTGACGTCGGGTCGAATCACGCGCGATGAAGCGCTGAAGCGCACGACCAATCCGCGCCTCTTCGAGGGCTCCACGGCACCCGGCACGAGCCCCGCAGCCCCGAACGCCTCGACGGCGCGCGCCGCCATGGCGACGCGGGCCTGATGGCCGACAAGGAGGGATAGAGCCATGCCCCCGGTGATCCGACATGTACCCGCGTGGATCCTTCTCGCTCTCGCGGCCGCCTGTGTGCCCGCGGCCGCAACCGCCGATCCGGCTCCGACGGAGATCCGCCTCGGCAAGGCGTCGGAACCCGCGCCCAAGGCGGATCCCGCCCAGGTGCGCGCCGTGGAGCGATTCATCGCCGCCCGCCAGAGCGCGAGCCTGGACCGGTCCAAGCTCGCCGCGGCCCGCCGCTGGCTCACGGGAGCGGTCAACGCGGATGCCAGCACGCTCGCCGGCGATCCCGGGCAGACCCTGGTGGCGTTCGACTTCCCCGACGGGGCGATCGAGCGGCAGTCGGACGCGCGGTTCCGCGTCTCGGTCTACCTTCTTTTCGCGGATCGGCAGGGCAAGGTGGTCCAGAGCCGCGATGAGACACTCACGTTCACGGGAAAAGCGGGCGCGTACATCTGCGCGGCACTCAAGACCACGAACGTCATGCGCTGGGATTCCGACGAAGTGGCGAAGAGCGCGGCGCGGCTCCACTCGAGCCAGGCGCTCGATACGGCGGACGATTTCCTCCGGCGCTGGGCCACGCAGCAGACGCGGATCGCGGCCTATTCCATCGAGGACGTCTACCCGGCCGGCGTCGGACAGATCATGGTTCCCTGCCTCAAGTTCTCGGCGGAGTTCGGAAAGCGCGGCTATGACGTCGTCGATTCACCGATTATGATGAGACGAGGCTCGAAGGGATACCAGATCGAGCCTGCCGCCAACTAGAAACTCTCAGCCCCCCGAGCCGGATTCCACGATGCGTCTCGCGCTCTTCGACATTGACGGAACGCTCCTCCGCGAGGGCATCGCCCCCAAGCTGGCCTTCACGCGCGCCCTCCAGGAGACCTTCGACACCACCGGACCGATCAGCGCGTTCCAGTTCGCGGGGATGACGGATCCGCAGTGCGTGGCCGAGATCATGCGGATGGCCGGCATCGCCGACGAGGTGATCCTCGAGCGCCGCAATGCCTGTCTGGACCGCTACGTGGCGCACCTCACCGTCGAGATGCGAAACCACGACGGCGCAAAGATCTTTCCGGGCGTGAAGGAGCTCCTGGGGCGCTTGAGCGGCCGCGAGGACGTGCTGGTCGGCCTTCTGACCGGGAACGTGCGGCGCGGCGCCATGCTGAAGCTGGACCGCTTCCAGCTCGGCGGGTATTTCCGCTTCGGAGCCTTCGGCGACGAACACGAAGACCGCTCGGAACTGGCCCGGATCGCGCTCGAGAAGGCGGAGCGCATCGTGGGACACCCCGTGCGCGGCGACGAGGCGACCGTGATCGGTGATACGCCCCGCGACGTCGCGTGCGCCCGCGCCATCGGCGCGCGCGCCGTCATCGTGGCCACGGGACTCGTTTCGCGGGAAGAGCTTCTCGACGCGAAGCCCGACGTCATTCTGGAATCCTTCGCGGACGTCGAAGGCACCCTCCAGGCCATCTGTTCCTAGCACCCCCCAGACGGAGGGCCGGTCCGATCAGAGCCACGCGCCGTGGGCTTCCCACACTTCTCTTGACCCTCGGTCTTCTCGCATCGACCACGGCGGGCGCGCCTTCGCCCTCTCGCTACGTGCGCGCGTCCGGCGACCGCTTCGAGATCCTCTCCGGCCAGGTCGCCCGCCCCATGTTCATCCGCGGGGTGAATCTGGGGGCCGCGCCCCCGGGACACTTTCCGGGCGAGTTCGCGATCACCAAGGCGGATTACCGCCGCTGGCTCGGATTCGCGCGCGCCCTCCACGCCAATGCCGTCCGGGTCTACGCGCTCCACCCGCCCGAGTTCTATCAAGCGCTGAAAGAAGAGAACGACGCGCATCCGGGCGACCCCATCTGGCTCTTCCAGGAGGTGTGGACCGAGCTGCCCGACGGGAACGACTTCTGGAACGCGGCCTTCATGGCCGGTTTCGAATCGGAGATTCGCACGGCGGTCGACGCGATCCACGGGAACGCCTTGCTCGCGCCCCGCCCGGGGCACGCCTCCGGGCGCTACACCGCCGACGTCGGTCCCTACCTCGCGGGCTGGCTCCTCGGACGCGAGTGGGAGCCCTACGCCGTGCGCGTCACGCAGCAACGGCACCCCGCCACGAAGTCCTTTCGCGGAACTTTCTTCGCGGTCGATTCCGGCACGGCGATGGAATGCTGGCTGGGCCGGGAGCTGGACCTCTCGGCCTCGTACGAGTCGGAGCGCTACGGGTTGGCCCACGCGGTGTCGTTCGTGAACTGGCCGACCCTGGACGTCATGCGCCACCCCACCGAATACGAGCGCGGCGGCCAGCAGGTGGAGCACGACGAGGACGCTTTCTCGGTGGATCCCCGGACCATCCGGCCGCTTCGGAAGGCTTCCCCACTCGCGAAGACGCTCGGCTACTTCGCGAACTATCACGTCTATCCCTACTACCCCGACTTCATGAATCTGGACCCAGGCTACTCCGCCTACCGCGACAAGCACGGCGCCTGCAATTACGCCGGGTACCTCAAGGATTTGAAAGCACACACGCGCGGGCTTCCGCTCTTGATCGGAGAGTTCGGCGTCCCAACGAGCCGTGGAATCGCGCATCAGCAGCCGCAAGGAATCAACCATGGGGGCAAGTCGGAGGAGGAACAGGGACGAGACGACGTCCGCCTCCTCGAGGACATCGAGGAGACCGGATGCGCGGGCGGGCTTCTGTTCGCGCTCTACGACGAGTGGTTCAAGGTGAACTGGCTCGTGGCGCGCGACGAGCAGCCGCGGGAGCGCGATCCGCTGTGGCACAACCTTCTCGACCCCGAGGAGAATTACGGCCTTCTGGGCTTCGATCCTCCGTCGGCGATCCACGTGGACGGCAACGTGGAGGACTGGTCCACGATCGCGCCCTACGCGTCGGCGCCGAACGGCGCGCTCTTGCGGGCGCTCTATGTCACCTCCGACCAGAATCGTTTCTATCTCAGGATCGACTTGGCACCGGGCGCCTCTCCGATGGTGGGCGTCGCGCTCGACGTGCTCGATCCGGCGCGCGGCGACCGCCGGCTTCCCCGACCTCTGAACGCGATCTGGTCGCGCGGAGCCGAGTTCGTGCTCCTCGTCGATCCGGCCTCTCCGGGCGGCGGTGGCGCGAAGAAGCGCCCGCCCCAGGCCGAGCTCTTCATCGACCGCGCGATGGGTTACTCGCGATGGGCGCGGGTCTTGGTGAACGGGAACGCCGAGCCGCACGATGCGCCGCTCCGCCCCGTGGCGAACGAGGACGGCCGCTACATCCCCCTACTCATCGAGACGAATCGCGAGCGGGTCTCGCGCAGCGGCGTGGTGTATCCGGCCCGGCATCTGGACTGGGGCCGGCTCGAGCTCGGAAGCGAACCGTCACGCGCGCCCGCGTGGCCGGGAGCCGAACCGAGCTTCGCCTACGATCCGCACGCCGAATGGGCGTTCTCCGAGACGCGGCGTACGGTCGAGATCGCGATCCCGTGGGGGCTTCTCAATGTCGGCGATCCCTCGAGCCGGTCCGTGCTCGACGACAAGCCGGGCACGAGCGCGATCGAGGTCACCCCGACGCCCGGGATCGGGCTCTTGGCCTGGGCCACGAAGCCATCCGCGTTCCGGGCCGACTCGCTGGGCCCCGTGCGCGCCGGAGGGCCCTCGCGCGTCGATGGGGCCGGCACTCAGTTCCTCGGTCCGCCGGGAACGACGCAAGCCACTGTGGGGCAATCGGTTCGAATCACGTCGCCCGAAGCAACGTCCTATTCATGGAATGGATGGGACATGCCGATCATTTCGGAGCGGATCAAGAAATCCGCCCGATTTGTCCGGGAAACGTTCGAGGGAATGGAAGCCCGTGACCAGCGATACCCCACAAAACCCGACGTCAGTTCTCACTAGCCGGCCCGGCCATTCGCCGCGCGCGTGGCGCGCCCGAGGCGTCCTCGCGGCCATTCTGGGCGCGATGGTCGTGAGCATGATCCTCGCCGCCGCCGCCTTCGCGCAGGACACCGACGGGAAGTCGGACGAGGCGCTTCGCGTCGCGCGCGAGGCGAGCGACCACAAGAACTTCGATTCCGCGGCCACCACGCTTCGCCGCGCGCTCCGGGGAGATCCCGAGAACAAGGATCTCCTCTCGCTCCTCGCGCGGGTGCTCGCCTGGTCGCGCCACTTCGACGAATCCATCGCGACGTACCGGAAGCTCCTGGACCGCTACCCCGACGATGCCTTCGACCGCGCGGGTTACGCGCGGGCGCTCGCCTGGTCGGGAAAGAGCGGGGCCGCGGTCCCCGAATTCAAGCGCGCCATCGCGCAGGACTCCACCGATCTCGAGACGAGAATCGGATACGCGCACGCGCTTTCCTGGGACGGGGACCTGGCGGGCGCCTCGGCGGAGTTTCGGCGGGTGATCGCCGCGGATCGCGGAAACGGCGACGCCTGGCTGGGACTCGCGACCGTCGCGCGCTGGCGCGGCGCTCCGACCGCTTCGGACGCCTTCGTGGAGCGCGCGGCCGCGCACGGTGCGGAGAAGGAAGGTATCGAAGAGGAGCGGAACGCGGTTCGGCCCGCCCTTCGGCCGACAGCCGGCGTCGGCTGGACAGCCTCCCGGGAGCGGCAGATCACGTCCGATTCGACGGCGTTCAAGCTCGAGACCGTCGGGGAGTTCGTGGACGGCCGGATGACGCTCTCCCGCTCGGTCGGAGTCGCGGCGCGGGTCTCACGGCTCCATCTCTGGGAGAAGAGTCCGGGCCTTCCCACCGACACGACGCTCAACTACGACCTCCGGAGCACCGCGTTCCGGGGCGATCTGAGCTTCCTGCGATCCTATCCCGTGCAGGCGTCGGCCGGCATGGCCTACCAGCGCTTCGAAGCGCGGAGCCCGACCGTGCTCTTCCCGCTCGGGAGCGACAAGGACTTCGTCGGATTCAACGCGCGGTTGTGGGGCTACGCCGGCCGGCTCACGCCGAGCATCGGCGCGACGCGCGATTTCATCGCCATCAAGACGACGGATGCCGGCACGGGGGCCCGCGTCCTCGTTCCCGGCGGCGTGACGAACACGGAGGCGACCCTGCGCTGGGATTGGAACGCCCGCGTCACCGCGGCCGGAACGTTTGGAAAGTCCTTCTACACCGATGACAACGAGCGCACGAGCCTGGGCGGCGTCGTGGCGTACCGCTTTCGCCGGGCGCAGCCTCGTCTCGCCGTCGATTACGGCCTCGCCTGGTCCGATTTCTCGAAGACCTCCGCGAGCTACTTCACGCCGCTTCAGAGCGTGCGGCACGCGGCGGGTATCACGGCCGTCGGCTACTCCGAGCGGGGCTCGATCGATTACGGGGCCCGATACGAGTTCTCCTTCATGCAATCCGGCAATTTCGACGACATCTCCACGAACACGGGTTCGGTCTACCTGAACGGAACGGTTCTGGGCTCCCTTCCACTGGGCGTAGAAGCCTATGGCTCGGTGGACAACCACTCCTACAAGACGTGGGGGTTGACCCTTTCCGGCTCGGTGGCCTGGTGAGGAGACGCGCGTGATCGATTTCAAGATCCTTCTCATCACGCTGGGCATCCTGCTCGGCATCGTGGCGCTGACGACGCTGGCCGCGATCGGGAACAAGTTCTATTCCTCCCGCGAGGAGTCGACCAAGCGGAGCTTCCTGGACCAGCTGCGGAAAAGCTTCCTCCTGTTGAAAACCGGCATCCCGGAGGATCACGCCGAGGGGATGGACCGGATCGTGCACGGGCTCTCCGGCCGCTGGGCGGACCTGGCGGCGCAGGAAGTGAGTCAGCTCGAGCTGGCGGTGCGTCTCGACGTGATCCGCGCGCTGGAGGAGGGAGGCGTCATCGCGCGCCATCTGAGCCGCGCGCGGAGCCCGATGAAGTGGACCCGCGCCCACGCGCTCCGCATCCTGGGCGAGCTCAAGGTGCCGAGCTCCGTGCCCACGCTCCTGACCGCGCTCGAGGACAAGGACCCCGACGTGAGGAACGTCGCCGCGCGCTCGCTCGGGAGGATGAAGCTCCAGGCGGCCGAGGAGGCTCTGGTCGAGCTTCTGGGCAAGCACGACCAGGCGGTCTCGGCCCGGATCGCGGCGATCTGCATCGAGATGGGACCCCGGACGGCGCCGCTCTTGATCCGCTCCCTCCGCGAGGGCACGCCGAAGGCGCGCTTCTGGGCCGCGCGCATCCTCGGCGAGATCAAAGACGCGCGCTCCACGCGGTCCTTGGGCGAGTCTCTGACCGACCCGGAGCCCGACGTACGCTCCGCCTCGGTCTGGGCGCTGGGCATGATCGCCGACCGGGCCAGCGCGAGCCTGGTCGAGCCCATCTTGGGCGATCCCATCTGGTACGTCCGCGCGCACGCCGCGGAGGCCCTGGGACGCATCGGGGATTCGAACGCCGTCCCCAAGCTCGGCGCGGCATTACAAGATCGGTCCTGGTGGGTCCGGAAGAATGCTCTGGACGCCCTGGTCCGGATCGGCGAGCCGTCCAAGCCCACGCTCTTGCAGACGCTTCACAGTGGGGACCGTTTCGCGCGCGATTGCGCGGTCGAAGCGCTGATGACGCTCGGTATGCCGCTCCCGGATTCCGTGGTGAGCGAGGGAGGAAAATCCTAGGATGCCCGCGTTCACTGCGCCCGATTGGCTGATCCCGACGGTCAACGTGATCAGCTTCGTCATTCTCATCTATTTCTGCGCTCTCCAGCTCGTGCTGTTCGGGCTTCTGATCCTCTCGTTCTTCGACATGCGGCGGCGGCTGGCGCAGAACTTCTACGCCGATTACGAGGCCGTCGCCAAGTCCCACTTTACGTTTCCCATCAGCGTGCTGGTCCCCTCGTACAACGAACAGCAGAACGTCGTCGACGCGGTCCGCTCCGTGCTCGCCCTCGATTACCCGCAGCACGAGGTCATCGTCATCAACGACGGCTCGACCGACGAGACCCTCTCCCGGCTGAGGCGCGAATTCAAGCTCACGCTGCGCGACACGGTCTACCGGAAGAGCCTTCCGATCGAAGGGGCGATTCGGGGCATCTATCGCTCCCCCACGCATCCCAATCTCGTGGTGATCGACAAGGTGCACGCCGGGAAGAGCGCCGCCCTGAACGCGGGGATCAATCTCTCGCACTATCCCCTGATCTGCACCATCGACGCGGACTCCATCTTCCAGGAGAACGCCCTCCTGCGCGTGGTGCGTCCTTTCCTCGAGGATCCGGACCGGGTCATCGCGGTCGGCGGCCAGGTGCGCGTGGCCAACGGATGCAAGGTGGAGCGCGGGCGCATTGTCGAGCCCCGGTTGCCGCAGAACATCCTGGCCGCGTTCCAGGTGGTCGAGTACCTGCGCGCGTTCGTGGCGAGCCGCCTCGGTCTCTCGGCGATGAACAACCTGCTCATTCTCTCGGGCGTGTTCAGTCTCTTCCGCAAGGACGTCGTGATCGAGGTGGGAGGCTATCGCTCCGACGTGATCACGGAGGACATGGAGCTGGTGCTGCGTCTGCACCGGCACATGCGCGAGCAGAAGCGACCGTATCTGGTCCAGTTCCTTCCGGACCCGATCTGCTGGACGGAAGTGCCGCAGAAGGTCGGCGCCCTCGCTCGCCAGCGCGGCCGCTGGCACCGCGGGCTCATCCACTGCCTCTGGATCCACCGGTCGCTGGGCTGGATGAAGAACTCGGGATCGCTCCGCTGGATCGGTCTCCCGTACTACTTTCTCTTCGAGGTGATGGGCCCGCTGGTCGAGCTCCTGGGCTACATCCTGATCCCCATCGCCTACTTCCTGGGCTTCCTCTCGCCCCTCTACTTCTGGGCGTTTCTCTTCCTCGCGGTCACCTCCGGGGCATTCCTCTCCATCTCGGCGGTGTTCCTCGAAGAGCTTTCCTTCGGTCTGTACCGCAGCTGGGGCGATTTCGCCCTCATGATCGGGGTGGGAGTGCTGGAAAACTTCTCGTACCGCCTTCTGACTCTCCTCTTCCGCCTCGGGGCAATGCTCGATATCATCTTAGGGCGCGGCGGATGGGGGAAGCAGGAGCGCACGGGTTTCGACAGCGTAGGATCCTCGCCCGCCAAAGCCTGAACGACTGCCGCGCGACTCGCCATCCGAAGGGGGGTTGTTTCGTGCGGCTTTTGAGCTGCATCGTCGGGGCTTGCCTGCTTTTCGGCCTGGCCCCCCAGGCCCGGGCCGTGGCCCCGATCTTCACCGAGATACCCGCCTTGCGGGGCACCCACAAGGCGGCCGCCGCCCTGGCGCGCCTGGCCCATAAACCCGCCGGCATGGACCGGGCGGTGGCCACCCAGCACCTTCCGTTCGGCCATTACAAAGCGCTCGTCATCCTCCTCCAGTTCCCTCCGGACCCCGCCATCCCGGGGGACCCCGGGGTCCTGGCCGACACCCTGGCCCACACGCCGGAGGCCTACGATTCCCTTTTCTTCAGCGTGGGAACACAGCCCAGCGGCAGTGTGCGCGACTACTATCGCGAGGTCTCGGGAGGTCAGTTCGACCTGGATGGCGTGGTGACGCGCTGGTACACGGCGCCTCATCCGTACGGCTACTACGTGGACGCCCAGTCCGGCTTCGGCGACCCGCCGCACAACGCCCAGGGGATGGCGCACGACGCGTTGGTCCTCGCGGACGCGGACTACGATCTCAGGCTCTTCGACAACGACGGTCCCGACAACATACCCGATTCGGCGGACGACGACGGCGTGGTGGACGGCCTCTTCGTGATCCACGCGGGACCGGGCGGAGAAGAGACCGCCTCGGAGAACGACATCCACTCGCACGAATGGACGGTCGAGCCGAAATACATCAGCGGCGATATCGGCGCCCACGGCGCGGTCCGGGACAGCGTCTACACCACCGAGCCCGAGAAGTGGGTGGGGCAAGCTCTGGGTGGAGCGCCCCACACCGCGGTGAACCAAATCATGTCGATCGGGACCTTCTGCCACGAGTTCGGCCACACGCTGGGGCTCCCGGACCTCTACGACACGGCCGGCTTCTCCGAAGGGATCGGAGAGTGGGACCTCATGGGTTCCGGCAATTTCACTCACGCTCCGGGGGAATCGCTGGGGTGGAGCCCCGTGCATTTCTCCGCCTGGTCCAAGCAGACCCTCGGGTGGATCGCGCCCACGAACGTCGCGTCCGACCAGACCGGCGTCACGCTCCAGCCGGTGGAAACGGGAGGGACGGTCTATCGCCTCTGGACCAACGGGGACGGCGTCGGGGAGTATTTCCTGATCGAGAACCGGCAGCCGATCGGGTTCGATCGGGGTCTCGTCCGGCGGGCCGTCGAGGTGGACGGTGTCCAGGCGCACGGCCTCATGATCTACCACGTCGATGAATCCGTCGGCTCGAACAACATCATCACGCGGAAATTGGTGGACGTCGTGGAAGCCGGCGGCGCCGAGTCGGTTTCGGGACCCGCCGGGGTCCAGAACCTGGACCTGGCGCGAAACTCCAGCCTCTCGCAGTCGGTCTGCGGCAGCCTGTTCACCGTCACAGGCAATCGCGGCGATCGATTCGATCCCTGGCCCGGGCCGCTCGGGGCTCAGGATTTCAGCTCGGCCACCTGCCCCACTACCTTCTCGAATTGCGGCGAGCTGACCCAGGTCGCCATTCGGAACATCGCCGAGAACGCAGGCGTGATCACCGCCGATCTTCGCGTGCAAGCCGCGTCCGTCGTGCGGCAAGCGATCCAGGTGGACGACTCGCCCCGCATGGGGACCACGAACGACGGAGACGGAAAGGCCGAAATCGGCGAGTCGGTCCGGCTTCGCATTCCCCTGCTGAATGTGAACGGAACCGCGACGCCCAGCCTCTACGCGAAGCTCTCGGTGCTCGACGCGTACACCACCGTCACCGCGGGGGATTCCATCGATTACGGCTCGATCCCGGCGGCTCAGGCGGACTCGGGAACGGTCGTGGATGTCACGATCAACGCCTCCCCGGATCCGATCGGCGCCGCCTTCCGCTACGACCTCTACTCCACGTCGGGGCTCGCGCTCTCGGATACGGTGCTGGTCCTGCTCGGGACGAAGACCGGAATCTGCGACGACTTCGAAGGCACGGCGCAGCCCTGGTACCGCAAGGCCGTTCCCGCGGCGTGCGCGATCACGGACGAGTGGCATCGGGAGTCGGGGCAGAACCACACGCCCGGGGGTGCTTGGGCCTGGAAGCTGGGCCCCGTGGGCAATATCGGGAGCTATGCCCCGAGTCAGGACGCGCGGCTCATCAGCCAGCCCGTCCGCCTCACCGGGACGGCCGACACGCTCAGGTTCTGGCAGCGCTACGGCTCCGCCGCTGGGGTGAACGGCGACGGCCTTTCCGTCGAGGTCAGCACCGACAACGGCGCGACCTGGACTCTGGTGCATCCTGTGCCGGACTATCCCTTCATCGACCGCTGGGGCGGGACCCAGATCACGTTCACACAGGCCAAGGTCCCCCTCACCGGATACTCGGGCGTGGTGGAGATCGGCTTCCGGTTCCGCTCGCAGCTCGTGGGAGGCGGCATCGGCTGGTGGATCGACGACGTGGCGGTCAACGGCGACGCCGGGTGCGGCACGACCGGGTCGGAGTTCATACCCCTCGACGCACAGTATGACGCGGCGGGCTCGCGGGTCGTGGTGAGCTGGGACCTGGGCAGCGCGGGGGTCTCGACAGTGGGGATCGATCGCGCCGTCGGCGGCGGACCACGCGTCCGGGTGGCCAACCCGGTCGGGTACTATGGGCCCGGGAGCTGGGAAGACACGGATCTCAAGTCCGGGCGGACCCAGGACTACTGGGTCCTAGTAGCGCGGGCGGGCGGAGGAGAAACCGAATACGGGCCGGTGGAGGTCACCGTTCCGGCGGGATCCCAGACGCCGCGCGTGCTCTCGCTGGGCCGCATTCGTCCGAACCCCTTCAACCCCGAGGCCACTCTACCCGTCTCCCTGGACCGGGACGGGTCCTTCGCGCTCCGCGTCTATCGAGTGGACGGAGTCCTGGTCCGAACGTTACACGATGGACCTGGGACCGCGGGTGTGTACGCTTTCCGGTGGGACGGTCGGGACGCGGCCGGCAAGGCGCTCCCGGGCGGCGTGTACCTGATCGAGCTCACCTCCGCGAGCAGAACCCGAGTGGAGAAGGCGATCCTCTTGCGATGAGCACCGGAACGAATACGCGAATCGACGGGCCGCTGGTGTACCTCGAGTCTCTGGGGTCCGAGCACCTGCCCGCGATCTGGAAGGTCTATCTCGACGCTCCCGATTACTTCGAGGCGCTGACGGGAAGCTCGGATTTCGATCCCACCGCGGTGGAGATGATGTACGAGGAATCCCTGGCGGAGGACAGCCGCTACTACCTGGCGATCCGGCGCACCGACACCAAGTCCCTCATCGGCACCATCGAGTTCGAAACGGGCTCGGACGAAGTTCCCGCGGCTCTGCGCGGGCTGATCGTCGCGCAGGGAGAGCGTGGGAAGGGCTACGGACGCGCGGCGCTCGAGCTGGCGGAAGGATTCCTGGCGAACGAGCTGGGGGCTCCGACCATCGCCGCCGACGTGCCGGCAGGCTACGACGACGGCGAGCGCTTCTTGACGTCGCTCGGTTACCGCAAGCGCCGGCTCAAGTCGGGCGAGTTTCGCTGGGTGAAGCGGATCGCCGAGGCTTAGGCTCCCGCGACGCCAGGGTCTCGTTCACCCTCGAGGCGAGGGTCCCCACCTCGAAGGGCTTGCTGACCACGAAGTCGATTCCGTGGGCCTCCATCACCTCGTCGCTCACCGTCGCGCCCCATCCGGTCACGAGCCCCAGCACCACCTTCCGCCCCCCTTCCTTGCGAACCACCCGCGCCACTTCCCAGCCGCTCACGTCGGGCATGCCGAGGTCGGTGAGCACGGCGTCGAAGGTCCCCTGGCGGAACTTCTGGATACCCTCGTTGCCTCCCGTCGCGGTCGTCACCTCGTGCCCTTCGCGCGTGAGCGCGTCGCGCATGACCGAAACCAGATCCACTTCGTCGTCCACGACGAGGATCCGGGCCCGGTAGGGAGCCGGGGCGCGGGGAGGTAGCGCGAACGACGGGCTCGCGGGATCGACCGCGGGGAAGCGCATGCGCACAATGGTTCCCACGGCCTCCTTCGACTCCACCTCGATCGAGCCCCGGTGGCGGCTCACGATCCCGTAGACCATCGACAGCCCGAGGCCGTTTCCGGACAGTCCCTTCGTGGTGAAGAACGGCTCGAACATACGGCTCTTGACGTGATCGGCCATGCCGATGCCGTTGTCCTCCACCTCGAGGATCGATTCTCCTCCGCTCGATTGCGCGCGGATGATGATCGTCCCATCCTTGGGAAGCGCGTCCACCGCGTTGAAGATCAGGTTCGTGAGCGCCTCGCGGATCTCCGCCCGAGTGCCCAGAATGGGAGCCGGCTCGTTCGACTCGATGCGGATCTCCACGGTCACCCCGCGGCGCTGCGCCTCGTTCTTCCACTTGCTCTTGGTGATCTCGATCACCTCCGCCGCCACCGAGGGGAGATGAAGCACCTCGTGCTGCAGCTCCTCGCGGACACGCGTGTACTGCTGGATGCGGCGAACGGTCTGGCCGCCGTCCATCGCGGCCTGCCGGATGACCTCGAGGCCGGAGATCACGTCGGGATCGGAAACCTTGCCCTGGAGAAGCTGGGTGCGGCCGAGAATGATGCCGAGGTTGTTGTTGAAGTCGTGGGCGACGCCGGCCGCCAGCTCTCCCAGGGCTCGCAGCTTCTCCCCGCGGATGAGGCGCTCTTGTAGATCCCGCTGCGCCGAGACGTCCGACGCCAGGATCATGGTGGCGGGCGTGTTCTGGAACAGGAGCCGCGCCGTGTGAACCTCGACGAAGATCTGCTTGCCGGAGGCCTGGCAGATCTGTGCCTCCATCTGCGCTCCCGCATCCTCTTCCTGCACGGCTCTGCGGATCCGGTGTCCCGATTCGGGATCGAAGACGCTGAACGGGTCGGTCCCGTTCTCGATCAGCTCGGAAGCGTCCTTGCCGGTCATCCGCTCGAACGCCTTGTTGACGAACACCGCCCGGCCGGCCTGGACGATCAGGATGCCCAGGGGCGAGCTCTCGACCAGGATGCGGTACTTGGCCTCCGATTCGGCCAGCGCGTGGGTCCTGGAATCCACCGTGACCTCGAGGCTCTCGTTCAGCCTGCGCAGATCCTCACGGCTGGCGAGAATTTGCGCCTGCTGGACCTGGACCTCGTCCGCCATGCGGTCGAAGTGCCAGGCCAGGGTCTCGAGCTCGTCCCCGCTCCGGAGATTCAGGCGCTGGCTGTAGTCCCCGCGGGCGACGGCCCGGGTGGCCACCACCAGACGCTCGATGGGCCGCGTGATGGCGCGCGCGGCGAACCGCGCGCCGATGAGGCAGAGAATCGCGGCGACCAGTCCGGCCAGCACGAGATGGTGGGTCGTCTGCTGGATGTCGGCGTTCACCTCCGCGAGGGAGATGCCGACCCGGACCGTGCCCCACTTGACGGTGCGGTCTTCCACGTACACGGGGACCAGAAATTCGATGACCGGCGCCTCGCCGCTCAGGGCGGGAGGAACGATCATCCACTGGTCCTCGCGCACCTCCATCGCCGTCATGTCCGCCGGCTCGCGCGGGGGATGCCCGAAGGAGTTTCGCTCCCGGCTGTCCGCCGCGATCTGGCCTTCCTTGTCGTAAATCACGACGTAGGCCACCTCGGCGTCGCCTCGGGATCGCGTCGCGGCCTGGCTCAGAGCCACGTAGTTGTAGGAGAGAAGAGAGGGCGTGGAGAGCCACGCGATGCTGTGGGCGAGCGCGAAGCCTTTCTCGCGGGTCTGGCCCAGGAGCGAATCGCTCTGACTCCGCACGACGTAGGCCAGGGACGCTCCGACGAGGCCGATGACGATCAGCCCGAACGTCAGAACGATGCGCGCCTGCAATCCGAACCGGCGGCCTGCCGGCGGATCAACGGAGCGCTTGTCTGGGCTCACGCTTGTTGACGGGCTTGCCAATCCGGAGCTTCTCCATGGCTAGGGTCGATATTCCGAGCGGGTTCACCTCCAGCCCGGAGACCTCCTCCCTGAGTCCGACGAACGTGGAGGAGTGAAACAGCGGAACGAGGGGAGCGGCCTGGACCACGCGTGCCTCCACGGCGCGGTACGCGTTCATCCGCGTCTCCGGGTCCGCCGTGCGCTGCGCCAGATCCAGGAGCGAATCGACCGTCGGATCGGCGTATCGGAAATAGTTCGTTCCGCTGCTGGAGTAGAAGAGCGAGCGAAGGAACGTGTCGGGGTCGGGTATGTCGGCGACCCACGCGAGGCCGAAGAGCTGGGCGCGCCGGCCGGTGATGAGGCTGTCGAGCTCGGTCCAGGAGACGTACCGGAGCGTCACGCGGATCCCCGCCTCGGCCAGCGTCTTCACCATGAGCGTGTCCACCTCGCGAACGCTCTGGTTGGCGGTCGCCTTCCACAGGGTGAGGGCCGGAAGGGGATGGCTCGGGCCGTACCCGGCGTCGGCGAGGAGCCGGCGCGCCGTGTCCGGATCGTGGGGATACGTGCGCTGCTCGGGCGAGTAGCCGGGAAGCCCGGGAGGCAGGATGCCCTGCGAGAGCACCTTCCCCGCGGGCCACAGTTTCAGCATCTCCTCGCGCCCCATGGCGAGGGCGATGGCCTGACGGACCCGGCCGTCGTCCAGGGGCGGCCGCTTCGTGTTCATTCCGATGAAGGAGAGGCTCAGATCCTGCCAGCGCACGACGCGGATGTTGGATCGGCCCTGCACCTCATCCAGCATGTTGACCGGCACGTTCGCCATCGCCGCCTCGCCGCGGAGGAGCGCCTTGGCGCCGTCCGTGTCCACGCCTTCGACGCTTCCCTTCGGCGTGTAGAAGATGATCGAGTCGATCTCCGGCCTTCCCTGGAAGTACGCCGGATTGGATGCCAGCACGAGGCGCTCGTCGTCATGGCGATAGCTCACGCGGAAGGGGCCGCATCCCACCGGATACATCGCGAACGGCCGGTCCCCTTTCGCCTCGACGCACTCCCGCGGCACCACGGAGGCCTGATCGAGCGCGAGCGCGCTCAAGAGCGCGCCGTAGGGCCGGCTGAGGCGGATCTCGAGGCGGTAACGGTCGACGACGCGAATGCCGCTGATCGTCTTCGCGCGTCCCAACACGAACTCGGGCACGCCGATGATCGCGTCCAGGTACCCCGCCGCGAGACCCTGGGAACGAAAGGGCTCCTTGAAGAGGCGCGTCAGGCTGTACGCAAAGTCGTCTGCCGTGACCTCACGGCCGTTGTGAAACCGGACGCCCTGGTGGATCTGGAAGAGGTAGACGAGGCCGTCCCTCGAGATGGTCCAGCTCTCGGCCATCTGGGGAACCGGCTCGAGGTCCGAAGCGAGCCCGACGAGCGGGCTGAAGATCTGCGCGATGACGAGCGAGGAGTAGGCGTCGGAGGCGAGGGCCGGATCGAGGGTGCCCGGTTGCTCGCTGAAATAGCGGAACACCTGGGGGCCCGATGCCGCGTTCCCCGGGCGTATGGCTTCCGATACGGATTCCGTGTGTCCGGACCCTTGCCCGGGCGCGCGGCCTTTGAGCCGGGGAGACGCGAGCGCGCCCACGATGATCAGCACCAGGACCGCTGTGATCGCCATGGGCGTGAGCTGGCCGTCGAACGCTCTCTTCCTCGACACCGCAATGACCCCCGGGACGCGCGACGGAGAGGTGTATCTCGATGTCAATCTATCGACGTTCGCGGAGGGGTACTTGAGATGAAGTTGAGGGTGGCGGCAGGGGTGGACGTAGGCTCAACTAATTCGCGCACAACGACTTACGAGACATGGAGCGTCACTCCTCGGAGACCTCGAATCGTCCCTTGGTTCCGCCGCGGAGGCGCTTGGTCCGGCCGCGCCGTTTCTTCTCCTCGAGGCGCGCTTCTCCGGATTTCCGGGTGGGCTTCGTGGCGCGCCGCGCCTTTCGGGGCGCCAACGCTTCGGCGACGAGAGACTGAAGCCGCTCGAGCGCGGTTTCCTTGTTCCGGGATTGGCTCCGGTGGCGCTGGCTGGTCACGCGCAGCGTGCCGCCCCTCCCGATTCTGGATCCCAGAGACTGCCGGATTCGCGCGCGCTCCTCGGGCGTGATCGAGACGCTCGCGTCGATATTCCAGCGCGCCTCGACCTTGGTCTCGAGCTTGTTCACGTTCTGTCCGCCCGGCCCGCCGGACCGCGACGTATGGAACTCGATCTCCTGGAGCGGCACCGGGCGCTCACGGCTCAAGGAGGAAGATCTCCGTCTGGATGGGCTCGGTGGTGACGACGGCCAGGCCACCGTCGATCAGGAGATTCACCTCGGTGCGCACCCCGAAGGACTCGAAGTAAACCCCGGGCTCCACCGAGACGAGCGTTCCATCGAGGAGGGTGCGCTCGTCCCGGGTTTCGAGGTTGTCGAGGTGGACCCCGTTCCCATGCACTTCCTCTCCGATCGAGTGCCCCGTCCGGTGGAAGAAGCGCTCGGCCCAGCCGCGTCGTCGAATGACCTCGCGCGCCACATCGTCGACATCGCATCCGCGCGGCGTGCGGTCTCCGCGGAGCGAGTCGCGGACGAACGCGATGGCGCGGTCGCGCGCCTCCCGCACCGCAGCGAATGCGGCGCGATGCGCCTCCGGGGCCGAGGCGCCCAGGAACGCTACCTGCGTGTAGTCCGCATAGATCGCGCCGGGGTGTCTCGCCTTGGCCCACGCGTCCAATAACAAGAAATCGCCGGGGCGGATGGGGCGGTCCAGCGCGGGCGTGTTGGAGAAATGAGCGTCGGCGGAGTGCTCGTTCACGGCGACCGTGGGCGGGTCGCTCGTCTGAAGCTCTGCATCGTCGAAACGCTCGAGGATCCAGCGCTGCAGATCCATCTCGGTCATGGGCCTCGGGCCTTTGGCACCCGAGCGCGCGCGCTCGAAGGCCGCGGCCATGATTCCGTGGAGAAGAACCCCCGTGCGCCGGTGATCCTGCCGGGCTTCGCCATCCAGCGCTCCCTCGAACCGCTGCGCCAGGTCCGCCGAAGAGAGAACCTCGGCGCCGGCGGCGCGCACCAGCTCGATCGTTCCCCCATCGACCCGCGAGACGTACGGGAGCCTTGCCTTGGACGAGAATTCCATCGCCACCCTGGTCCTGCCGTCCCCCGCGATCGTCTCGGCGAGCCTCTGCTCCAGCTCCTGCCACGTGAGATAGACGAGGGCGCGGCCCGGCAGATGATCGAGGGCGTGCGGCTCCAGGCGGTGGACCAGCTTCTGGGGCTCGCCGGAAGCGGGAACCCAGTAGAACCAGCGGCGGGTGGTCTTGGGCGCGTCGCCGAGCCGATGGAATCCCAGGATCCGGCGCGCGATGGGGTTGGTGCCGTGGAAATCGTAGAGGAGCCATCCGTCGAGCCCGCTCTCCACGATCGCCGCCTGCACGCGGCGCAGATTCATGGTTGCGACGGCGCCCCAACGCGCGTGGAGCCGTTCCGGAGGTAGCGCATGGTGGCCTCCTTGAGCTCGGGCAATCCTTCCCGCGTCCGGGCCGAGACGAAGACGGCCCCGGGATAGCGCGCGCGGAGCCCGAGGACCAAGACCTCGTCGGAAACGGCGTCGATCTTGTTGAAGACCGAGAGCCGCGGTATCCCCATCGCTCCGATCGACTCGAGCACGGTCTCGACCGCCTGGATATGGGCGTCGATATCGGGCTCGGTGGCGTCGACCAAGTGAAGCAGGAGGTCCGCCTCGGCCACCTCTTCCAGGGTGGCGCGGAAGCTGACCACGAGATGCGGTGGAAGCTTCCGGATGAAGCCCACGGTGTCCGTCAGGAGGGCGCGCGTGTCGCGGTTCACGGAGAAGATGCGCGTCGTGGGATCCAGGGTGGCGAAGAGCTGGTCCTCCACGTAGACACTGGCGCGCGTGAGCGCGTTGAAGAGCGTCGATTTTCCGGCGTTCGTGTATCCCACCAGCGAGACCTTGAAGGAGTCGCGCCGGCCCTGCCGCTGCACGCGGCGCTCCCGCACCACGCGGTCCAGCTCGCGCTTCAACTTCGCGATCCGCTCGCGGACCCGCCGGCGATCGACTTCGAGCTGCGTCTCCCCGGGACCCCGCGTTCCGATACCGCCACCCAGGCGCGAGAGGTGCTCCCACATGCGCGTGAGCCGGGGCAGGAGATACTCGAGCTGGGCCAGCTCCACCTGCAATCGCGCCTCGCGCGTGCGGGCCCGCCGGGAGAAGATGTCCAGGATGAGGCCGCTCCGGTCCACGACCTTCATGTTGAGCTGCTCGCTCAGGTTCCGGCTCTGAGCCGGGGAGAGATCGTCGTCGAGGAGGAGGAGCGTGGCCTGCTCCTCGCCGGAGAGGGTCCGGACCTCGTCGATCTTGCCCTTGCTGAGGAAGGTGGAGGCGCGGACCGGGCCGCGGCGCTGCAGCACTTCCCCGCGCACCTGCGCTCCGGCCGTCTCCGCGAGGAGGCGGAGCTCGGTCAGGCAATCGCCGTCTTCCGCGTGCCACGTCCGCGGCTTGAGTCCCGCGAGAATGGCGCGCTCTCTAAGCGGGCGCGATCTCCAGCTCGTAGGGGACATGCGTGAGGTTTTCGAAGCTCCCATCGTGATGAGCGTAGATGACGTCCTCGATCCGCACACCCAGGCCACGAGACGGATAATAGAGTCCCGGTTCCACGGTGAAGAGCGATCCCGGAAGAATGAGGTCCGTATTCATCGCGGCGCTGAGCCGGGGCCGCTCGTGCACCTCGAGCCCGATCCCGTGGCCGAGCCCGTGCACGTATCCCTCCTCCACGCGCTCGTCCTGGCGGATGGTCCGGTGTCCGTGCGCCTCGAAGAGGTCGCAGACGTTTTCCTGATACACGCGGCCGGGGGTTCCCACGGCGAGGTGGTCGACCGTCTTGGCCACCGCGTCCTGCACCAGGGCGTGAAGCTTTTTCAATTCAGGCGTCGCGCGCCCCACGCAGTAGGTGCGCGTCACGTCGAAGTAGTAGCCGCCGTTTTCCTGCGCCGGATAGAGATCGATGACGATCGGGAGGCCTTCCTCGAGGACGTCGCTGTCGTTCCCCTCGTTGTGGGGCACGCCCGCGTCCCGGCCCATGGCGATGATGTTTCCATGCGGCTCGACCAGGCCCGCCTCGAAAAAGATCCGCCGCACTTCCCGGCGCAGGCGGCCGATCGTGACCCAGCCCTCGCTGTCACGCAGCTTCTTGCCCTCGAGACGCGCGCCCTGGATGATCGATCGGACCCGCGCGTAGGCGCGCTCGCAGGCGGAGGCGACCGTACGGACGGTGGTCACCTCCTCCGGGTCTTTCGTGCTTCGCGCCAACTCGAAGAGGCCGGGATCCTGATCCTCCGCGATCTCGATGTCCCGGTTGATCCCCCTCAGATGGTTCAGCACATGGTAGTACCAGCCGACCTGCGCGATGCCGTCCACCAGGATGCGCCCGCGGACGCCGAGACGGTCCAGTACCGTCTGGATGAGACGCGCCGTGGCCTTGACCTGGCTTCCCTCCTGCTCGAGGAGCTTCATCCAGCCGAGGGAGCCGTAGTCCCCCAGGTCGAAGCCCGTCGCGGCCGCGCTGTCGCGCTCCATGGCGTGGTGCACCAGGTAGGGCTTGGCCCCCGGGCGCCAGATCACCATACCCCGCAGATGCGCGTGCGGTCCGGTGAGATAGCGGAACGTCGGGCTCTGGTGCTCGCCCTGCAACACGATCGCAGCCGAGAGGCCGCGCTCCTGCATGAGGTTGTCGATGTCTCGTTTCATGCGCGCCCCTTCACGTCCGGAAGAGAACGGACTCGTTGGAGAAAAGCCTCGTCGCGATCACGAGCATGATCGCCGCCATCGCAGTACTCGTGCCCAGGGCGACCGCGGCGTGCATCGGAACGACGGTGTCGGTCAGAATTTCCCGCTGCAGCAGAGCCGTGTTCAGGATGGGGATCACGAAGCGCTGGAGCGGCGGGGACCCGAGCTGGCGGAAGCTTCCCAGCCCCAGGAACACCGACGCCATGTAGACGTAGGTCGCGTAGGTCTGCCCCTCGCGCATGCTGCGCGCGAAGCAGCCGATGGCGACCAGGGTCGCGCCGAGAAAGATCGCCGTGGGCAGGACTGTGACCAGGAGGAAGAACGCCTGCTCCGGACGGATCGAGAGCGCGATCGACTGGCTCGCGAGCCCCGGCATGAGGTTCGCGAGCACCGAGAAGTTGAACCAGAGCCCGAAGATTCCGATGACCCCGGCCAGGAGCGCGGTCGTGATGACCGCCATGCACTTCCCGACCACCAGCTCGCCGCGCGAGCTCGAGGTCGAGAGGAGGGTTTCCAGGGTGCTCCGCTCCTTCTCCCCGGTGGTCGTGTCGATCGCGATCTGCATCGACCCCGCCGCGACCATGAACACGAGGATGTAGGGGATGATCAGCGCCGCCATGAAGCGCCCCTCCTCCTCCTTCGAGGAGACGTCGCGGTGCTCGACGGAGATCGCCGGGGGGGCGTCCGCGTGCGCGCCGCGGCTTTGCGCCCAGAGCACGGTCAGCTCACGCCGAACCTCGTCCAGGACCGGCTGCATGCGCTCGTCCGCGGCCGAGGACTTGTGGTCCGCATCCTTGTAGAGGAGCTCCACCTTCACCGAATCGCCCTTCGCGACGGACGCGGCCAGGCCCGCGGGCAGGACCAGCACCGCGTCCACGCCGGCCGATTCCATGGACGAGGGCGCCGCCGGTAGCAAGACCGTCGAGACTCCCTGCAGCGTGGCCATGCGCTGGTGCAGCCCGGGAAGCTGGGCCTCGCCCACGACGCCCACGCGGACCCGAAGCGCTCCCTCTTCCTTCTTGTTCGCCGCCTCGATCGAGCCCATGAAGAGCATGAGCCCCGGATAGAGGACGAGCGGGACCACGAATACCGCGATGATCGTGCGCCCGTCCCTCATCGCGTCGCGCAGCTCCTTGCGCCAGACGGCCCAGGACCTATGCGTCACTCGTCACCTCGCCGACCGTCTTCACGAACAGGTCTTCCAGCGACCCGGCGCCGTTTCCATTCACGAGCGAGATCACGCTTCCCTGGGTGAGGATGGAGCCGCGCTCGATGATCGCGATCTCGTCGCAGATCCGCTCGGCTTCGGTCATGATGTGGGTCGAGAAGATGATCGTGCGCCCCTTCGCCTTCAGCTCCTTCACGATCCGCAAGACCTCGCGCGCCCCCATGACGTCGAGCCCCGAGGTCGGCTCGTCGAAGATCAGGACGGGCGGATCGTGGAGCACGACGCGGGCGAGCGAGAGGCGCTGCTTCATCCCGGTGGACATCTTGCCCACACGCTTGTCGAGGAAATCCACGAGATTGAAGGTCACTTGGACCTCGGCGATGCGCCCCTCGATGGAGGCCGGAGTCATCCCGGCCAGCTCGCCGAAATAAGTGAGGAGCTCGCGCCCGGTCAATCTGTCGTACAGTTTGGTGTCGCCGGAGAGGTATCCGATCCGCTTCCTCACCTCGCCGGGCTTCAGGTTCACATCCATCCCGTCGATGAGCGCGGTCCCGGAAGTGGGGGCCAGGATGGTGGCGAGGATGCGAAGCGTGGTGGTCTTGCCCGCCCCGTTTCGGCCGAGGAGCCCGAACACGTGCCCGGGGGCGCACTGGAAGGACACGTCCCGGACCGCTGGAATGTCGCCTTTCTTGCGATCGTGAAAGGTCTTACACAGATTTCGGACTTCGATCAAAGGATCTCCGGAGGAGTCCAGGGAGTGTGGGGCGGTGCAGGCCCGAGATCAGCGTGTGGGCCAGTCTAGGCCCCTCCGCCGGGGGTGTCAACGCCGGCCGGGGAGCGGCGAATCGAACCTTGATGCGGGGAGTCTAAATCGTTACGTTTTCGCGACTCGTGTGGATCGGTATCTCGTACCCGGCGCTGGCTCTCTCATCGTGTAAGGAGTTCTGACTCATGGCCGACTCGGTAGTTCAGGTGAGCGACAGCACGTTCGACTCCGAAGTGCTCCAATCGAAAGTTCCGGTGTTGGTGGACTTCTGGGCCGAATGGTGCGGCCCCTGCCGCATCGTTTCCCCCGTGGTCGAGGAAGTGGCGAAGCTGTACCTGGGGAAGGTGAAGGTCGCCAAGGTGGACGTCGATCAGAACCAGAGGATCGCCGCGCAGTATTCGATCCGCAGCATCCCCAGCCTCTACGTCTTCAAGGGCGGCAAGGTGATCGAGCAGATCGTCGGCGCCGTCCCGAAGCACCAGATCGTCTCCGTGCTCGACGGAGTGCTCGCGGCGGTCTGACCGCCGTCTAGACGGCGGACTCGGCGCAGATCGGGCGGCACGCGCAAATCGAGCAGTTTCGCTCGCTCGGCTGCGCGCGGAAGTCCTCGGAACGAACGGACTCGGCGATCGTCAGGATTCGGTCCCGGGTCCGTTCCAGTCTCTCCTCGGGGCAGTTCGAGCTTCCCACCGTTCCGTTCAGCACGTAGCGCAGCTCGACACGGGCGGGCGCCAGCCCCGTCATCTCCCGCTGCGCGAGGGCGTAGATCGAGAGCTGGAGGCTCTTCCGGGCCTCCTCGTCCGCTTTGTCCTCGGGATCCAGCTCGGTCGTCTTGTAGTCCGCGATCACCACGCCCTGTGGCCCCTCGTCCACGCGGTCCATCCTCCCCTGCACGACGACGTCCCCCAGCTTGATGCGGAAGACCTTCTCGACCTCGGTCGGCGGCTCCCGTCCCTCCACCTCGCGCTCCAAGAACGCCCGGAGGGCATCGAGCCCCTGCTCGAAGCGACGGCGCGCGTGCTCCTCGGAGCGATGCCCCTCTTCCCTCCAGTTGGCCCGGAATACCTCCGCCACCTGCTCGAAGGTCGGGCGCTCGCCCAGGCGGTGCCGCTCCAGGGCGAAGGCCACGGCCTGGTGGATCGCGTTTCCGAAATTCACCCGATGGTCCAGGGTGAGGATGGGATGGATGGCGAGCACCTTGATGAAGTAGTACTTGAGGGGGCACGTTTCGTAGTCGGCGATCCGGTCGTGGCTCAGGAGGATCGGCTCGCGCGCCGCGGGGCGTGAGAGCGGCGGGAGCCCGGTGGCGGGAGCGTTCCCCGAAGCCAGAAGCTCTTCCATCGCCTGCCGTTTCTTCCGCGCGGGCGCGGGCTTCCCTAGGTCGAACGCCTCGGAGAGAAACTGGCTCCGCTGGCGGAGCATCTTGCCGCCGTAATCGCTCGCGTAGGTCGCGACCAGCTCCTCCTTCGCCCGCGTGAACGCGACGTAGCAGAGCCTCCGTTCTTCTTCCTTGTGCAGCTCCGAGTTCGGCGTCTCGCCGGGCGCCAGCTCCACCGGCACCTCCAGCCCGCCGTGCCGGTTTCGCGTCGGGAACCGGTCCGTGGCCGCCTGCACGAGATAGACGACCGGGAATTCGAGACCCTTCGCGCGATGGATGGTGAGCACCTGGACCACATCCGACTCCTCGCCGATCTCGGCCACGGCCGGATCTTCTCCGTGCTCCATGACCATTCCGAGATGGCGCAGGAAGAGCGGCACGCGATCCACCACGGCGACCGTCCCGAAGTCCTGGACCAGCTTGAAGAACTTCACGATGTTCCGCGCCTTGATCTCGTCCTCGAAATGGGTGGGCGCGCGCAGCCGCTTCATGACGCCGCGCCGCTCGAGGTACGCGCGAAGCACCTCGCCGACGCGGCGGTCCCGCGCGATCACCTCGAGCGCGCGGAGGTCGGCCAGCATCGTCCCGAGAAGTTTCCTTCCCTCCTCGGAGATCGCGGCGGGTGCGGTTCCCTTCGCCGCCCGCTCCATGAGCGCGCGCAGGCCCGAAGGCTCGGTCTCGAGGGCATGCACGAGGCGGTTCAAATCCTCGCCCGGAACGGCGTACGCCGATTGGGCGAGCAGGTAGAGGTAGTCCTCGCGCGTGTCCTGCGAGAGCGAGTAGAGAAGCGCGATCAGCTCGCGGATCTCGGGCCGCTGGAAGAGCCCGCGGCTTCCCGAGAAGTAGTACGGAACTCCCTGTTCGTCGAGCGCCGTGAGGAAGGGCTCCGCGTTCCGGTTCGTCCGCACGAGGATCGCGAAGTCGCGGCAGCGCCGCCGTCCCGATTCGACGGCCGCCCGTATCTCCGACGCCACCCACGAGGCTTCCTCCGCCTCGGTGGACAGCTCCTTGATGCGCGGGGCGGGCCCGGTCTTCTCCGACACGAGCTCCTTCGAGATGCCGAGCTTCGTCTCCAGCCGGTCCTGGTTCACGAGAATGAGCCGGCGCGCCGTCTTCAAGATCTCGCGCGAGGACCGGTAATTCGTCTGGAGCACGATCGAGCGCGCCTCGGGGAAGTACTCGTGAAACCGGAGGATGTTCTGGAGGTGCGCGCCGCGGAAGCGATAGATGCTCTGGTCGTCGTCGCCGACCACGACGAGATTCCGGTGGAGCGCCGTGAGCCTCCTCACGATCTCGAACTGAACGGGGTTCGTGTCCTGAAACTCGTCCACCATGACGTACCGGAACCTCTCTTGGAAATTCCGGAGCGCCGAAGGGCTCTCGTCGAACAGCCGCAGCGTGAGCGCGAGAAGATCTCCGAAGTCGACGAAACCCTGCTTCCAGAGGAGCCGGTCGTACCGGCCGGCCGCGACGGCCAGCTCGAGGTATCGCTCCGCGCGGTCGCGCTCGGCCGGATCTTCCCCGGAAGCGGCGAGCGCCCGCTCGGCGAAATCGCGGAGCCTCTCGGTGGGAATGGGGTAATCCTTCAGCTTGTTGAAGAAGCGGGCGAGCTGGCTCAGGTACTTGGTGGGATCGGAGAGCGGCGCGTACAGCCTGAGCCCCAGCGCCTCCAGGTGCTCCGAGAGAAAGATCGCTTGCGCGGTCTGGTCCAGCACCGTGAACCCCGGAGCGATGCCGATCTCGATTCCGAAGCTGCCGAGCACCTCCTCGCCGAACGCGTGGAACGTGGAAATCTGCGTGTCGGCGTAGCCGTACGGCACCAGGACATCGACCCGCTCCTGCATCTCGGCCGCAGCCTTTTCGTTGAAGGTCAAAGCGAGAATCTGGGAGGGGCGGGCGCTTTCGGAGGCGATGAGGTGCGCGATACGGCGCGCGATCACGGTGGTTTTTCCGGTTCCCGCGCCTGCGACGATGAGAAGCGGTCCCTGATCGTGCTCCACCGCGGCCCGCTGCTCGGGATCGAGCCCGTCCAGCTCGGAAGGCGCGGCGGTGGGAATCGTGAGCTGGGTCATGACGGGAAGGAGAGGGTGGGCATGGCCCGTCGGACGCTATCAGATGGTCTCGAGGATGGCAACGCGGGGGGGAGCGGGGTAGAATGCACGGCCATGAACACGACAGGAGTCACGATCGGCCGGACGCGGCCGGCCCTTCCCAGGGTCGCCGACTACCTTCGCGCGGTCGTGGACCTGGGGCGCCGCTCGCTCCGTCCGGCTCTACCCGCGCTGGCCTTCCTCTACTTCTACCGCGTCGGCATGGGCGCCTACATGGCCCTCTCGAACTACAGCTACTCGCTCGGACCGGACGCGATGGCCGCGGTCCTGCCCGTGCTCGTCGTCATGGTGGGCTTCCTTCCCATGCTGCTCCTCGTCTACACGCCCTTCCTTCCGCTCCAGGACGGAATTCTCCAGGGGGCGCCGATCTCCTTCCTGCCCGCGATCCGGCGTGTGCTCGAGATGTCTTGGACCTTCACCCTCTCGGGGATCGCGCAGCTGGTTGTGTTCTTCGTGCCCTTCCTGTTCGCGGGCATAGCACTCGGTCTCCTGCTCCCGGATTCGGCGAGCGAAGCGGATCCCTCGCGCCTCGGCATTCTGGCGCTCGTGCTGATCGCGGGCTTCGCCTGGATGTTGATCGCGGGGTTCCTCCTCATGTTCGCGACCCCGGCGGTGGTTCTCGATGCCGAGGGCCCGGTGCAATCCATCCGGACGAGCATGCGGCTCGTGGTCGGAAATCTCGGCGCCGTCCTGGGACGGCTCTTCGCGTTCGCCTTTCTGGCCACGGTGCTCTACCTCGTGGCCACCATGCCCGCCCAGATCCTGAATGCCGTGGAGCGCGCTTCGGGCACCACGTCCGCGCCGCTCAAGATCGCCGGCGTGATCTGGACCAGCGCGATCGACACCCTGTCCTTCCCGTTCTGGGTCGCGGCGCTCCTGGTGCTCTACCGCTCGCTCGTGCCCCACGCGAGCGCGGCGCGCGCCGGAGCGCCGGTTACGCTCGAGGACGAATACGGCCCGGCGACCGCGACGAACGCGCCCTTCGAATAACGGCAAATGCCCCAACCGGCCGTCGTCCACTCCGACGGGTATTTCGCGGACATCGGCACGCATGTCTTCCCCATGCGAAAATTCCGGCTCGTGCGCGAGGAGATCGTCCGCCGAGGGCTCCTCACCGACCGGGAAATCCTGGCGCCCGAGCCCGCGACCCAGGAGGCGGTGCTCCGCGTGCACGACCGCGCCTACGTCGAGAAGCTGGTCCAGGGAAAGCTCTCGGTGCTGGAGGAGGCGGTGCTGGAGCTTCCCTACTCGAAGCAGCTCGTCAATGCCTCGTTCCTCTGCGCGGGCGGGAGCATCCTCGCGGCCCGGGAGGCGCTCGCGCGCGGCGTGGGAGTCAACCTCGGCGGCGGGTTTCACCACGCGTTCCCGGATCACGGCGAGGGATTCTGCGTCTTCAACGACATCGCGGTCGCCATCCGCGCGCTCCAGCACGAGGGACGGATCCGCCGGGCCGCCGTGATCGACCTCGACGTTCACCAGGGAAACGGCACCGCCGCCATCTTCCGCGACGACGCGACCGTCTTCACCTTCTCCATGCACCACGAGCAGAACTATCCCGCGATCAAGCCGCCGAGCGACCTCGACGTCGGGCTGGACACGGGGACCGGAGGCGCCAAATACCTCGCGGCGCTGGAGCGGCACCTGCCTTCGATCCTGGACCGCCACCGTCCGGACCTCGTGGCCTACGTGGCGGGTGCGGATCCCTACGAGCACGATCAGCTGGGAGGACTGAAACTTTCGCGAGACGACCTGCGAGGGCGGGACCGGGTCGTCTTCGAGGCCGCGGCCACGCGCGAGATCCCGGTGGCGGCCTTCCTGGCGGGGGGGTACGCGGTCCGCGTCGAGGACACGGTCGGCATTCACGCCGACATGGTCGAGGGGGCGTTCCAGGCAGCCAGGGCTTGACATTATCGGCGGTATCCTTTATCATTACAACGACTTGGCAGAGATCGCCGCCACCCCCGCCTCGGTAACTCGTTCCCTCGCTGGGGATTTGCCGTCCGATTCCGCCGCTCGTCTCGGCATCGCCCTCCACTGGCTTTTCCGCCTCGGCATGCTCATGGAGTTCCTGGGGCACGGGGCCGCCGGCCTTTCGCTCAAGGAGGGCTGGGTCCGCTACTTCGCGGTCTTTGGATGCGACCGGCAGACCGCTTTCTTCCTGATGCCCATCGTGGGCACCATCGACATCTCGCTCGGAGTTCTCGCCTTCGTGAGTCCGCGCCGCTGGGCGCTGGTCTGGTGCGCGTTCTGGGGGCTCATGACAGCCTCCCTCCGGCCGCTATCCGGCGAATCCTTCTGGGAAGTTCTGGATCGGGCGGGCAATTACGGCGGTCCGCTGGCGTTTCTCGTGCTGAGCGGCTTCCCACGCACCGCGCGCGACTGGATCGATCCCATCCGCTGGCGACCGGTGACCCGAGAGACGCTGAAGCATCTCGCCGTCGTGCTCCAATGGATCACGGCGCTCGTGCTGATCGGGCACGGGGCGTACGGCGCCTTGGTTCAAAAGAAGCAGCTCCTCGACCAGTACGCCAAGGTGGGATTCACCTCGCTCCCGGTCGTCGGAGCCCGGTTCGAGCCCACTCTGGGATGGCTCGAGATCGCTCTGGGCGTGGCGATCGCCGTGCGGCCGTTCCGCGCCCTGGTTCTCGCCGCCTGCGTCTACAAGATCGGAACGGAACTCCTCTATCCCCTGACGGGTTATCCTCTGTACGAATTCGTGGAGCGCGGGTTCACCTACGTCGCACCCCTGGCGCTCTTCCTGCTTCTTCCCCATCTCAAAGATTCACCGGAGAAGGTCCCATCGTGAGATTCGAAATCATCGCGGCCGTCGCGCTCCTGGCCGTGGCGCAGCCCTCGCGCGGCGCCGAGCCCGCGCTCGAGAAGACCCCCATTGCGAAGAAGTTTTCCACCATCAAGAAGGCCGCGCCGGCGCCGACCAAGGTCAACCCCGCCGTCCCGAACGCCGCCACGGCCACCATTCCGCTCGGCCTGGATTCCACGCTGGTGAACGATCTTCAGCATGGGGGCTACATCATCTTCTTCCGGCACTGCATGACCAACTGGAACGAGCGGGACGGGGCCGAGGGGAATTTCGCCGATCGATCCAAGCAGCGGAACCTGAGCGAGGCGGGGCAGCGGGAGGCTTCCGCCATCGGACAGTCGCTCAAGGTGCTCGAGATCCCCATCGAGAAAGTTCTCGTGAGCCCGATGTGGCGCTGCCGCGATACGGCCCAGTTCGCGTTCGGCGAATACGACACGACGGGGCTCCTCTACTGGAAGGGGGCGACCTGGCGCGAAGCCCGGGTCAAGATGCTGAGCACCGCCCCCGCGGCCGGGAAGAACCTCGTGCTGGTCGGGCACCAGGATCAGCTCATCCCCATCGTTCCCGGCTTGAAGCGCGATCAGCTCCAGGAGGGAGACGCCCTCGTGTTCCGGCCCCAAGGCGACGGGAAGTATCAAGTGGTGCGCCAGGTCAGGCCCTTCGACTGGGCCACTCTCGCGGGCGTGGAGCCCCCGGTGCCGGCACTGCCGACATCCCCGGACTCGACGTCGTCCGCCACCGACTCCACGGGCGCCTCCTCGAAGAAGCCGCTCGACCGCTAAACGAAGAGGGCGGAACCTTTCGGTCCCGCCCTCCCTGCTACTCAGCCTGCTCCTTACTTCTAGTACATGTCCTCGTAGCCGCCGCCGCCGTGCGGACCCGCGGAAGCCGCCTTCCTCTTCTCGGGAATCTCGACCACCAGCGCTTCTGTCGTGAGGAGCAGAGCCGCGACCGACGCGGCGTTCTGGAGGGCCGACCGCGTCACCTTGGTCGGATCCACGACGCCCGCCTCGAATAGATCCTCGAACTTCTCCGTCTCGACGTTGAAGCCGACCGTGACCTTTTCCTTCTTGGCCTGCTCCACGATGACCGAGCCTTCCAATCCGGCGTTGTTCACGATCTGGCGGAGCGGCTCTTCGAGCGCGCGCTTCACGATGTTCGCGCCGATGAGCTCGTCACCCTCGAGCTTGAGCTTGTCGACCGCCGGAATGCTGCGGATCAGGGCCACGCCGCCGCCCGGGACGATACCTTCCTCCACGGCCGCGCGCGTCGCATGGAGCGCGTCCTCGACGCGGGCCTTCTTCTCCTTCATCTCCGTCTCGGTCGCGGCGCCGACATTCACCACCGCCACGCCGCCCGCGAGCTTCGCGAGACGCTCCTGCAGCTTCTCCTTGTCATAGTCGGAGGTCGTGTCTTCGATCTGCTTCTTGATTTGGGCGATCCGGCCCTGGATGTCTGCGGCCT
>JBGPMB010000012.1:0-30158 GCA_041486775.1 Candidatus Eiseniibacteriota bacterium | reverse complement strand
CCTTCGAAGGCTAAGCCGGCAGATTTACAGTCTGCTCCCTTTGACCGCTCGGGAACCCCTCCGGCACGACCCTTTTTGACGAGTACTTGGAGCTGGCGAAGGGACTCGAACCCCCAACCACCTCATTACAAATGAGATGCTCTACCAATTGAGCTACGCCAGCTCTCGGCGGTCCATCGAATCCCCCGCGAGCGCGGGCGGCTCGCCGGGCGCATAGTACGTGTAGGACCGGGACAGGTCAACGGATTGGCCTATGTGGCGCTTGCGAGGGGGGCTACCCGATCCGTGTGGCGCGCGCTGAAGCGGTGCGAAGTGCGGAGAGAAGCGAATCGACCTTGATCTCGCCCACGGCGCGATCGCCGATCGGCGCATCGAGCACACGGGCGAGTGAGAAGTGGAACCGACTCCCGTCGCCGAGGACGCTTTCGGCCCAGATCTTCCCGTGGTGCGCTTCCACGATGCCTTTGCAGATGGCGAGGCCGAGCCCGGTGCCGCCCTGCTCGCGGGTCGCGGAATCGGCGACCTGGTAAAACTTCCCGAAGATGCGGTTCAAGTCCTCGGGCGCGATCCCCTTCCCCTGGTCGGAGACGATCACCTCGTACTCGCGGTCGTGCTCGCGCAGCTCGATCGTGATCTTGCCTCCCGTCTTGGAAAACTTGATCGCGTTCGAGATCAGGTTCTCCAGCACCTGCATGATTCGCTGCGCGTCCGCGAGCACCATCGCGGGCTCGCTGGGGAGCCGCGCTTCGACCTCGATCCCCTGCCCGCCGGGGAGCTGGGGCACCCAGAAGAGGCATTTCTCGATCAGGTCGTTCAGCGAAGTGGGCTGGAACTGGATCGAGAGAACCCCGGCCTCGATCTTCGAGACGTCGAGGATGTCCTTCACGAGCCGGATGAGCCGCTCCACCGACTCCTGACAGAACGCGATGAGCTGGCGCTGGTCGGCGGTGTATTCGAACTTGGGGCTGGAGACCAGAATGTCGAGCGAGCTCTTCATGACGGTCAGCGGCGTCCGCACCTCGTGCGAGGCGATGGAGAGGAATTCGCTCTTCGAGCGGTCGATGGCCCGGACCTGCTCGAAGATGCGCGCATTGGCGACCGCCGCCGAGACCTGCCGCGCGAAGAGCGTCGCGAGCGAAATGCCCTCGGGGTGGAATTGCGAGCGGGCGCCGAGCGCGACCAGTACGCCCAGCGTTTGATCGCTCACGCGCAGGGGCGCGGCCAGCGCGTAGTCTCCGGGGCGGTCCAGCAACATCGAGAGTCCGGCCGCCGCGAATTCCTTCCGGGCGAGAAGCCGGGTTTCCCCTCCGAGCACCTCCTCGAGCAGCGTGACCGGGGTGTCCCAACCTTCCAGGTCGAGCATCCCGGGTCCCGAGCGGGTCCAGATGTGCACCGATTTGTCGCGCGGCCCCATCGCGCCCGCGAACGCTTCCTCCCCCCCGCAGATGGCGCGGATCCCGCGCGCGGCGGTCTCGAGCATCCGTGGCAACTCGAGGGTGGCCGCGACCTGGGAGCCGGTGCGGTGAAGCTCGCGCAATAGGTTCTGCTGCTCGTCGTTCTTCGCCTTCGAGACTTCGAGATTCTGGGCCATGAGGTTGAAGGCCTGGCCCAGGGCGCCCAGCTCGTTTCGGCTCTGGCCCACGACGCGCGCCCGGAGATTGCCCCGCGAGATCTCGTCCACCGCGAGCAGCAGCTCCTCGATGGGGCGCGTCACCCAGCGCGAGGCCAGGTTCGAGGCAACGACGCTCACAACCAGCCCGACCAGGAAAATCGCGATGGAGACGTACCAGAGAAGCCGCACCTCCTCGATCAGGCCGGCGGCACTCAGCTCCACGACGACGAGACCGATCGCGCCTCCTTGCGGCGCTACGATCGGCGCGACGGCTACCGCGCGCGCGCGCGAGGGGTTGGTCAGGTCCAGGATGTCGGCGGCCGTGCCCGCCATGCCGGCGTGAATGAGCGCGACGGGGAGACTCGAGGGAGGCGCCGAGCCCACCGGAAGGCGGCCGTGCACCAGATCTCCCTCTTCGCGGACAGGCGCGGATCCGCCCATGTCCACGACGACTCTCCAGGCGCCCATCTCCCCGATGGGGGCCATCGTGAAGAGATGGACGAGGTCGGGATTGGCGCGGCGCAGAGCGCCCAGGTTCTGCACGATGTTCCGGAACGGCCGCTCGTTCATGTCGGCGGGAGTGCGGACGGAGCGATGGTCCTCGAGGCCGATGAGGGCCGAAGCGGTTTCGGCCGCCGAGGAGGCGCTCGCGATGAGCTGCCGGCGCAGCGAGGCTTGTCCGTTTTGATAGAGAAGGACGGTCGCGAGAACGAGGAACGCGCTTCCCACGGCGAGGAAGAGTATCTGGAGCTCGTCTTTGAGGGTGCGGGGCCGCTGGAACAGGCGCATCGGCTGGTTGGTCAACCCCTTCAGGGCTAGAGTTTTCGCCGGGCGCGTGTCCCCCCCTTCTGGTCGTCGAGGACATAGCCCAGGGTCTGAATCTGATCCCTAAGCTCATCGGCCCTTTGCCACTGCTTCTGGAGGCGAGCCTCATCCCTTTGTCTCACAATGAGTTGTACCTCGTCCGGGACCTCCTCCTCGCGTGTCTTTCCTTCCCAGAAGAGCCCCAGCGTTTCCCCGAGGCGTCGCAGCGTACGTGTGGCGTGCGGCAGCGCCGCGCGGTCCGGACCGGAAGCCCCCGTCTCCGCGACCCGATTGATGGCTTTCGCCAGATCGAAAAGGTGCCCCTGCGCCTTGGCCGAGTTGAAGTCGTCGTCCATCGACTCCTCGAAGAGCTTCTCGGCCTTGAGCGCCTCGCCGTGGAGCCCCTTGGACTTCAAAGTCTCGTCGGACGGCTCGGCTCCTCCCGCGTCCTCTCCCGTCTTGAGCGCCGCGCGCAGACGGGCGTAGGCGATCCCGGCCTCGCGCAGACGGTCCTCGTTCCACTCGATCGGGCTGCGGTACTGAGTGGACTGCAAGTAGAAGCGGATCACCTCGGGCTCGACCTTCTTCGCCACGTCCTCGATGAGAAAGAAGTGCTGATCCGATTTCGACATCTTCGCGCCGCGGAGGAGCACGAGGCCGTTCTCGATCCAGTAGCACGCGAAGGTCTTTCCCGTGGCCGCCTCCGACTGCGCGATCTCGTTCTCGTGGTGCGGGAAGACCAGGTCCTGTCCGCCCCCGTGGAAATCGAAGGTCTCGCCGAGATATTTCATCGCCATGGCGGAGCACTCGATGTGCCACCCCGGACGTCCCGGCCCCCAGGGGCTGGGCCAGCTGGGCTCGCCGGGCTTCGCGCCTTTCCAGAGCGTGAAGTCGAGCGGGTCGCGCTTCGCTTCTCCCACCTCGATCCGGACTCCCGCGCGAAGGTCGTCGAGCTTCCGCCGGGAGAGCTCTCCGTACCTGGGGTAGCTCCGCACGTCGAAGTAGACGTCCTGGCCGGCGGCGTAGGCGTGGCCCTTCTGGATCAACTGCTGGATCAGCGTCACGATCTCCGCGATGTGCTCGGTCGCGCGCGGATAGTGCGTTGCCCGCTTGATGTTCAGGAGATCCGCGTACGTGATGAAGGCCTTCATGTTCCGCTCGGAGACCTTGCCGAAGGGAATGCCCTCCTTGTTCGCGCGATCGATGATGCGGTCGTCGATGTCGGTGAAGTTGGTGACGTAGGTGACCTCGAAGCCCTTGAATTCGAGATAGCGGCGGATCACGTCCCCGGCGACCGCGTAGCGCATGTGCCCGACGTGCGGCTTGTCCTGGACCGTCATCCCGCAGACGTACATCCCCGCGTGATTCGGACGGACCGGCTCGAAGGGGAGCTTCTTCCGCCGCCTCGTGTCGTAGACGCGCAGGCTCATACGGGGGTCGACGAGGTGGCGGCGGGCCGCACCGAGATCCCTTCCTCGCGCAGCCGGTGGAGGACCGCGATGCGAAGCTCGCGCATCATCTCGAGCCGCTGGCCCGGGTTGGTCTTCACTTGCAGGAGCACCGTGAAGTAGCCGGCATAGACATCCTCGATCCCGAGCAGGCGCGGCTCGCCCTCGAGGTGTGTCTTCACCGTGGGATCCTCCGCGAACTTCCGGAGCTCGTCGCGGAGCACCGCCAGCACGCGCTTGGGATCCTCGGAGATATCGATCGGCACGCGGACCGTCGGCTGCGACCAGCTGCGCGAGAGGTTGGTCACCACCTTGATCTCTCCGTTGGGAACGAAGTGGAGCGCGCCGTCGCCGTCCCGGAGCTCCGTGTGATGCAGCGAGACCACCTCCACCTTGCCCGCCACGCCGGCGGCGCGCACCACGTCACCCACCGCGAACTGGTTGTCCGTGATGATGAGGATGCCCGCGAGCCAGTCGCGAACCAGAGTCTGGGCCCCGAATCCGGCCGCGATGCCGAAGCCGCCCGCCGCGGCCAGCGCGGGTGTGACGTCGAACCCCAGCTCGCGAAGGGCCATCAGGAGCGACACGACCACGATCAGCACCCAGCTCGCGTTCCGGAGCATCTTCCCCAGCGTCACCGCGCGCTTCTCACGCTCGATCGCGAACCCTTGCGTGCCCGCGCGGATGGCCGTTTCGATCCTTCCGATCAGCGCCCGGGCGATCCGAGACATGAGGAACGCCGAGAGAACGATGAGGCCGACACGGATCAGAGCCGTGACGAGGTCGGTGTCGCGCGAGCCCGCCGGGGTGATGTTCATCGCGCGGCCTCCACCGGGGCGGCGTCCACGATGGCGCGGACCAGATCCACGTAGCTCATGCCCGCGGCCGCCGCGGCCTTCGGAACGAGGCTCGTCTCGGTCATTCCGGGGACCGTGTTCACCTCGAGGCAGAACGGCGTGCCCTCCTCGTCCAGTCGGAAATCCACGCGCGCGACGCCCCGGGTGCGGAGCGACCGGCAAGCGCGAACCCCCAAGCTCAGGAGCCTCTCGGTCGCCTCGGGTGAGAGCTTGGCAGGACATTCGTAGCGGCTCGCCCCCGCCGTGTACTTGTGCTCGTAATCGTAGAAGCCGCCCTCCGGGATGATCTCGACGACGGGGAGCGGGCGGTCGTCGAGCACCGAGACGGTGACCTCGCGCCCGGGGATGAAGCGCTCGATCAGGGCGAGCCGCCCGAAGCGCCGCGCCGTGTGGAGCGCGGGCTTGAGCTCCGCACGCGAGGCGACGACGGTGATCCCGACGGTGGAGCCCTGGTCATTGGGCTTCACGATGACGGGAAACCCGCCGAGCCTATCCATTTCCTCATCGTCCAGGTCGGGACTCCAGGGCTGCGCCGGATCCTCGGGCGCCCAGCGCTCCACCCATTCCGGCGTGGGGACCGCCTCGTGCACGAAGATCCGCTTGGAGATCGCCTTGTCCATCGCGAGCGCGGAGGCGAGAACGCCCGACCCCGTATAGGGCACACGGGCCAGATCGAGGAGCGCCTGCAGCGTCCCGTTCTCGCCGTCCCCGCCGTGGAGCGCCACGAAGACCAGCTCGACGTCGCGCGAGAGGCCGCGGATGAATGGCTCGAGGCCGGCGTTCAAGGCATTCGCGGGGATGGAGACGGGTGCCAGCGCCGCGGAGCCGGCCGGGTTTCCGAGCGCTGTGTGAAGGTCGCCGCCCTGGAGGAGCTTCCCGGTCCCGGTATCGAGCAGGGCTACCTCGTGGCCGAGCGAGAGGAGCGCCTTGCTCACGCCTCCTCCGGTCCGGATCGAGACCTCGCGCTCGGGACTCGTTCCACCCATGAGCACCGCGATCTTCATCGGTCCACCTCCACCAGCGCCACCGCCATGGCCGCGACACCCTCTTCGCGGCCGATCGCGCCCAAGCCCTCGTTCGAGGTGGCCTTCACGGAGACCCACTCGGGGTCCACCCCCAGCGCTCCCGCGAGGCGATCGCGCATCTCGGCGACGTGCGGATGGATGCGCGGGGCTTCGAGAATCAGCGTGGAGTCCACGTTCACCACCCGCGCGCCGCGGTGCTCGAGGAGCCCGCGGATGTGCTCGAGAAGCGTGAGGCTCGACATGCCCCGGTACTTGGGATCGGTGTCCGGGAAATGGGTGCCGAGATCGCCGAGGGCCATGGCTCCGAGGAGCGCGTCCCCGATGGCATGCGCGAGCGCGTCGCCGTCGGAGTGGGCCCTCAACCCTCGCTCATGCGCGAGCGAGACGCCCCCGAGCGTCAAGGGAAGCCCGCGCTCGAGGCGGTGGATGTCGTAGCCGATTCCGACTCGATATCCACCCATCATCCCTCCGTCACCGGATTCTTGAGCCAGGCTTCGAGCACGGACAGATCGCCCGCCTCGGTGAGCTTGAGATTCGATGCTTCGCCCGGGACCACCGCCACCTCGCAGCCGATCCGCTCGACGAGCATCGCGTCATCGGTCGCGGCCGCGCCTTCGAGGGCGGCAGCCGCGTGAGCGCGGGCTAATATATCACGCGCGAAGATCTGCGGTGTCTGCGCCGCCCGGAGCCGCTCGCGGTCGATCGTGCGAACCACCCGCTCGCCGGCGACCTCCTTCACGCTGTCCCGGATCGGGCACGCGGGAATGGCGGCGCCGGTCCGGCGCGCGGCCACGAGCACGCGATCGATCAAGGCGGGCGACACGAGCACGCGCGCCACGTCGTGCACCGCGACGAAGGGCAGCGAGCGTTTGAGCGCTTGAAGCCCGTTCCGCACCGAATCCTGACGCGTCGCGCCGCCGCCCGTGAACGCCACGCGCACGCCGCGCGGGTTCGGCCGCGAGGCCGTGGCGCGCTTCGCGTCCTCGAGCAAGGCCTCGGGAATCACCGCGACGATTTCCCCCACGGATTCCACCTCGAGGAAGGAGTCGAGCACGCGCGTGAGCGCCGGGCGTCCTCCGACCGGGATCAAGAGCTTCGGACCGAGGGCGCCCATGCGCAGCCCTTCTCCCGCGCCCGCCAGGATGACGGCCAGGTCCATCGAATCAGCCACGGGAGCGTGGACCAGGCGCGGGACCGGACGATTCGCGTCGTCCCGGCGGCGCTACGAGACAGCGGTCGATCGCCTCGCGCAGCGTGGCGGCGGCGATCGTCGCGATGGCGGGTTTGGCTTTCCCCTTCGCGCCCTCCCCGGGGACCGCCGCCTGACGCTCGGGGATCACCGCCGTGCGGAAGCCCAAGCGCATCGCCTCTTCCAACCGCCGCTCGATGTGCGGCACGGGACGAAGCTCGCCCCCCAGTCCGACCTCCCCGATCGCGACCAGGTCGGGCGGAAGCGGGGAATCGCGGAAGCTCGAGGCGAGCGCCAGGCTCAAGCCCAGATCGGCCGCCGGCTCCTCGAGCCTGATCCCCCCCGCGACGTTCACGAACACATCGCAGCCGGCGAGCGAAAGGCCCGCGCGCTTTTCCAGCACGGCGATCAGGACGGCGAGGCGGCGCGGGTCCACGCCCTGCGCCACCCGCTGGGGATTCGCGAAGTGGGTCGGCGCCACGAGTGCCTGCACTTCGACCAGGAGCGGGCGCGTCCCCTCGATGGACGCCACCACGGCCGAGCCCGGCACGGAGCGGCCGCGGTCGCGTAGGAGGCGTTCCGAGGGGTTCGCCACCTCGGCCAGCCCGTCCCCGCGCATCTCGAAAACGCCGATCTCGTTGGTGGAGCCGAACCGGTTCTTGGCGGCGCTCAGGATCCGGTATTCGTGGTGCCCGTCCCCCTCGAGGTAGAGCACCACGTCCACCATGTGCTCGAGGGTGCGCGGTCCCGCAACGCTGCCGTCCTTCGTCACGTGCCCGATGAGGATGATGGGGAGCCCGCGCTCCTTCGCCAGACGTAAGAGTCTGAGGCCGCATTCGCGCACCTGCGTGACGCTGCCGGGCGCGGCCGCGAGGCCGGAGAGAAACAGGGTCTGGATGGAATCCACGACCAGGAGGGTGGGCAGAAGCCTCCCCACCTCGGCCACGATCGCGTCCAGGTCGATCTCCGACTGGAGCCAGAGATGCTCCACGCCGCCCCGGAGCGCGATCCGCTCGGCGCGCATCTTGGCCTGCCGCGGGGACTCCTCGCCCGAGACGTAGAGCACGGGGTTTCCCTCGTCCGCCAGCGAGACCGCGAGCTGCAGGGCGAGGGTGGACTTGCCGATTCCGGGATCGCCGCCGATCAGAACGAGGGAGCCCGGGACCAGCCCTCCTCCCAGGACGCGATCCAGCTCGCCGATCCTGGACCGGCGCCGCTCCTCCCCGACCGTCTCGATGTCCTGAATCCGCGTGGGGGCCGAGGCGGGGGCGCCGTAGTTTCGGTCCTTGGCATCCGTCTTGGCGCGCGCCGTTTCCTCGACCGCCGTGTTCCATTCCCCGCAGTGCGGGCACCGCCCGAACCACTTGGGACTTTCGTTGCCGCAGGCGCCGCAGAGGAACACGCTGCGGACCGCCGCTGTGGAGCGTTCCTTCCTGGCCATGGTGGTCTCCCGAGCGGGCGTCGGGGGGTCCCGCTAGAAAATGCCGAGCTTGATGTAGCGTTTCGGGTTCTTCTTGATGTCCTTAACCAGATCGTTCGTGTTGCGGAGAGTCTCGCGAAGCTCGTCGTAGAGCGTGGAGTCCGCGATGGCCTTTCCCAGCGAGCCTTCCCGGTTGTCGATCCGGCCGACGACGCGCTGAAGGGCATCCGCCGTCACCCCCAGCTTCTCCGAGAGCTCCGTGAGGCGCTTCGACGCGGTGCCGAAATCACGGATCGAGGTGCCCACTTGATCGGAGTTGGTCTCCGCGATGACCCGGATCTGATGGGCCGCGCTCTTGAAGTCGAGGATGGATTGGCGCAAGTCCGCCTGGTTCCGGTCGACCGCCGAGGACAGGGAGGCCGACATCTTCTCCAGATTCTTCGAGGCGCGCTCCATCGTGGCCGGGTCGACGGCGTCCAGGAACTCGTTCAGCCGCGAGGAGAGCTCGGTTGCCTGCGTGATGAGATCGCCGGCCCCCGAGATCACCTCCGGTACGCCCGACTGGAAGCGGCCCGGGATGGGCTTCCGAAGATCGAAGCTGCCGGGCTGCGAGCCCGGATCGAGCGCCAGGAACTTCTCCCCCATGAAGCCGATGTTCGCGATGCGGATCACGGCGTCGGGATGGAGCGTCACGTCGCGCGCGATCTCGAACTCCACGCGCACGCCCTGGTCCAGGAGCTTCACCACCCGCACCGCCCCCTTCTTCACGCCGCGCACCGAGACCGGATCTCCCTCCGAGAGGTTTCCCACCTCGTCGAACTGGGCGGCCAGGGTCCGCTTCTTCTGCCCCAGCCGGTAGTCCTTGATCCATGCGATCCCGATCAGGAGCAGGGCGAGCGCGATCAGACCCGTGGCTCCGACCTGGATGGCGGCCCGCCGCGATGTGTGGTTCATCCCCGATCCCCTTACGTGGGGAGGAGCGGCCCTTCGGCGCTCCCCTCGATGAATTGCCGCACGGCAGGGTCGGTCGTGGCTTGAATCTCCGCCGGGGTGCCGATCGCATGGATGCGGCCCTCGTGGAGCATCGCGATTCGATCGGCGATATGATAGGCGCTCCGCATATCGTGCGTCACCGCAATCGACGTGATCCCGAGCCTCTCTTGAAGGCGCCGGATGAGCCGGTTGATGAGATCGGCGGTGATGGGATCGAGCCCGGTCGTCGGCTCGTCATAGAGCATGATCTCGGGATTGAGCGCCAGGGCGCGGGCGAGCGCGGCGCGCTTCTTCATGCCGCCGCTCAAGCTCGAGGGACGCATCTCCTCGACGCCCTCGAGCCCCACCAGGTGGAGCTTCTCCTTGACCACGAGGGCGACCTGCTCCTCGACGATCTTCGTGTGCTCCCGGAGCGGCAGCCCCACGTTGTCTCCCACGCTCAGCGAATCGAACAAAGCCCCTCCCTGAAAGAGCATCCCCATCCGCTTCCGTAATTCCAATAGTTCCTTCCCCCCGAGCGTGGGGACGTCGACGCCGTCCACGCGCACGGTCCCGGCGTCGGGCACCATCAGCCCGATGACGTGCTTCAAGAGCACCGACTTTCCGGTGCCGCTCCGCCCGATGATCACCACCGACTCGCCGCGCGCCACGTTCAGGCTCACGCCGCGAAGC
Source organism: Candidatus Eiseniibacteriota bacterium (assembly GCA_041486775.1). Classification (GTDB taxonomy): domain Bacteria; phylum Eisenbacteria; class RBG-16-71-46; order SZUA-252; family SZUA-252; genus WS-7. The sequence continues at coordinate 20,138 of JBGPMB010000012.1, read as the reverse complement.
ACCTGGCTCTTGCCGAGGCGCTTCGAGACGGAATCGATGACGATCGAAGGCTCAGGCAAAGAGCACCCGGAACAAGAACGACGCGAGCAGATAGTCCACGATCAGGATCAGAAGGCACGACGCCACGACCGCGTGCGTCGTCGCCACGCCGACACCCTCGGCGCCCCCCTCGCTCCGGAGCCCGTAGTAGCAGCCCATCATCGAGATGATCGCCCCGAAGAACACCGACTTGATCAGGCTCGAGAAGACATCGCGCAGGTGGAAATAGAGCCTGAGCCCGCTCGTGAACGTGTGCCCGCTCACGTCGAGCGTCAGCACCGCGACCAGGTAACCGCCGAAGACCGCTACCACGTCCGCGAAGATCGTGAGCACGGGGAGCATGAGGGTCGCCGCCACCACGCGCGGTACGACGAGATAGCGCGTGGCACTGATCCCCATGGCCTCCATGGCGTCGACCTGCTCGGTCACGCGCATGGTCCCCAGCTCCGCCGCGATCGAGGCGCCGACGCGCCCTCCCACGACGAGCGCGGTCAAGACCGGGCCCAGCTCGATGACGACGGACTTCCCGATGACCGTGCCGAGGTAAATCATCGGCACATAATCTCGGAACTGATAACTTGCCTGCACCGCCGCCACGGCGCCCGTAAATAGCGCCACGACAATGGTCAAGGGCATCGAACCCAGTCCGATGGCCACCATTTGCTGTACGACCAGGGGGATCTTCCGGAGGCCCTGGGGCAGCTCGCGGATGACTTCGCCGAGGAGGATGAGCACCTCGCCGGTGTCCCGAAGCCCGTTCAGGAGGAACCGGAACGGGAACCGGTCGGCGAGCCGCTCGACGCCTGTCTCGTTCACGCGGGCGCTAGAACTTCGGCTCCGGTACGGATCGCAGCGACTCGAAGCGGGTGCACTCGCTCAGGAAGGCGAGGTCGACGCTCCCGGTCGGGCCGTTCCGCTGCTTGGCGATGATGATCTCCGCTTTGCCGTCCCTCTTCTGGGGATCCGTCTCGTAGACCTCGGGGCGATAGACGAAGAGGACGACGTCGGCATCCTGCTCGATGGCCCCGGACTCGCGCAGGTCCGAAAGCACGGGACGCTTGGTCCCTCCGCGGGTCTCGACCGCGCGCGAGAGCTGCGAGAGCGCGATGACGGGGATCTTTAACTCTTTGGCCAGGGCCTTGAGCGAACGTGAGATCGCTGAGATCTCCTGTTGGCGGTTCTCGGAGGACTCGGGGCCGCGGATCAGCTGGAGGTAGTCGATCACGATGCACCCCAGCGGCACCTCGGAGACCAGCCGCCGCGCCTTCGCGCGCATCTCGAGGATGCTCATGGCCGCGGTGTCGTCGATGTAGATCGGGGCCTCGTGGAGCTGCGCCGCCGCGTTCTGGAGCTTCTTGTATTCCTCGTTGCTCGCGTATCCGCGGCGGATCTTGTGGATGTCCACGCGGGCCAGCGAGCACATGAGCCGCTGCACCAGCGATTCCTTCGACATTTCCAGGCTGAAGACAGCGACAGCCTGCCGCTCCGCAGGCTTCAGGCCGACCGCTACGTTCTCGGCGATGTTCATGGCGAAGCTGGTTTTCCCCATGGAGGGGCGGCCCGCGATGACCACGAAGTCCGACTTCTGGAAGCCCGCGGTCTTCTCGTCCAGGTCGTAGAAGCCCGAAGGCACCCCGGTGACGTACACCTTGCGCTGGCGGTACTCCTCGATGGCCGAGTAGCCGTGGAGCACCAGCTGGCGCATGGGATGAAAGCCGGTCCGGAGCCGGTCGTCCGAGATCGCGAAGATGGCCTGCTCGGCGCGGTCGAGGAGGGCCGCGGGCTCCTTCCTCTGATCGAAGCACTCGCCCACGATCTCGGTTCCGACATCGATCAGGCGACGGAGCGTCGCCTTCTCGTTCACGATCTTGCAGTAGTGCTCCACGTTCGCCGCGGTGGCGACGAACTGATCCAGGCTCGTCAAGTACGTGGCCCCGCCGATGGCCTCGAGGTCCTTCCGGCGCTTCAGCTCCTCGACGAGCGTCACCAGATCCACCGCCTCGTTCTGGTCGAACAGGGTCACCATCGCGCGCCAGATCTTGCGGTGCGTCTCGCGATAGAAGGAGCGTTCGTCCAGATGCTGGATGGAGGCGGCGATCGCGTCGCGCGAGAGGAGCATCGCCCCCAGCACCGAGCGCTCCGCGTCGAGCGACTGCGGCGGGATGCGCCCGCCCGCCAAGCCCTCGTCCTTCTCGAACGGACGCCGAGGGTCCGCGATCCGTTCCGCCGCTTGCTCCATCAGAGGCTCCTCAGCTCGCCGTGCGAGCCTTCAAGGTGTCGCGCACACGCTGCATGTCTTCCCAGGCGTCGCGTTTCAGGCCCGGGTTTCGGAGAAGCGCCGCGGGATGATAGGTCGGGATGAGCGGAATGCCCCTGTATTCGAACGTGCGCCCTCGCAGCGAAGCCATGGAGGATTTCGTCTTCAAGAGCGCCTGGACCGCGGAGAGTCCCAGCGCGCAGATCAAGGCGGGCCGGACCAGCGCCAGCTGCTGCTCGAGATAGGGCTGGCACTGCTCCACCTCGTCCGGCGCGGGCGTGCGGTTCTCGGGCGGCCGGCACTTGAGCACGTTGCAGATGTAGACCTCGTCTCGCTTCAGGTCGATCGCGGCGATCATCTTGTCCAGGAGCTGCCCGGCGCGCCCGACGAAGGGAATGCCACGGGCATCCTCGTCCCGCCCGGGCGCCTCGCCGATGAAGACGAGCTTCGCCGTGGCGCTGCCGTCGGCGAACACCGTGTTCGTGCGCGTGCCGCAGAGGCCGCACTTGCGGCACTCCGACACCATGCGCGCGAGGGTGCCCAGATCGTCGGGGAGGTCCTGGCGCGGAGCGAGAGCGGGGACGGACGGCGGCGCGAACGCGGGCACGGCCCCGGACACGGAACCTCCTGCTGCGGCCGCGCCAAAGAGATCGCGCGGCTCGCTCATCGCCGGAGGTTCGTGTCCGTGGCTCTGCACGTCTCGCGCGGTCAGAGCGATCCGCTCGCGCCCGCGGTCGACCTCCCGCTCCAGCATCACGCGCGCTTCACGCGCGAGCGCGGCCAGCGCTACCCGGGGATCCGTCACCGAGCGACCGCGGGCTCGAGAGCGCGCGCGACGCGGAGCAGGATGGCGCGCGCCACATCGTGCTTGGGCAAGAGCCCCAGACGCTCCATCTCTCCGGAGCGGTCGATCAGCGTGACCTCGTTCTGGTCGGAGCCGAACGCGGAGCCCGCCTTGAGCGGGTTGTTGACCGCGACCAGGTCGAGGCCCTTCTTCTGGAGCTTCTCCAGCCCGCGCCGCTCCTCGTCCTCGGTCTCGAGCGCGAAGCCCACCACGAACTTCTTCGGGAACTCTTTCCGCACGGAGGCGAGGATGTCGGGTGTCGCGCTCAGGTCGAGCGTCAGGCCGCTCTCCCGGCGTTTCACCTTGGAGCCGCTGGGAGCCGCGGGCTTGAAGTCGCTCACGGCCGCGGCCATGACGAGAGCGTCGGCATCGGCCATCGCCGCGCGCACGGCGTCCCCCATCGCCTCGACGGTGAGCGCCTCGACGCGGGGAATGCCGTCCGGGGGCGGCGCGCTGGTGCGGGCCACGATGAGCTTCACCGTGGCGCCCATCTTCCGCGCCACCTCGGCCAAGGCGAACCCCATCTTCCCGCTGCTCCGGTTGGTGATGACGCGAACCGGATCGATCGGCTCCTCGGTTCCGCCCGCGGTGACGACCACGGTGCGCCCCCAGAGCGGCTGGCTGACGAGCGAGAGACCTTGGGGCGAACCCGGTCCGGCTTCGGGGCGCTTGTCGACGGGTACGCGGGCGTGCGCGGGCTCGGGAAGCGGCCTGCGGCTCACGGCCGCGGCCCGGTCCTCGCCGGGTCCGCCGGCGAGCACCCCGCGCGCGGCCGCGACGATGGACTGGAGGGACGCCATGCGTCCCATCCCCCACTCGCCGTCGGCCAACTCCCCTTCCTCGGGGTCCACGAATCGAACGCCTCGCTCGCGCAGGCTACGCACGTTCTCGGAGACGGCCACGTTCTCCCACATGGCGACGTTCATCGCGGGAGCCAGGAGCACGGGCGAGCGCGTGGCGAGGAGGGCCGTGGAGAGAAGATCGTCCGCCAGCCCATGAGCGTACTTGCCGAGGAGATGGGCCGTCGAGGGTGCCACGAGGAAGAGATCCGCCTCACGCGCCATGCCGATGTGGGCCATGCCCAGCGCGGAGCGCGGAGCGTCGGCGAACCAGGGTCCGTTCCCGAGCGCTTCCGCCTCGAAGAGGTGGACGAGCACGGGGCCGCGGGTGACGGCGCGCAGGGCGTCCTTGGTGACGAACCGCAGCGCGTTCCGCGTGAGGATGATCGAGACGGAGGCGCCTTCCTTGACCAGGAGCCGGACCAGCTCCGGGGTCTTGTACGCCGCGATCCCGCCGGTGATCCCCAGGAGAACGCGCGCTTCCTTCAACCCGGTCCGCCCCTCGCCCACGGTGCGCTACTCCTCGACGCTCTCCGGTACCTCCACCTTCTCTTCGGTCTCGCTCCGGTACCGGTAGAGGACGTTGCCCTTGAGCGCTTCCTCCAGAGCGACGTTGGTCACCTTGCCGCCGAGATTGAGTCCCGTCTGACGGCTCAGCTCGTTCAACCGGCGCGCCTCCTTGGCCGCCACGATGATCAGCTCGTACTTGTTGGGGATGTTGCTCGAACGTAGCACTCCCTTTTCGTCCAGCACGGATACCTCCTCACGAAACAGAATGCGGACCTCCTACCTTGGTTCCATCGCGAGCCGGCGCGAGGCGCGGCACGTCTCCGCCACGATGATCGAGACCACCCGACCCAGCGCCGCCGAAAGATCGTCATTCACGACCGCGTAATCATACTCGGTCACGAGCGCGATTTCCCGGCGCGCGTTCTCGAGGCGCAGGCGGATTCGCTCGTCCGAATCGGTCTTACGCCCCCGAAGCCGCTCCTCCAAGCTCGCCAAGGAGGGCGGCAGCACGAAGATGAACACTCCGTCCCGGTACACCTTGCGGACGGCCCGTCCCCCCTGGACGTCGATATCCAGGAGGACGTTCTTGCCCGCATCCAGCCGGCGTTCGGTCTCGCTTCGCAGCGTCCCGTACATCTCGCCGTGGACCTCCGCCCATTCCACGAACTCGCCGGCCTCGACGCGCCGCCGGAAGTCGTCGCGGTTCAGGTAGAGATAATCCCGCCCGTCCACCTCGTGCGGACGGCGCGACCGCGTGGTCGCCGAAACCGAGTACTCCAGATTCAGCCCCGCGGCCAGGAGCCCCTGGACGAAGGAGCTCTTCCCTACGCCCGAAGGCCCCGAGATCACGGCCACGAACGGCCGGTGCCCGGTGCGGAGCCAGGCGTCCAGATCACTCGATGTTTTGGACCTGCTCCCGGATCCGCTCAAGTTCCTCTTTCACTTCGACCACCTGTTCCACGATCGGAACGTCGGAGGATTTGGAGCCGATCGTATTGATCTCCCGGTTCATCTCCTGGAGGAGGAAATTGAGCTTCCGCCCCGGCGTGCTCTCCTCCTCGAGGAGCTTTCGGAAATGGCCGCAATGCGCTTCGAGCCGGACACACTCCTCGGTGCAGTCGAGGCGGTCCGAGAGGATGGCGACTTCCTGCGCGACCCGCTCTTCCGGGATCTCCCCGTCCTCGAGCAGAAGATTCACGCGCTCGCGAAGCCGGTTGCGCACCTCACGGAGCCGTTCGGGCGCGCGCTCGCGAATGTGCGCCACGCGGTTCTGGATCGAATCGACCCGCGTCTCCAGGTCCGTCCGAAGCATCTCCCCTTCCAGCTCCTTCATGCGAACCATGTCTTCGGCGGCCTTCAAGACCACCTCGCGCAGCATCGCCGTGTAGACCTCGGAATCCGCCGTCGGCTCCTCCCAGACGAAGATGTTCGGGAGCGAGGCGAAGGATCGCAAATCGATGTCGCCGGCCAGGCTGTACTTGGCCTTGAGATCGCGCAAGAGCGCCATGTACCGGTCGGCCGCGTAGGCGTCCAGGCGAAGCGTGGCGGACGGTTCCGCCTGCTGCTCGCCCTCGCCGCCCCAGGTCACCCCGAGCGAAATCTTGCCCCGGGTGAGCTTTTCTGTAAGGAGCTTCCGCGCCTCTCCTTCCAGGGCCGAAAGGGCCCGGGGAAGGCGGACCGAAAGCTCGCAGAACCTATGGTTTACGGATCGGACCTCGGCCGTCAGGCGGAGGCCGTTCAGCATGACCTCGCCCCGACCGTAGCCCGTCATGCTTCGAACCATTGTCGGGTTTGGAACTCCTCGGGGGTAGAGAGGCAATGTATCGCGGCAGAGCCGCCCGAGTCAACGAGGCCCTCGAGGGCTTGTCGCCTCGGAGGCCCGACGCTCTGGGTAGAATGCGATTGACCCGCCGGGCGCGAGGTCACTAACGTCCCCGCATGCCCGCCCCCGACCTCCCGCAAGGCAATAAATCGCAATCACCTCGCGCCTCGGAGATGCCGCGGGGGAGGAAGAGGAAACCCCGAGGTCCCGTTTCGGTCCGTCTCCAAGCGCTCCTCGCGGTCCTCGTGCTCCTCGCAGCTCTCCTTCCCTACCTGAGGTCTCTCCGCTACGAATTCGTCTGGGACGACCGGATCATCATCCCCAAGCTCGAGTCCTACGGCGCCGGCGGTCTCGGCCGGATCCTGGCCACGCCGTTCGATTCCTTCCTCGGAGATCCCATGCGGCGCCCGAACTACTTCCGTCCGGGGACCCTCTTGAGCCTCTGGCTGGACCAGACCCCGCCCTCCACCGGGCTCGGCGCTCTGGACCGGCCCGGGCCGTTCCACCGAACGAATCTGATCCTCTACGCCCTCGCCTGTGTGTTCCTCTGGCTCCTGGCTTCGGAGCTTACGGGAGATCCCGTGGCCGCGGCGGCGGGCGCCATTGTCTTCGCGCTCCACCCGACGCATCCCGAGAGCGTCTGCTTCATATCGGGCCGCACGGACCTCATGGCCGGGGCGTTCCTCTTCGCGTCCCTCTTCCTCGCGGCGCGCTGGGGGCCCGGGATCCGGAGGCCTGTGTGGAAGCTCGCGCCGGCTGCGGCTTCTCTGCTGGTGGCGCTCTTCTCGAAGGAAGTGGCGTTTCTCGCGTCGCCGGTCCTCCTGGTCGTGCTCTGGATTCGCGATCGGGAAATGAGGGGGCCGGCGATTCTGCTCGCCGCGGTCCCGATCGTTCTCGCGGACGCGATCTATTTCGGCGTCCGGTGGGCCACGCTCGGCTGGTCTACGGGGCCCGCGGTCTCGCCGGTGCAAGGGCTCGTGCCACAACTCCTGACGAGTGTCGCGGTCGTGGGCCGATACATCCCGCTTCTCCTCTTCCCGGTGTCGCTCTCCGCGCGCCACGAGGTCCTGCCTCTCACGCGGCCGGACGCCTCTTTCTTCGCCGGCGCGGCCGCGCTGGTCCTGATCCTCGCGGGGCTCTGGGTGCTCTTCCGTCGACGCTCGCGGTGGCTCGTTCCCCTCGCGCTCTTCACGGCCACCTTGCTGCCGCTCTGCATGGTGCGACTCATCGCGGGAGCGCTCGTCGCCGAGCGCTTTCTCTTCGTCCCGAGCGCGGCCCTGGCGCTCGCCGTGGCCTTTCTCCCTAAGTCGTTGCCCCGGTGGACCGCGGGGATTGTGGTGCCCTTCTACCTCGTGCTGCTCCTTCCCCGGGTCGGGGTCTGGAAGGACGACGCGACCCTCTACACCTCGATGGTGCGCGATTCTCCGAACTCCCCTCACGCGCACGCCATCCTGGGGCAGTACTACTACCGGCAGCACGACTTCCCTCGCGCGATCGAGCACCAGAAGCGCGCCTTCCAGCTGATGCCGGTGTACAACGAGACGCTTCTGGATCTCTCCGCGGCGGAGGACGAGGGCGGGCAGACGGACTCCGCCCTGGCCCATGTCCGGCTCTTGCTCCGGTTGCGGCCCGACTATCCGGCCGCGTGGTACGCACTGGGAAACTTCCAGGTCCGCGAGGATCGGCCGGATTCTGCGGTGGCGGCCTATCGCGAGGCGCTCCGCCTGGATCCCGGGCTCGCGCAGGCGGAGAACAATCTGGGGGTCGTGCTCGAGCGGATGGGCCGGGTCGAGGAGGCCATCGCGCATTACCGGCGCGCCGTGGAGCTCTTGCCCGGCTTCCCGGATGCCGCGAACAACCTGGCCCGGCTCTCGGCCGGGAAGAAGGTGCCATGAGCGGAGTCGCGGAAATCTCGGACCTCGTGGGACGCGAGGCCCGCGGCGTGGTCCCGCTCACCCACTGTTCGCTCGCGATCTCCTTCGTGGGGGCGCCGCGCGTCTTTCTCTGGATCCACCTCGAGAGGAAGACCGCGTGGTACGCGCTCGCATCGACTCTGCCCATCGACCCCGACCCGCGGGGTTCCCGATTCCAGGCCATCGAGACGCCCATCCGCGGCGCGACGCTGGTGGAAGAGCGCGCCCGGGAGGCGGGCGGCCTGGACCTTCGATTCGATTCGAGGTCCGAGGAGGCGCGGCGCTACCGGCTGACCCTCGACGCCGAGGGACCGCGCGTGAACTTGAGCCTCACCATGGAGCCCGAGGGAACGACGCTCTGGGCATTTCACCGCGAGGAGCGGACGGAGGGAAAGACCCGGGAAGCCGCCTCCCGCGAGACGGCCGCGCCCAAGCCACCGCCGGGCTATCGTCCGCCGATCGTGCGCGACGCGACGGCGCCCGAGGAGTGCCAGGCCCTGCGCGAGCGGATCCGGGCCGCGTTTCTCGCGGGGTTCCGATCCGACGTGGAGCGCGTGCTGAAGTCGGCCGAGCGGACGCTCCTCCGCCGGGCCGCGGGGGCGGAGCAGGACATGCGGAACGCCGCCGAGATGCGCGGGGACCGCAGGCGGGCGGAAATCTTGTTGTCGAACTTCGGGAAGATACAGAGGGGGGCGAGCCGCGTTGGTCTCCCCGATCCATTCGCGGACTCGCCTCGAGCGACGGTCGAAATCGAACTCGACCCTTCACTCTCCCCCGACGAGAACGCGGCGCGGCTCTTCCGAAGAGCCAAGAAAGGTGAACGAGGGGAGCGGCTGGCCAAGGACCGGCTCACCGAAACTCGTCAGCGCCTTTCCGAGCTGGCCGTCCTGGGCCGCGACGCGCTCCTCATGAATCCCAAGGAAGCGCTGTTGCGTATCGCGCGCTTCCACGTGGAAGCCAAGATCGAAACCAGTGCACGGGGCGACATGCGAGTGACCCATCTGGGTCGACAGGCCGTCGCCGCGCCCCGTGCGGGACGTCCAGGGCGCGGAGCTCCAGGGGCGCACAAGTCGCTCCGGCCAAGGACGTACGTTACGAACGATGGCTGGGAAGTCTGGGTCGGTCGAAGCAACACCGACAACGACCTCATCACCCATCGGTTGTCAAACCCCCACGACTTTTGGTTTCACGTCGTGGGGGCACCGGGGTCCCACGTGATCCTTCGCCGCCCCACTCGAAACTCCAAACCCAGGCCGACCACGCTGGTGGAGGCGGCTCAGATCGCCGCATTCTTCAGTAAGGCTCGAAAGCAAACGCGGGTTCCGGTGATCTATACCGAACGAAAGTTCGTGACCAAGCCCCGGCGCGGAAAGCCGGGCCAAGCGTTATGCACTCGGGAACGGGAACTGATCGTCCGCCCCCGAAAACCGGGGACAGAGCCGGCGGCCTGAAGATGATCGATCGCGAGGTGTCGAGCTGGGTTGCAAGATCGTGTCGGGGGGGACCCGGGAAACGGTGCTTCACGTATGTTCAAGTGGGTCGCGGACGAATGAGGCACCCAGACTGAGTCGGCCTGGAGCCTTTATGTCCACTGGGACCTGAAGTAGATGGTTCGCCCTGGCGCTGGCTGCTGCTGAGAGTTCCCCATCGTCCGCGGCCCCACGTCATCTTGCCGCGTTAGTCATCTCAAGACCATCCAACCGCTGCTGAACTGATCTCAGTAAAAAGCATGGCGCGTGCCCGGTGGCCCGATTCGACCGATCGAAACGAGGTTCGGGCGTAACTCGCTTGTGCGTGGCCACATGGTGGATGATCGCGGGGCCCGTTTGAGCAGTCGCAAATACCCACTGGGACCTCTAATGGGACATGAATGTCACACTTTGACAGGTGGGAAATGGGGTAACGCCTTAGTGCGATGGGTACTCTGCCATGTCACAGTGCCGCCGGACAGCAGTGACCCGAATGTCACCCCTATAAAGAAAACCGAATGAACGAACCGAACAGCGTGGGGCGGTATGGGGCGGGCTTCGAGCGGTGTCGGGAGAGCTAGTAAATCTGCTTCAGGAGCCGGATCAGGTGCCGGCGCGTGATGCCCAGCTCCAGCGCGGCGCGGCTCCGGTTGCCGCCGTTTCGTGATAGCGCGGCGAGCACTTCCTCCCGCTTCGCCATGTCCACTTTCCCGCGAAGGCCGCGGGAGGGGTAGGTCTCGGGCGCCGTTCCCCCGCCGGGATAGAGGATCGGCATGAGGCTCGCGCGGTCCAGGAGCTCCTGGCGCCCCGCGCAGAGGAAGATCGATTCGATCTTGTGCTTCAGCTCGCGGACGTTTCCGAGCCACGGAAGGGAAACCAGATACTCCGTCGCGTCCTCGGAGAAGAGGACCTGGCGGCCCTCACGGGCCGACAACTCGTCGAGATAGTTGCGGATGAGAAGAGGGATGTCTTCGCGACGCTCACGTAGCGGGGGAAGCGACAACACAACCTGCCCGAGGCGATAGTACAGGTCCGCGCGGAACCAGCCTGCCTTCACCGCGGCGTCCAAATCCTTGTTCGTCGCCGAGATGATCCGCACATTGAGCTGCCGCGAACGAACCTCGCCCAACCGGCGGTAGGTGCCGTCATCGAGAACTTGTAGCAGTTTCACCTGCGTGCGCTCGGAGAGCTCGCCGATCTCGTTCAAGAAGATCGTGCCCCCGTCCGCGTCCTCGAAGATCCCCCGCTTCGTGATCGCCGCGCCGGTGAAAGCGCCCCGCACGTAGCCGAAGAGCTCGCTCTCGACCAAGTCTCCGGGAAGGCTCGTGCAGTTCACTTCCACGAACGGCCGGCCGCGCTCGATTTCGAATGTCCGGAACATATAGGCCAGGAGGTTCTTGCCGACTCCGGTCTCTCCCTGGATCAGCACGCGGGCCGGCGTGGAGAGCAGCTCGGAGGCTTTCCGCATCACCTCAAGCGTGCGCGCATGCTGCGTGATGAAGCCGTGCGCGCGGGCGATGTCCTGGGTCTGGGAGGACTTGCTGGGAGACGGCCGCTCGGAGCGCGGGGCCACGAGCCAGGAGGGCGCCTTCAGCTCGCGGAGGATTCCCTCGCAGTCGCGTACCTGATTCTCCAGTCCCAGCTGCTCGAAGAGCGACATGGCCTTGAACGCGTAGTTCTGGGCCTCGCGCAGACGCTCCGGGTCGGGATCTCCCTTCGTGCGCTGCGCCTGCTCGCGGTACGACCGCGCCAGCTCGAAGCGCTCGTGGATTCCCTCGAGGAGCCGGATGGCTTGCCGCGCCTGCGCATGCGCTTCGGCGTGGCGGCCTTCGAGGGTGTAGATCGTCGCGAGCACGCGCCGCGTCGCCCCCTCTTCCAGCGAATCTTTCAACCGGAGCGCGCGCTGCAAGGCGTCGTCCGCGGCCTCTACCGCGTGGGCGACGTCCTCGCGGACCGTGAACACCTCGGCGCGGCGGCGCTGCAGCTCGTGGATCATGTCCCCTTCCGGAGCGATCTGGCGCGCCATGTCCAGCGCCTGGTCGTAGGAGCCCAGCGCCGCCTCCGCGTGACCCATCTCGTGGTTCAGATCGCCGCGGCCCATGAGACAGAGCACCTGCTCGCGCGAGCATCCGAGCCGGGCGGTGATCTGACAGGCGGCGCTCAGGTGCGTCTCCGCCGTCGTGAAGTCGTGGCGGTAGGAGGCGATGGTCGCGAGGCCGATCCGCATGCGCGCCACACCGGCGTCGCGTCCGATCTGGAGATAGCTCGAGAGGGCGCGCTCGAAGTGCTCGCGCGCCTCGTCCCAGGATCCGGCTTTCAGGTGCACGATTCCGAGGTTGGCGCAGGTGACGGCGAGGTAGGCGAAGTTTCCGAGGCGGGTCGCGATCTCCATGGAACGGAGCATGTGCCAGGTGGCCTGCCGCCAATCGGAGAGATGCCGATAGAGAACGCCGAGATTATTGTGGGAGCGGATCACACCGTCGTCGTCGTTGAGATCCCAGCGGAAGAGATGCAGGGAGGCCTCGTAGAATTCCTTGGCCTTGTTCAGATCGCCGAGACGGAAATAGATCCGGCCAAAGCAGTTGTAGGTATGCGCGAGCGGGCCCGTGAGCCCGTGGTCGCGGAAGTACGTGTGGGCAAGCTCGCAGGTACGGAGCGCCTCGTCGTACTGGCTCAGCTCGATCAAGGCGCGCGCGCTCTGGAGCTGGAGCCGCGCGACCAGCTCGGGGTGGGTCTCGGCGGAGATCCGGCCGCGCGCGCGGGCCAAGTACCGAAGCGCCTCGGGCGCGTCCGCCTTGTCGATCAGCACCTGGGCGGACTTCATCTCGAGGGTGGCGATGCGCGACTCCTCGAGGCCCAGACGCTCCGCGGCCAGGATGCACTCATCCAGATTCTGAAGCGCCGGAAGATAGCTGTCGGCCCGGAGGAAGATCTCGGCGAGATCTTCGAGGCTTTGCAGATGTCGTTCGGGGTCTTGCGTGAGGCGAGCGGTCGAAACCGCTTCTTCACGCTCCCGAATAAGGTCGGCGGTGGTCTTGTTCACGTATCGGTACCCATGCTCTCCGGGGACGGGCTGGGTCGTCGACTAGAGTCTCACCGTCGCCCAGTAGATCCTCCACGCCAGGCCGAAGAACGTGCGGCTTCCGATCACGACACCCTTGACCGGGGCGGCGCGCATGATCAGCCTGGAGCTCTTCTTCGGGGGCGTCGGAGGCGGATTCAGAGTCTCGTCGGGCGAGGTGGCCCACGCGAGCGCGGGGGCAACGAAGCTGACGGGACTCCGAACGGGCGAAGGCACCGGCAGAGCGAGGATCAAGAACACGACGATCGAGAAAATGCCGCGGACGATCGTTCGATTGGATCTTTCGGAGGAGAGGAAGTTCATTGTCGCTGCCTTCCTACCAGACGTGGCCTGGGAGGGGCCGTGCCCTGCCGGCGACGCGGTGTGGGGAGGAGGGATTGTTCCACCCACCATACGAGGGTTAGAATAGCAGAGTAGGTGTCGAATTGCAATGACGGAGGGTCCAAAAAGTCACACCAGTCTTGGACCGGGCACCCGGTCATCCCCTTCCCGCCGCGTAAGCCCCGTGCGGTCCAGATGCTCCAGCAGGGGAACGGCGTACTTGCGCGACACCTGGACCAGATCCTTGAACGCTCCCATGCTGAGGGTAGAGTGCTTCTGGAAGTGGGCCCGGAGGCGGGATTCCAGCTCCTCCCAGAGCGGGGCCGGGTAGAGAAGCTCCGAAGTGACCTTCACAGCGCGGCCGCTATCCACCAGGTAACGGATCAGATCGGCGGGTCGCTCCGCGGGCGGGATCCCGCGCACCAGCTCCGCGACTTCGGGCACCTGGAAGCCTTTTCCGGCCAGGCGCCGTTCCAGCTCCCCGACCGCCTGGGCTTGTCTGGGGCTCAGGGTCGGCGCCGCCTCGGGCAACGTCACCCGGTCCTCCCTGGCGATGAGCCGGCCGCCCCGGGTCAATATCTCGAGCGCTTCATCGAAGACAGGCGCGGGAAGCCGGCGGGCGAGAAGGCTCTTCAGCTCCCCCTTCGGGATCCCGTCCCGGAGCTTGTTCGCTTCGGCGTAACCGGCAACGCCCTTCACGACTTCCTCGAGAGCCTGACGCCAGACCTCCGGCGTGAGTAGCCGGCCGTCCTTGAGGCGCACCAGCTTCGCCTCGGCACCGACCGAGATCGCGGCGGCAACCGCCGCCGAAGCCGCCTCGGTGAGGGCCGCGCCGCCGCCGAGCCGGACCGCGGCGCCCTCCCCCGCGATCCCGGCCGCGCCCGCCTCCTCCGCCAGGGCCGCCAGCTTCTCCATGGCCGAGCCCGAATGGAGGGTCTCGAGCCGGGCCAAGTCCCCGGGCTTGAGCCGCGCCCGCTTCGCCGGAGTCGGATCCACCACGGTCGCGCCCGCGATGGTGACCGCGGGCGAATAGGACCGGATCACGATGCGATCGCCCGCGGAGGCGGTGGCGGGAGCCTCGAGACGAAGCTGCGCCCAGCACGAGTCGCCCGGGGAAAGCGTATCCCGCTCGAAGAGAACGGCTCTACCCAGGATCTCGCTCGCGCCGAGGTGGCAGCGGAGGCGGGAGCGTGAGCCGAGCGGCTTGGGGGCGGAATCGAGTAGCTCGAGCCTGACGTCGAGAAGATGCGAAGGGCGGAAGCGGGCGGGGGTCGCAAGCCAGTCGCCGCGCGCGACGCTCTCGCGCGGGACCCCGTGGATCGCGAGCGCCACCCGCTGTCCCGCCTGGGCCTCCTCGACGGTGGTGTCGTGGACCTGGACCTGACGGACGCGGACCGACTTCCCGGAAGGGAGAAGCTCGAGGGTGTCCCCTGGGCGCACGGCCCCGCTCCAGAGGGTTCCCGTCACCACCGTTCCGATGCCCTCGACGGGGAACACGCGGTCGATCGGAAGCCGCGCCGTCCCCGCCGAAGATCGACCGGGCGTCTGCCCGACGGCGGTCTCCAGGGCCTGGATCAGCTCGTCCATACCGGCCCCGCTGGTGGACGAGACCGCGACGATGGGAATCCCGCGCAGGGCGGTGGGGGCCAAGAGGTCTTTCGCCTCGACGCGCACGACGTCCAGCGTCTCCGCGTCCACGAGGTCGGATTTGGTGAGGGCCACGACGCCCCGGGAGACGCGGAGGAGATCCACGATCGCCAGGTGCTCGCGCGTCTGCGGCATCACCCCCTCGTCGGCGGCAATGACCAGCAGCACGAGGTCGATCCCGGTCGCCCCGGCGAGCATGTTCTTGACGAAGCGCTCGTGCCCGGGCACGTCCACGATCGCGATGCGGCGGCCGGAGGGAAGAACGCGATGGGCGAATCCAAGGTCGATCGAGATCCCGCGCTCTTTTTCTTCCTTGAGGCGGTCGGTGTCGATGCCGGTGAGCCGGCGCACGAGCGCCGTCTTGCCGTGATCGATGTGCCCCGCGGTGCCGATCACGACCGGACGCATGACGCCTTCGACGCTAGGCCCGGACGCGGCGGATCGCGGCTCCGAGCCCCTGGAGTTTCTCCTCGATCCGCTCGTACCCGCGGTCGAGGTGGTAGACGCGCGAGACGCGCGTCTCGCTCTTCGCCACGAGCCCGGCGAGGATGAGCGCCGCGGACGCGCGGAGATCGGTGGCCATGACGGGGGCGCCGCTCAACGAAGGCACGCCCTGGATCGTCGCCGTGTTGCCCTCCACGCGAATGTCGGCGCCCAGGCGCTGGAGCTCCGCCACGTGGGTGAAGCGATCCGCGTAGATCGTGTCGGTGATGGTGCTCGTCCCGCGCGCCACGGAGAGGAGCGCCATGAACTGAGCCTGCATGTCGGTCGGGAAGGCCGGGTAGGGCGCGGTCGCGAGCCGGAGGGATCTCAAACGCTCGGGGGCGCGCACGCGCACGCTCCTTTGGCCCACGATGACCTCGACGCCCGCTTCCTCGAGCTTGCCGATGACCGCGTCCAGGTGCCCCGGCTCCACCGAGGTGGCCTCGACGTCGCCGCCGGTGATGGCCGCGGCGGCGAGGAACGTGCCCGCCTCGATCCGGTCCGGAATCATGGCCGCGTCGGCCGGGTGCGGATGGGGCGTGCCGGTGACCGTGAGCCGCGCCGTGCCGACGCCGTCGATCCCAACGCCCATGGAGGAGAGGAACTCCGCCAGGGCTTCGATCTCGGGCTCGCAGGCCGCGTTGTCGAGGACGGTCTGCCCTTCGGCGGTCGCGGCCGCCATGAGGAGATTTCCGGTCGCGCCCACGCTCGAGATCTCGAAGCTGAGAAAGCTCCCCGTGAGCTTCTTGCAGCGGGCCACGATGTAGCCGTGCTCGATCTCGACCTCGGCGCCGAGCTCCTGCATGCCCTTGATGTGGAGATCCACGGGACGCGGACCCCAGGCGCAGCCGCCCGGGAGCGAGACGCGCGCCTCGCCGAAGCGCGCGAGCAAGGGGCCCAGGACGTAGATCGAGGCGCGCATGGTCTTGACCAGCTCGTAGGGAGCGTCGGCGTTGTGGGCTCCCGTGGAATCCACGAAGAGCGCGTGCCCGTCCTCGCGCTTGCTGCGCACGCCGAAGAGCGAGAGCAGCTCGAGCATGGTCGAGATGTCGCGCAACGCCGGGACGTTCGTGAAGCGATAGATTCCGGGCGAGAGCAGAGTCGCGGTCAAGATGGGCAGCGTCGCGTTCTTCGAGCCGCTCACCGGGACGGTGCCCCGGAGCTTCCGGCCCCCTTCGATCCAGACTTCGTCCATGCCCGTCGCCTCGCTCGACTCCGATGTTTCGGCCCGTCCGGCCTGTGGGACCACCGCGGCCCTGGCCGGCTGCTTCTTGGTCCTGGTGTTCGCCTTCATCGAGTACCCCGCCGTCTGCCGGTCAAGATTCGAGGATACCCCCCGAGATCGCGCGCGATGCGCGCTTCCGTGAGGTGCGGCCCAAGCAGCTCCATGCATAGATCGGCCTGATCGGACCCGATCTCCAGCGCAAGAAGGCCGCCCGGTTTGAGCCAGGAAGAAAGAGCGCCCTGAACGGTCCGGAAAGCATCGAGACCGTCCGGACCGCCGTCAAGCGCTTCCCGGGGGTCGTGGTCGCGCACCTCGGGCATGAGCCCCGCGATGGATGCGGTCGGGATGTAGGGAGGATTGGAAACCAGCACATCCGCGGGCGCGTCGAGCCCCGGAGAGGGTGGATCGCGAAAATCGGCCTTCCGGAGCGCCAGGCGCCGCGCCACGCCGTTTCGGCGCGCGTTGCGCGAGGCGAGCGCGATGGCCCGATCCGACCGGTCGATCGCCGCGGCGGTCCATCCCGCCGGAAGGGAGAGCAGGAGCGCGATGGGAATCGCGCCGGTCCCGGTGCCCAGGTCGATGATCGTGCCGCGCTCGGGGATGTCGCCCGAATCCAGCTCCAGCTCCTCCAGGACGACCTCGACCAGCCGCTCCGTCTCGGGGCGAGGAATGAAGACCCCGGGCTCCACCTCGATCTCGGCGGCGTGGAATTCCACGTCGCCCAGGAGGTGCTGCAGCGGGACGCGCCGGGCCCGGGCCTCGAGCAGCCGGGCGAACCGCGCCAGGTCCTCTTCCCCCACCGTAGCGCCCCGATCCGACCAGAGACGCGTCCGCGAGAGTCCGAGCGCGTGGAGCAGGAGCCTCTCCGCGTCCCGGTCGGGCGAGAGAACGCCCGCGCGTTCGAGCGTCTCGCGCGCCTGCGCGAGAAGGACACCCCGCGTGATCGGCGCGACCGCGCTCGACGCGGCCATCCCCATCGAATCGGGACCGGTGCCTCGGGTCCTCGTCATCCGCGGTTCGGGGCGGCTTCGCCGGATGCCGCCAGGCGCTCCGCCTGCTCCGCGTGGAAGAGCCCGTCCACCACCTCGTCCAGGTCGCCCTCCATGACGTCCGGCAGCCGGTACAGGGTGAGGCCGATCCGGTGCTCCGTCACCCTGCCTTGTGGAAAATTGTAGGTCCGGACCTTGGCGCTTCGGTCGCCGCTGCTCACCATCGACTTCCGCGTCTGTGCGAGCTTCTTGTCCTGTTCCTGGATCTCCATGTCGAGGAGCCTCGCCCGGAGCACCTTGAGCGCCTTCGCCTTGTTCTTGAGCTGGGAGCGCTCGTCCTGACACTGCACGACGATTCCGGTCGGGAGATGGCGGATCCGCACCGCGGAATCCGCGGTGTTGACGCTCTGGCCTCCGGGTCCCGAGGAGCGGAACACGTCGATCTGGAGATCCGCGGGCTTGATCTCGATGTCGATTTCTTCGGCTTCCGGGAGCACGGCGACGGTGACCGCGGAGGTATGAATCCGGCCGCTGGCCTCGGTCTGGGGAACGCGCTGGACCCGGTGCACGCCGCTCTCGTACTTGAGACGGCTGTACGCGCCGTTTCCCTCGATCGAGACGATGGCCTCCTTCACGCCTCCCGCGCCCGAGGGGCTGACGCTGAGCGCTTCGGCGCGCCACCCGTGGCGCTCCGCGTACTTCACGTACATCCGGAGCATCTCCGAAGCGAAGAGCGCCGCCTCATCCCCTCCCGTTCCCGCGCGGATTTCCACGATGACGTTCTTCTGGTCCAGCGGATTGGGCGGAAGGAGTAGTTTCGGCAGCTCGGCTTCGAGCTTCGCGCGGTCCAGCTCCAGCTCGCCCAGCTCGGTCTTGGCCATGCCCAGAAGCTCCGGATCCTTCTCGTTCCGGAGGATGGCGGTGTCCTCGGCGATGCGGTGGAGCACTTCGTCGTAGCGGCGGGCGGCAAAGACCAGCTCCTCGAGCGAGCTCCGCTCCCTGCCCACCCGCTTCATCTCCGCCTGATTGTGATGGAGATCCGGATCGGCGAGCCTCTGGGTCAGCTCCTCGAATCGGGCCTTCGCCCGTTCCAGCGCTTCGCGGATGGCGAATCCCCCTTAGAGAACGGCGCGGAGGGCGGCGATGGCGACCTCGAGCATGTCGCTCGAGGGCTCCCGCGTCGTGAGCCGCTGCAATTGGAGGCCGGGCTCGCTGATCCATTTCACCCAACCCTTGTCATAGTGGGCGCCGGCGAATCGGATGATCTCGAAGGAAATGCCCGCGATGACGGGGATCAGGGCGAAGCGCAGGAGCCGGGCCTGCCACGTGTCGGGGCGGCCGAGGAAGGCGAACACGAAGAAGCTCACGATGACCACCAGGAAGAGAAAGCTCGTCCCGCAGCGCGGATGGAACCGGCTGAACGTCTGCGCCGTCTCCGGCGAGAGCGCCTGGCCGGATTCGAGATTGTGGATCGTCTTGTGCTCGGCGCCGTGGTACATGAAGACGCGCTGCATCTCGCCCCAGTAGCCCACCGCGATGATGTAGATCAGGAAGAAGACGAGGCGGATCCCCCCGTCGATCAGGTTGAACAGAAGCCCCTGACGCACGCCGGTGAGATCGGTGAGCTTGAGCGGCAGATAGAAGAAGATGAGAAATCCGAGAAGGAAGGAGAGGGCCACCGTGAACCCCATGCCCAGGCCCAGCGTGCCGAAGCGCGCCTTGCCCTTGGGCTCGTCCTGGGGAGTCTGGACCGCGGACTCGGCCGAGTACGCGAGCGCCTGGATTCCGATGCGCAGGGACTCCACCAGCACGACCGCGCCGCGGAGGATCGGCAGCCGGAAGATGGGGGTCCGGCGCGAAATGGAGACGAAGTCCTGCGTCTTGACCTGGATCGTTCCGTCGGGCAGGCGAACGGCGGTCGCCACCTTGCCGGGCGAGCGCATCATCACTCCCTCGATGACGGCCTGCCCACCGATGGGCGAATAACGATCAGGCATCGCGGAACGCGGTGTCGGGAAGCGGCGGGAGGACTAAGCGCCGGCCGCCGGCGTTTCGGCCTCGGCGGGTTTGTCCTTGATCCCGTACTTCCGGCGGAACCGCTCGATCCGGCCCGCGGTGTCCACGAGCTTCTGCTTGCCCGTGAAGAACGGGTGGCAGTTGGAGCAGATTTCCACGTGCACGGTGTCCTTCACCGTCGCGCGCGTCTCGATCACGTTTCCACAGACGCACACGATCTTCGTATTGAAGTAACCCGGATGAATCCCGCGTTTCATGTCTCGGCGCTCCCTCTAGGTGTTCATCATCGCCAGGAACTTCTTGTTCGTCTTGGTCTGGCTCATCTTGCCGATCAAGAATTCCATGGCTTCGACGGGGTTGAGTTCGTTCAGGAACTTTCTCAGAATCCAGACCTTGTTCAGCTCCTCCTGGCTCATCAGAAGCTCTTCCTTGCGCGTTCCCGAGCGATTGATGTCGATGGCCGGGAAGATGCGCTTGTCCGCCAGCTTCCGATCCAGGACCACCTCCATGTTGCCGGTGCCCTTGAACTCTTCGAAGATGACGTCGTCCATGCGGCTGCCGGTCTCGATGAGCGCGGTCGCGACGATCGTGAGGCTACCACCGTTTTCGATGTTGCGAGCAGCCCCGAAGAATCGCTTCGGTTTCTGGAGCGCGTTCGCGTCCACGCCGCCCGAGAGGATCT
>JBGPMB010000011.1:0-31646 GCA_041486775.1 Candidatus Eiseniibacteriota bacterium | reverse complement strand
GGAGCCCCTTTCCATGGATGCTCTCGGTGTAGTTCTCGATGATGTTGTGCTGGGTCCCTTTGTACCGTTTCGCGGCTCTCTCGCCCTCGCGATGGCACCGCGCACACAGACCGGGGACGTTCGTGGGGAACGTGACCGAGCCCGGATCGGTCTTGCCCAGGATGTCGTGGGTGCCGTGACATTCCTCGCACGTGGGGGCATTCGGGTCCTTCTTCCCGACGAGCACGCCGTGCACGCTCTGTTGGTATTGCTGCCCGATCTCGGCGTGGCAGGAAGAGCAATCGACCATCTTGCGGATTGTCTCGCACGGCCTGAGGTGGGAGGTGCTCACGTCCGAGTGGCACTGGCTGCAGGACACCTTGGCGTGGCGCGATTCGGCGAGGTCGTCGGCGCGGACGAAGAGCGACCGGCCGTCCGCGGAGGCCTTGACCCCGGGGTCGCCGTGGCAGCGCATGCAATCCCGGTCCGCCATGCCCTGGTCGTAATAGACCTTCCGCACCTTGTGCGGCTGGTGGCAGTCCACGCAGGCGGGAAGAACGTGAGCCTCCTTCTCCCAAAGCTCTCCCCGGATGATCTTCCGATGGACCTGCTCGATCTCCGCATGGCACTTCGTGCACGTCGCCGCGATGTTGCGGCGCGCGATCGAGGAAGCGGGGTCCGTATGAGGAAGAATGGAGTGCGGCGTGTGGCACGAGGCGCAGTTGGGAGCGACGATGAGGCCCTTCTTCAGCAGCCCCTCGCCATGGATACTCTCGGAGAAATTCTCGAGAATGTGGTCCTGGTGAATCGTCCGCTGCCGCTGAACGGGGGCGCCCTCCCGGTGGCACGTGCCGCACGTGAACGGCACGCGAAGAGGTGAAACCGGCGAGCGGGGATCCTTCACGGGAAGAATGTCGTGCGTCCCGTGGCAGTTCTTGCATCGCGGCGCCAGGGGGTCCCCGCGAGCGATGGCCTGCCCATGGAGCGATTTCGCGTGCTGGGCCGCGATCGCTCCATGGCACACGCCGCAATCGACGGGCGTGATATTCGCCTTGTGCGGAGACTCGTCGGGATCGAACCCGACGTGGCACTGGACGCAAGCGAGCTTGGCGTGTGCCGAGCCGTTGAGAATCGCCACCCGGACGTAGAGCGGGACCTTCGTTCCTCCCCGGTCCATGGACATGGTCTCGTCGTCGCCATGACAGGCGAGGCAGTCTTCGCGGGTGGGAAGCGCGGACTGCGGGGCGGAGGTCTGCGCCTGGGGCGCTGCCGCCGCGGTGTCGGGCGGCGCCTGCGCGCGCGCAGGGGAACCGCCCAGGAAAACGAAGAGTACTGCCGCGGTCACGGCGCTCTGCATCATCCGTAGACGAGCGGGAATCACCTCATCGCTCCTCCAACAAGGCGGTCGGGCGTCGCCTACGAGCGGAGGTCCCGCCTGGTCGCCGTATCCCTAACAGACTCATCGGAATAATCGCTCCGATCTGCCTCGAAACCTAGGAGACGGCGGGAGGTAAGAGGAGGAGACGTTGGTAGTAGGCCCTCAGGAGGCGGGGTGGGGGTTTGCCGTCATCCTCCATATGTCCCATTGCATTCCTGCGGGATGGGCCCTACGTTCCAAACCGGAAACCAGGGACGTTCGAAAATCCAGGATGGGAGGGTTGCATGAAGAGAATCTTCGCGCTCGTCGTTCTTCTTCTCGCCTCAGGCGGCGCGACTCCTGCGCCTCCCGCCCCCTACAAGGTAGTTCCCGTCGAGAACGGAGGCTGGATCACCGGCCGGGTCGCGTACACGGGTCCTCGCGCGGAGCGCAAGGAGATCATGCCCACGGTGGATGCGCCCGTGTGCGGCCAGCACGGCATGATTCCATCGGATGAGCTGGTGTTCTCGTCCGGAGGCGGTCTCCAGTACGCGGTCGTTCGCCTCACGAACATCACCGCCGGACGACCGGCTTCGGACATCCCTCCCACCCTCTTCCTCCAGAAGGGGTGCATGTTCTCGCCGCACGTGTTCGCGGTCGCGGTGGGAACGACCGTGAAGGAGCGCAACACGGACGGTATCCTTCACAATGTTCACACCCACTCCCTTCGAAATCCCTCCGTGAATTTCGCCCACCCGCCATCGGTTCCGGAGGTGCCGCTCGCGACCTTCACGGCGCCGGAATCGGTGAAGGTGACATGCGATGTTCATGCCTGGATGAGCGCGTGGATCTGGGTGTCCCGTCATCCGTACATCGCGGTCACGGGAGCCGACGGCACCTACAAGATTGCCGGAGTGCCCCCCGGGCAGTACCGACTGGAAGTGTGGCACGAATCCCTGGGGAAGAGCTCGCGTGACGTGACGGTGGCGGCCGGCAAGGAGACGCGACTCGACATGTCGCTCCCCGCGCCGGTGGCGAATGCGGGAACTCCAGGTAAGAAATGAATCTCGAGGGGGGAAATTCCATGGCTTCACGTTGTGCCGGGATGGAACGGTTTCGTGAGCTCGACCCGAGGCGTTGGAAGCTGCGAGTCGTAGTGTCCGCCCTCGCGCTCGCCTCATGCTTCGGACCGTGGGTGGGAAATGCGCGCGCGATTCCCGCGTTCGCACGGAAGTACGGCCTCGCGTGCACGGGGTGTCACGAGGCTTGGCCGACGCTGAACGATTTCGGCAGGGCGTTTCGCGACAACGGATACCAGATGCTCCTCGGTGAAGACTCGCCGACCAAGCTCAGCCCAGGATACTGGCCGATCTCCATCCGAATCTCGCCCCACTACGAGTACGTTTCCGCGAGCCACCAGCCGACCGACCAGGGTGTGCGAACGCTTTCGGCCGGCTCGATCGCGGAGATTGGTCTGGACCTCCTCAGCGCCGGAACCCTTGCCCCGAATGTCTCCTTTCTCGTCGTCCCGACCGGATTCACGTCCTCGGAGGGCGTGACGCTCGAGGCGGCCTGGCTTCGATTCGACAATCTGGCGCATTCCGGCTGGCTCAACGTCAAGTTGGGAAAACACGAGCTCGACCTGCCGCGTTCGGGGCACCGCTCCTGGAGCCTGACGGACACGGGGTACTTGATCTACGGCTATCACCCGCCCGGATCGGTGTCGGCGCATGACATGTCGGAAAACCAGCGAGGCATCGAGTACTTCGGACACGATCGGGGAAGCTTCAACCGCGTCGCCGTGTCGGTGTTCGATGTACAGGGGTCGCCGGGCTCCCGGAACGCCTTCGATACGCCCGGGGTGTACGCGCATGCGTCGCACAAATGGCTCTGGGAAGGGAGTGTGGTCTCGGCCGTTCGCCTGGGAGTTTTCGGCTCCTACACCACATGGCCCACGGCCTTTCTCACGAGCGGCGGGGAACCGATCGGAGGGACCGGC
This sequence comes from Candidatus Eiseniibacteriota bacterium, assembly GCA_041486775.1. GTDB lineage: Bacteria > Eisenbacteria > RBG-16-71-46 > SZUA-252 > SZUA-252 > WS-7. Next base: position 28,311 of record JBGPMB010000011.1, on the reverse strand, counting down.
TCGGACCTCAAGCGCACCGACCGGTACGGCCTCGAGCTTCACACCTGGCTCGGCCCCGAAGCGACACCCCTGCACGTGCTGCTCGTGGCCGCCCGAGGCGAGGAGAGCCCCGGGCTGATTCCGGGCGCAATCCGCGATGCGACGTTCCGCGGAGGCTTCCTCGAGATTGGGTACACACCGACGCTGAAGCTGACACTCTTCGGTCGCGGGGATCTCATCCGAAACCAGCAGCAGGCTGACCCGGCGAATCCGAAATCCCTCAATGACGAGGACGCCTTTACCGTCGGGGTGCGCAAGACGATTCAATACAGCACCCGGGCGGAGTTCGCCATCCACGCCGAGTACTCGACGGAGCGGACGAAGGGCGGCGCCTTCGACGGCTCGGATCTCAGGTCGAACACCGTGTTCGCGGGTATGGATTTCGGCTACTAGGTCTCGACCAGGAGTGAATGACCATGAGGATGATCGGGTTGATCGTGATGGCGATGGTGTGCGCGGCATGGACGACGGCCGCGGCCGATGACGTTCCCGGGAATGCGAGGAAGGGCAAGGCGCTCTACGAGCGTTACTGCCTGAGCTGTCACGGAGCCCTCGGAGATGGGCGCGGGGAGTCCGCGGAGTGGCTCAGCGTCAAACCGAGAGATTTTCGCCAGGGCGTGTTCAAGTGGAGATCCACTCCGTCGGGTTCCCTGCCTCTGATCTCGGACCTGGACAAGCGGATTCTCCAGGGCGTGTACGGGACCTCCATGCCTCCCTGGTACCCGATCGGACACAAAGGGCGACTGGATCTCATCGCCTACATCCAGACATTTTCGCCACGCTGGCAGTCCGAACAGCCACAGGCGGCGATCGAGATCCCCGCCGAGCCTCCGTATACACAGGAATCGGCGGCGCGCGGACGGACCGTCTTCGAAACCAATGAATGCGCGAAGTGTCATGGGGAGGAGGGGCGCGCGGATGGGCCCGCCTCGACTTCACTCCGGGACGACTGGGGAAATCCGATTCTGCCCTACGATCTGACCAAGGGTCACCTGAAGGGCGGGAATACCGCGAAGGACATCTACCGGGTGTTCATGACCGGCCTGAGCGGAACGCCGATGCCTTCATTCTCCCGGGCGATCCAGGGTGACGACGCCTGGGACCTCGTGCACTACATTCAATCCTTGAGCGGGAAGGCTCCGGTCGTGGCCAGCGCTCCCGGGCGGACGGGTTCGCACTGACGTAAGCTCAGCGGGCGCGCGTCCCGCCAAACGTGGTAACGTTGTCGGATGCGCTCCGCTCTCGCTGCGCGACTCGCACGAAAAGCCGGCACGCTCCTCGCGGTCCTCGGCGCCCTCGCGCCGGCTCCGGTCTTCGCCCAGGCCGGTAGTACGCCCTGGGTGTCGCTCGACAGCCAGCCCCCAGGCACCCCCGCGCGCATCGTCCTGAACGCGGAACTTTCAGGCCCGTCCGCGACCTACTTCGACGTGTTCATCTCCGGCTTCTACGTCACGACTCGCCTGGGGGGCGACGGACGGACCTACCAGGACGTGGCCGTGCCCGGGCTGCCCAGTTACGTCACGCCCGGCGAGCCGCGGGTGCCCATCGTCCGCGCGGATCTCGGGATTGTCACGGACGCAGCCGGAGCCTCACTGATCCAGGCGGACGCGCTCGACCTGCGTGTGCTTCCCGGGTACATGGTCTGGCCTTCGCCCATCCCCCCGCAGATTCACGACGGAACGCCCTCCCAGTTCGTACGGGACAGCGTGACCTACGCTTCGGGTGTGAACTTTCCTTATGCCGACGGCCTCGGCGGGGTCACGCGCCGCACGCTGGGCGGCATTCCGGCCTCTCTCTGCACCGCCTTTCCGGTGCACTGGAATCCCGTGTTGGGCACGTTGAGCGTCGCGGCCCACGCCCGCTTCGGCTTCGGTCACGGCGGTGGCCTGAGCACGCCGATGGATCTCACCACCGGGCACGCGAACGCCGCGTCGGTGGCCCTTCTCAACTGGGGCGCCGTCAGCTCGCAATACGCCATCGATTGGACCAAATTCAAGGGCGCGTATCTGTTCGTGTGCCAGGTCGCGTGGATACCCGATCTATTACAGCTCATCAACGAAAAGAAAAGCCGCGGCTTCTCCGTGACGGTCGTCAACGTGCCCTCGAGCGGGGAGACGTGCGGCCAGCTTCAACAGATCATCCGGAACTGGTACGCCGGAACTCCTGTCGGCTACGACCACTACTGCTTGCTGGTGGGCGCGAACGGCTCGACGCCAGCGTGCGCCGATTCGAACGGCCAGCTTTCCGACAAGTTCCTGTCGTCGATGGATTCGGACCTGGAGTCCGAGATCTTCCTCGGCCGCCTGTATGTGGGGAGCCAAGCCGAGCTGAAGAACCAGGTGAAGAAGATCCTCGACTACGAGACCGGTCCGCAAGTCAACAACGACCAAAGCGTGCTGCTCGTTGCCCATTACCAGCAGGACCAGGATTTCGATTTCCAAAGCTACCAGGAGATCGTGCGCACGAGCCCCTATGCACAGGTGTCGCCCAACTTCACCACGTGCTACGGAACCAACCCGTTTCTCGACAACACGAACATCATCAACGACATTGCCGGGGGCGTGGGGCTCGTCGCCTACATGGGCCACGGCGAGCCGGATCGCTGGCTGCACTGGGGCTCCTCCGACGCCAGCTTCAACTATACCGATGCGTCGCAGCTCATGAACGGAGCCCTGACTCCCGTGGTCTGGTCCATCGCGTGCCAGACCGCCGATCCTCGCGTGGGAACGAGCCTGGCGTCCGGATTCATGAAGAACACCCAGGGCGGCGCGGTCTCCTTCTACGGCGCGGTGGACCCGACCTACGGCACGAGCGTCCAGGCCCTGGAGGACAGCCTTTTCCAGGCGGTCTACGGACGCGGGGTCACGAGGCAGGGCCTGGCCATCGCGCTGGGGGAGCATGCCGCGATCCTCGCCGACTCTCTGTTCGGAGGCGACGCCCTGTACAAGTACATGCTGTACGGCGATCCCGAGATGGAGATCAAGCGTCAGAACTCCGGCGGCGTCTCGGTGCCGATCGACCTCGTGGCTCCGCTCGGGTTCCTCGCGCCGTGCCCCGGGGCGGGCTGCTGCCCGACCTGCCCGGCGCCGATCGTCGATATCCGTGTGCAGGAGGCGAGCGGGGCCCCGGTGGCAGGGGTGAAGGTGGCGCTGTGGAAGCCGAGAGCGACCGGCGGCGACGAGGTGCTCGACAATCGCTACTCCGGCCCCGATGGGTGGGTGCACATCCCGGTTCCCGAGCTGACGGCCGGAATGCTCTACGTTGGGTTCGACGGGGGGCAGAACCGCACAGGCTTGGATTCCATCCCTGTCGATCCCCCGGTCTCGGCCGTGGCCGGGGGGAGCCCCCGACCGATCCGCTTCACCGCGATGCCAAATGTGACCGCGGCCTCGACGCGCTTCGGATTCGGGCGGGCGCTCGGGCTGCCGGCGCAGGTGAGCCTGTTCGGGGTCGACGGCCGCTTGGTGCGCGTCTTGAACGCACCGGTGGGCGCGGCGTTCCTCGATTGGGACGGCCGGGACGGCCGCGGGCGTCTCGTGGCGGCCGGGATCTACCTCGCACGGCTCACGGCAGGGGTGCTCCGTCCGACAACGAGGATCGTGGTGGTGAGGTAGGGCGGCGAGGCGATCCTTCGCCGCGATGAGGAGGGATCATGCGGGCCGCGAGTCGCATCTTCCGCTGGGCGGGAATCTATGGTCTTGTCGTTCTCCTGCCGATGTTCCTTCTCGAGGCCCGGTTCGGCCGGGACTACCCGCCGCCCCTCACGCACGCCGAGTTCTACTATGGGTTCAATGGTGTCGCCCTGGCGTGGCAGGCCGCCTTTCTTGTCATTGCTTCCGACCCGGTGCGGTTTCGACCGCTGATGATCCCCGCGATCCTCGAGAAGCTGGCCTGGGGAATTGTCGCGTTCGGTCTGGCAGCCGCGGGTCGCGTTGTGCCGATGGCCACGCTCGCCTTCGCGGCCGTCGATCTCGCGCTGGGCGCCGCATTCCTGTACGCGCGACAGCACACGCCATCGAGTAGGCCTGGGCCGGGCTGACGGATCAGCGCGAACGCAGGCGTTTCCATATCGGGGCGAGGACGTAGAGCGCGATCGTGACGGGCATCAAGAGCAGCACGCCCCCAAACGGGCCGCGGAGCGGGTGGAGCATCCAGTAGGGCCATACGCCCAGCAACGCGGGGATGGCGTGGGCGAATACGGTCAGCACACAGCCCAGGACGTACGCGACCCAGATATGCCGGGCCCGCGTGGACGCGTAGAAGACCCCGAGCACGCTGGCCAGGATCAGTGCCACCGGGACGGCGAGGAAGACGTAGAGCAGCGTGCGGAGCATCGGATAGAGGGGTGGCCGGAAATGCCAGCCGTACTCCTTGGCGACGTTCGCCAGCACGAGGTTCGCCAGCACGATCCCCATCTCTGAATTGACCATGATCGCCGCACCCTGGCCGGTGTCGCCGAACATGATGAGGATGGCGGTGAACCCCTCGTCGTCTCCGATGTGCCCGAATCGGGCCGGGCGCGTGGAGTCGCCGAGGAAAAAGCCGAGGCCCATCCGGTCGGGGTTTCGCTTGTCGCCCCAAGTGGGTTCGCCCACGCGTGGAAACTGCGGGGACAGCATCTCGCGAGCCATTCCTTGCGAGAGCACGTGATTCGCCCGACCTTGAGCGGAGAGCGCAAGCTCGATGGCGAGTTTGGCCAGGTCGGTCGGGGTCGTCCATAGGCCGGCGGCCGCCATCTCGGGATACACGTGCCACCGGCCCGCCACTTCGCTACCGGTGGCGTAGGTCCCACTGGCCGCGAGCGTCGCGCGCTCCGGGGGCAGCGGTTGCTCGCAGGTGCTGGACGTCATGCCGATGGGGTCGAACACCCGCTCGCGCACGATCTCGGGGAAGGGCTGCCCCGTGACATCCGTCATCAAGAGCTGCTCGATACACACTCCGCCGCCCGAGTAGTGCCACGCGGTTCCGGGCACGGAGGTCACGACCACGGGCGGAGAGTTGGCCGGCCGTTCACCCTTCAACACCTGAACCAGGGACGGGCGCGGGGCCCCCACGGCGTAGCCGGGGAAGAAGTGGACCGAAGTGCCCGCCGTGTGGGACAGGATGCGGCGCAGCGTGACCTTCTGGTCCCGGGTGAACGGGCTGTCAGGCACCTTCCAGCTCATCAGTCTGCGATTCACGTCTTCGTCGAGGGCGAGCTTGCCGCTCTCGACAATGCTGAGCGCCCCTGTCGCGGCAGCGGCTTTGCTTACCGAGCCGGCCTGAAACAGTGTCTGCGGCGTCACGGGCATCCCCGATCCGGCTCGCGCGACGCCGTAGCCCTTGGCCCAATCGACCTTGAAGTGATCGATGACCGCAACGCTCATCCCCGGCACCTCGAGCACGCGCATCAGGTCGCGCAGACTCAGGGAGAACAGGGTCGTCGAACCGATCGAGAGCGGAGCCAGGTGGCTCTCGATTCGCTCCTGACGAACCTCAGTGTCGGCGACACCTGACGGGCGCGTGACTGAACCACTCCCGCAGCTGACAAAAACACATGCGGCAAGGATTGCCGCCAGGGGGGACCTCATAGGCCCTCTCTACGGTTCGGGCTACGGGTGAGTTTCAGCGGAGTTGGATGGGGTCAAGCGGGGAAGGGTTGGAACGCGGAACGAGGTGCTATGATCCCGAACCACGACGGGGTTTGGGTATGGACTGCTGTGGTTACCGGAGGAACGACAGGATGAGTGCTCGTGACGACGTGCGACGTTACTCTATCGCGATCCCGCTGGCTGTGTCGTTGCTCGCGGCCGTGCTCGCGGCATTGCTGGCCGGCTGTTCCGGAGGAGAAAGGATGACGAGCGGTGGCGTGAAGATCCCGTCGGGCATGAGCGCCGTCGAGGCAGACACGCTGCTCAAGTTCTACGCGAAGGATCGCGCCGAGACCGAGGACTGGCTGAAGAACAAGCCGACCTCCTACCTCGCCACAATCTTGCGAGTCGACTTCGGGGACCGCACGTCCGTGACCGTGGGCAGCGCCCCCGGGAACGACGTCCGCATCGAAGACGCCGGCGTCAGACCGCGGCATCTGCGGGTTACCGTGGTGGGCGATTCGTTCCGCGTCGAGACGGTAGATCCCAAGGCGCGCTTCATGGTGAAGGACAGCGTGGCGATGGCCCGGGCGACTCTGCCGCCGAGCGGCATCAAGGTGGGGCGCTTCTCGCTCCGGCTCTCGCACCAGCGGTTCCCGGCCATCATCGTGTTCGATCCGCAGAGCCCGCGATACAAGCTCTACAAGGGCATGAAGTTCTATCCGCCCGATCTCTTGTACCACATCGTCGCGGCGCTCACGCCCAACGCGAACCCCGACACCACCATCATCCTGTCCACGCGCGGCAACCGTAGGCGCGCCATCCGGGTGGGGTGGCTCGATTTCAAGGTGAACGGCACGCCCTGCCGCCTCGAGGCCACGCGCCTGCTCGAGCCGGGCGTGGGCGAGAAGGAATTCAGTCTCTTCTTCACCGACGCCACGACCGGCAAGGAGACCTACAGCGTGGGGCGCTACCTCGATCCGGAATCGCGACCCGACGGTCGCTACGTGCTCGACTTCAACAAGTGCTACGACCCGGCGTGCGCCTATTCGGAGCACTACAACTGCCCGATCCCGCCGAAGGAGAACCGGCTCACGGTGGCGATACGCGCGGGCCAGATGGACGCGCACTACATGCGCTGAGCCGGTCATCCGCGCTTAGACCACCGTTCGACTCCTGACACCGGTGGGGAGCCTCTGTCAACTTGTCAGCATCCGCGCTCCCCGGGCGGGGACCATGGTTCGTGCGCGACCGCCTAACATGCGTCCCGCAGCGAAGCTGCGGGCGCGTGCCCCCATGCGCGGGGGAGGCACGGTTTCTGCCCATCCATGGCTTCGAGATCTCCCTGCATCCATTCGCGTACCGGGAGGAGGAGCCATGAAGGTTCTCGTGGGCATCGACGAATCCGCGTACTCCAGCGCGGCGATCCGTTTCATCAGCGAGGGGACGTGGCCGAAGGCTACCCGGTTCATCGTCCTTTCGAGCTCGCCGGCAATATTCCTGGGCGCCGGTGATGCCATCCCACCCGACAGCCTCGCCCAAGTTCTACGGCAAGAAGAGTCGCGTCACCGCGAGATTGCCGAACGTGCGGCGGCCGGACTCCGTGACCGTGGCTTGAGCGTGGAAGCGCAGGTCGTACGCGGGGACGCGCGAACCGTTCTGGTGGATGCCGCGCGGGATGAGCATGCTGATCTGGTCATCGTGGGGTCGCACGGGCGAACCGGCTTGAAGAGGCTTTTCCTCGGAAGTGTTGCCTCGTACGTGGTGGCCCACGCGCCTTGCAGCGTCCTCGTGGTCAAGGAACCAGAACCCCAGGCCCGAACCCAGGCGCTACGGGGTTCCGGTCATGACTCGAAAGAGGCGGGCGCCGTGAGAAGAGAGGCGGGCGCCGTGAGAGTCGAGCGATTGATGACGCGAGACGTCGAGACCTGTGCGCCCGACGTGGATCTTGCGCAAGCGGCCATGATCATGGTGCGGCGGAACTGCGGGCTGGTGCCCGTTGTGGAGCACGGCTCGGGACGGCTGGCCGGCGTCATCACGGATCGCGACATCTGCATGGCGGCAGCCATGCGGCACGCCGACGCCCACTCGATTCCCGTGGGTGAAGTGATGACGAGGCGGCTTACGACCTGCGCGCCTACCGACGAGGTTCGCCTCGCGATGCGCCGGATGAGCGAGGCTCGTGTGCGCCGGCTCCCGGTGGTAGACAGACTGGGAATGCTGAAGGGGATCGTATCGCTCACGGATCTCGCGTTCGCCGCGGGGCGACCGCCGCGGTCCGGAGAGCATGCGATCCACGAGGCCGACGTGCTGGCCGTACTCAACGCCGTCTCAGCGAAGTCGCTTCCTGTAGCGCCGGTCACGGCGGTCCGAGCCGGGGCGTTCGCGGGGGGAACAGGACGATGAGGCTTGAAGCCAGAGGGACCATCGCCGCGGCGCGTCCCGCGGGCGTGGCGGATCGAGCGCTTTTCGAGGGTATCCGCCGACTGGTGGATCCGAAGATATCCCTGGCTTCGGTCGCGTCCATGCTCCTGGGTGCGGCGGTCGCGGCGCATGAGGGTCCTCTGGCCTGGGGGTGGCTGGCGCTGACCGCGATCGGTATTTTCTCCATCGAGGTGGCGAAGAACGCGTCCGGCGAGCTCGTGGATTTCCGGTCCGGAGTGGATCAAGCGGTCGCTCCGGAGGACCGAAGTCCCTTCTCGGGTGGGAAGCGGGTGCTCGTGGAGGGTCTCTTGACGCGCCGGCAGACGTCCGCCGTCGCCTGGATCGGATACGGGCTCGGAATCACCGCGGGGATCGCCATCAGTGCCTATCGCCATCCGGACGTGGCGTGGCTCGGGCTCGTGGGCGTAGGGTTGGCTTATTTCTACCACGGGAACCCTCTCCGATTGAGCTACCGGGGACTGGGCGAAATCGCCGTCGCGCTCACCTACGGGCCTCTGATCGCCTGCGGAACCTACCTCGTACAGCGGCGCGAGTGGGGGGACCAGGTGTGGTGGGTGTCTCTGCCCCTCGGCATCCTCATCGGCGCGTTTCTCTGGATCAACCAGTTTCCGGACTACCGCGCGGATCGCGGAGGAGGGAAGCGAACCCTGGTCGTGCGGCTCGGGCCCCGGGCGGCAAGTCGCGTGTACGTCGCCGTGGTGGCCGCGGCGTATGTGCTCCTCTTCCTTCTGCCCGCGGCCGGTCTGCCGCGCGCGGTCTGGCTGGGTGCTATGGGGCTCCCGTTTTCGGTGTGGGCGGCACGCCGTCTGACCCAGGCTCCCGAGTCGACGCCCCGCATCATTCCGGCGCAGGCGTGCACCCTGCTGGCGTTTCTGGTCTACTCCCTCGGTGTCAGCATCGGGATGCTCACGAGTGCTCGAGGATAACCTCTCATGGCTCCTATGACGTTCGGTCGAGACATGGAAGCCTCGCTCCAGGAACGCGAGCAGATGGTCGATCTGCAGCTCGCGCGGCGCGGGATATCCGATCCTCGAGTCCTGAAAGCCTTTCGGGCCGTTCCGCGTGAAGCGTTCCTACCTCCGGAGTTGGCCGAGTTTGCCTACCGGGACACGCCCCTTCCCATCGCGGGAGGACAAACCATCTCCCAGCCCTACATCGTGGCTGTCACGGCGGAAGCCCTGGGGCTGCGTGGAACGGAGCGAGTCTTGGAGATCGGCACCGGGTCCGGTTATGCGGCCGCCATCCTGAGCTGCCTCGCGAAGGAGGTATTCACCGTCGAACGCCTCGAGCCGCTCGCCGAGGAGGCCCGGGAGAGGCTGGCAGGTCTCGGGTATCGAAACGTGCACGTGCTTTGCGGCGATGGGACGCTGGGCTGGCTCGAGAATGCGCCGTACGACGCCATCGCGGTCGCGGCCGGTGGGCCGGAGGTTCCGAAGGCGCTCTTGTCCCAGCTCTCTCCGAGCGGGCGCCTGGTCATTCCTATCGGGCCGGACGAATCTTCCCAGTCGCTCGTGCGCGTGGTCCGGGAAGCCGACGGGGGCTTTCGCCGGGAGCCGATCATGAGCGTGCGCTTCGTGCCTCTCATCGGAGAGCAGGGCTGGCCCGAGGAGCGGAGCGCCGTTCATGCACCCGGGGCCTCGACCGGCACGAAGTCGATCGCAAAGCTCATCCGCGAGACCGCGGAGCCGATCGACGACCCGGATACCGCATCCGTGGAGGCGCTCCTCGAGCGGATCGGAGACGCGCGGCTGGTTCTTCTCGGAGAATCCACGCACGGAACGAGCGAGTTCTACCGGATGCGCGCGCGTATCACCCGACAGCTCATCGAAAAGTTCGACTTCGACTTCGTCGCCGTGGAGGCCGACTGGCCCGACGCGGCGAGGGTCAACGCGTACGTCTTGGGCGAAACCCAACGGCCCCACGTGGACTTCAGGCCTTTCTCCCGATTCCCGACATGGATGTGGCGCAACGAGGAGGTCGACGCCTTTGTCGGCTGGCTCCGCGCGCGGAACGAGGTCCGGCACGGGCGGAAGAGCCGCGCCGGATTCCACGGACTGGATCTCTATAGCCTGTTCACGTCGATCGCGACCGTCCTCGCCTATCTCGACGAGGTGGACCCGGACGCCGCTCGCGTGGCCCGGGCCCGCTACGGCATGCTCACCCCGTGGCAGAGGGACCCGGCCGCCTACGGACGGGCCGTGCTCACGGGCCGCTACGAGAGCTCGGAAGGCGCCGTCATCGCCATACTCCGCGACCTTCTCGAGCGTCGCCTCGAATACGACCGGATGGACGGGGAACGGTTCTTCGACGCCGCCCGAAACGCGCACGTGGTGGCGAACGCCGAGGCCTATTACCGCGCGATGTACTACGGTTCGGCGGCCTCCTGGAATCTGCGCGATACGCATATGTTCGACACGCTGCAGGCCCTGTTCGCCTTCTACGGCCCCGATGCGCGGGGGATCGTGTGGGAGCACAATTCGCACGTGGGGAACGCCGCGGCGACGGAGATGAGCGCGCGGGGCGAGCTGAACGTGGGGGAGCTCTCCCGCGGCAAGTTCGGGGATGGGGCCTACATCGTGGGGTTCGGCACCGATCATGGCACGGTGGGGGCGGCGTCCGACTGGGACGAGCCCATGCAGCGGATGGCGATCCGCCCGGGACGCGAGGGGAGCTATGAACGCCTCTTCCACGAGTCGGACGTGCCCGCGTTCACCCTGCATCTGCGCGCTCCGAAGCGTCCGGACGTTCGCGAGGAGCTCCTCCCTCCCCGCCTCGAGCGCGCGATCGGAGTCGTGTACCGGCCCGAGACCGAGCTCGCGAGCCATTATTTCTACGCGAGCTTGCCCGGCCAGTTCGATGAGATCATCTGGTTCGACGAGACCCGCGCCGTCCAACCCCTCGAGACCAAGCGGCGCTCGAGGGAAGATCTTCCGGAAACCTACCCCTTCGGCCTCTGAGACGGAATGACCCGCGCGTGATAGCCTGGGGACCGCGATCAACAGGAACGGCTGGCGGAAACTCGCGGAGGTAGACCCATGGGCAGAGTGGAAGGGAAAGTAGCGCTCGTAACCGGAGCGGCGTTGGGAATCGGACGCGCCGCCTCCTTGATCCTCGCGAGGGAGGGAGCGCGCGTGGCGGCCACCGACGTGCTCGATGCCGAGGGGGCGCGCCTCGTCGAGGAGATCGGCGCCCAGGGCGGAACCGCTCGGTACTGGCACCTCGATGTCGCGCAGGAAAGCCAGGTCCAGGCCGTCGTGGCCGAGGTGATCCGCGCCTTCGGGCGTATCGACGTGCTGGTCAACAACGCCGGCATTTCGGGAGTCAGCAAGCCGACACACGAGATCACCGAGCAGGAATGGGACCGGGTGCAGGCCGTGAACGTGAAGGGACCGTTCTTCTGCACGAAGCACGTGATTCCGCACATGAAGCGAGGAGGGGGCGGGAGCATCGTGAACCTCTCTTCGATTTACGGCCTGATCGGCGCCCCCGATGCTCCTCCGTATCACGCGTCGAAGGGCGCGCTGCGCCTGATGACGAAGACAGACGCGCTCTTGTACGCGAGCGACCGTATCCGGGTGAACTCGGTCCATCCCGGTTTCATCTGGACGCCCATGGTGGAGAACTTCTTGAAATCAGGAGGCGACGTGGCGGCGGGGCGCAAGGCGATCGAAGCGCTCCATCCACTCGGGCACATGGGCGACCCGGACGATATTGCCTACGGGATCGTCTATCTCGCGTCCGACGAGTCGAAGTTCGTCACGGGGAGCGAACTGGTGATCGACGGAGGGTACACGGCCCGGTAACCTTTCAACTCGGCGCGGCGTAATACCGGACGCATTCCTCTTCCCGCCCGCGGACGATCCGCTTCCCCCGCAGAGAGCCGCGCTCACTGGTGATCACGGTGCATTGGCGCTCGGAGCCGTCCGCATCGTAATAGAGCACCACCCAGTCGCGGGTCTTTCCCAGCTCGTGGGCGCGCGGCGTATTCGAGAAGAGCGCCGTGTAGTGGCGGGCGCCCCGCTCCGTGTGGAGCACGGGGAGCCAGGCCTCCTTGGCGGGGTTCATCCGGCGGGGCACAATCCGTCGCAGGTCGCCCCGAGCCGCCCGCTCCCGGTACTCGCGATCGATGTCCAGGACTTCCGAGACGGGTGGCTCCTCGTGAGATTCCATGGCGGATGGCGTCCCTTTCCGCAAGCGCCCGAGCCGCGCCTCCAGCGAATCCATGATTCCGGCGATTCGCTTGGGCCCCAGGCCCAGGACCACCGAAAGGCGCCCGTCGTGCGCGGCAGTCTCCAGTTCTTCCAGGGTGTTGATCCCGAGGTCGTGGTGAAGCCGGTCCGCCGTGACGCGTCCGACGCCCGTCACGGAGGAGAGGAGCGCCACCGGGTCGGCCGCGCCACGGAGACGCTCGAGCATGGGGAGCCGGCCTGTCTTGACCAGATCTCGGACCGAGCGGCTCAGGCCTTCGCCAATCCCGGGAAGTTTCCGCAACCCGACCGCACCCTCCTTCGCGATGATCTCCGTCACCGGGCGCCGCTCCCCGCGGATCACTTCCGCCGCGCGACGATACGCCTGAACGCGGAAGGGATTTGCCGCCTGCTCCTCCAGGAGTGCCGCGACCTCCTCGAGGCGGCGGGCCACGGTCGCGTTCACGATCTCGATCATCGCGGAGTCCTCCCAGTCCTTCCTGACACCGCCGGCCGGTGACTGTCAACTTGTCCGCATCCTGGACCGATCGAATGTCGGCTGCATTCGCGCGCCCGTGCGTAACCTATGGCTGGAGATGACGGTTCGAGATGAGGCCGCGCTTGATGGGGAAAGGCACGTTTCGTGCCTGTGTAATGAACTGCCGGTTCAGCAAGACCGGTAGGAGGTGTCGCGGAAGATGTGGCATCGACCTGCGGCGGCCAGCGCTGAGTCTTCTGAGCAGCACGTGAGTCGCGTGAGACACCGGACCTAGCACAGATCGCCTGGGTAGCAATCGCCTCCACGGTTACGCCGGGAGGAAGGAACGCGGCCCACCCTGAGAAGACAGGCCCGAATCTCCGGACCACGGCACCTCGGATGCGCGCTGGCCCTCCGTTTACTCATCCTCCTTTCGGACCATGGCGTCGAGCACCCCCTTCTGCCAACCTGTCAGAAGGAGGTACAAACGATGTCCATCGCACGTCAGCCGGCGCCCTCGCCGAACGAGGTCGCGGCTCTACCTCAGGCGACCGTGCCACCGCCCGATACCTCCTGTTGTGACCGCCAGCTCCGGCATAGCGAACGGCTGGCGTCCCTCGGCATCCTGGCCGCGGGTGTGGCGCACGAAATCCTGAACCCACTGGCTTCGGTCCTCGCGGGCGTGGAGGCACTCCGCCGGCGAATCCTCGCAACGCCGGTGGGATCGCCTCTGGATTCGCCGGCCGAGGCGGAGCGCATCTTGAACATCCTGGAGCGGGAGACGATCCGCGCTCGCGGCATCGCGGACAGCATGATGCTCCTCGCCCGGCCCGACACCGAAGTGCCCGCCTGGCTCGACGTGAACCGCGCCGTCGAGGAGACGATCGGTCTTCTTCGCTACCAGATGAATCTGCAGAGCGTTCACATAAGCCTGGATCTGGATCGCGAACTCGCGCCGATCTGGGCCATGGGCGGCGGCGTGCGCAGCGTGTGCATGAACCTCATGATGAACGCGGTGCAAGCGATGGCCCGCGGCGGCACGCTCACCGTCCGGACGCGTGGACGGGACGGGACCGTTCTCGTCGAAGTGGAGGATACCGGGCCGGGAATCCCCACGGACCGTCTGGGCCGTATCTGGGACCCGTTCTACACCACGAAGCCTCCGGGCGAGGGGACCGGGCTCGGTCTTCCCATATCGCAGACGATCGTCCAGCGGCACGGCGGCTCCATCAAGGTCGAGAATGTGGAGCCGCGCGGTGCGCGCTTCACCGTGGAATTGCCCATCCGGTTCCGGAGATAGCCATGGCCAAGGCACGCGTGCTCCTTATCGATGACGAGGCTTCCTTCCGCGAGATCACCTCGGAGGAGCTGTCCCACATCGGGTACTCGCTGGACACGTGCGGCAGCCTCGCGGAGGCGCGAAGGCTTCTCGCCCGGAAGACCTTCGACGTGGTCTTGCTGGACCTCCGGCTGCCCGACGGAAGCGGCCTCGACCTGCTCGCCGAGCTTCATGCGTCCCAACCCGCGGCCCAGACGGTGATTCTCACGGCGTTCGGAACCGTGGAAGACGCCATCAGCGCCATGAAGCAGGGCGCGTTCGACTTCCTGATGAAGCCCTGCAAGCTGGGGGAGATCGAAGCAGTCTTGGCGAAGGCGGCCCGGGTGCAGGCGCTCGCTCGCGAGAACGTGGCTCTTCAACGCGATGTGGATCGTTTGAAGCCCAGCGATCGGATCGTGGGGACGACGGCCGCGTTGCGCGAGGTGACGAAGCTCATCGACCGCGTCGCCGGGACCGACTCGACGGTGCTCATCCGGGGTGAGAGCGGGGTGGGGAAGGAGCTGGTCGCGCGCGCCGTGCATCGGGCGAGTCTGCGCGCGGGGCGCCCCTTCGTCGTCGTCGACTGCGCCTCGCTCCACGAGAATCTGCTTCAGAGCGAGCTCTTCGGGCACGAGAAAGGGGCGTACACGGGCGCGGTGCGCTTGAAGCACGGGCTCTTCGAGGTCGCCGACCGCGGCACGATCTTCCTCGACGAGATCGGCGAAGTGACGCTGCCGTTACAGGTGAAGCTCCTGCGCGTGCTGGAGACCGGCGTGTTCCGCCACGTGGGGGGGACCGCCGACGTCAGCGTGGATGTCCGCGTGATCACGGCCACGAACCGCGACCTCGAGACGATGATGCGAACGGGTGCATTCCGTGAGGACCTGTACTACCGGCTGAACGTCTTTTCGATTCCCATTCCTCCGCTCCGCGAGCGGCGCGAGGATATCACCCAGCTCGTGGAGCACTTCATCCGCTCGAGTGGGATCGTCGGAAAGCGGGACTCCCGTGTTTCCCCGGACGCGATGCGTGTCCTCGAAGGCTACGCCTGGCCCGGAAACGCGCGGGAGCTGCAGAATGTCATCGAGCGCGCCCTCATCCTATGCGACGGCAATGTCGTCCTGCCGGAGCACCTTCCGATCGGGATGCGTCTTTCGAAACCGCTGCCCTCCCGGCGGGATGAGGCGTCCCGCCCGACGCTGGCCGATGCCGAACGCGACTACATTCGCCAGGTGCTGGAGGAGTGCAACGGGCACCGGCACAAGGCGGCGCAGATCCTCGGCATCAGCGAGCGGAATCTCTATCGAAAGCTGAAGGAGCTCGAGCCCGAGCCTGTTCCGTAGCCTCAGGAGGCCGCGGCCAGCTTTGTCGGAAGGCGGTGGGCCGAGACGGCCCGCAGCACACCCATGACGTCTCCATAGCTTACCGATTCGTCCACCCTACGAGCCGTGCGCTCGGCGGCGAGGGCGAGATCGTTCAGCGTGAGAATCCCGGACAGCCGGCCCTGCTTGTCGAGCACGGGAAGCCGGCGGACCTGTCCCTCGTTCATCCGGGTCATGGCGATTCGGACGTCGTCCGTCGGTGCGCACGTGATGGCGCGCCGGTTCATGACCGTCGCCACCGGAACCAAGTCCGGGCTCACGTGCTTCGTCGCGGTGGCCATGCAGATATCGCGGTCCGTGATCACGCCCAGGAATCGGCCCCCGGGGCTTTCCGCGACGGGGACGAACCCGCAGTCCCGCCGCCACATGATCATGGCCGCCTGGGCGAGCGTGGCCTCAGGCGTACAACTCTCGACATCGCGGGTCATCAGATGTTCGACCTTCATGGGAATCTCCCTTCTGTGTCGTGTACCAGCGTTCGATTCGATCCGGTGTTCCCAGATCCGTCCATCCGCACGGTGGAACGGCGAGCATCCGAAGCTCTGGGGCCGCGTGCTCGAGGAGATCGCGAGAGAAATCCATGATGGGAAGCCTCGAGTAGACGCGCTCCAGGGGGCTCGGCACGGATTCGCGGCTCGCGGAGATGGAGAATCCCGTGTCGCAAACACGCGCCAGCAATCGTGTCGTGCGGGGGGCGGCTCTCTCGTAGAGCGAAAGGAGCGCCCTGGCCCGCGCCACGAGCATGAAGCTGCTCCAGTGGGCGCCTCCCCGGTACAGCTCGCGGGCGGCGGGGACATCCGGCTTCTCGCGGAACGACAAGACGGGCCTCGAGCCGTCCTCATCCGCGTCGCCGCTGACGATCCATCCGTAGCTCGGGTCGGGCAAGTCGGGCGTCATGCCCAGAAGGATGATGGTTCGCCCTCGATCCATCAGATCGAGCGCGCGCTCGAGTGACCCGATGAGGATGTCTTCGTCCTCGACAGCGTGATCGGCGGGCAGGATGGCGACCGTCGCCTCGGGGTCACGGTGCATGACGTTCAGGAGCGGGAGCAGAACGCCTGTCGCGGTTCCCCGGTTTTCCGGTTGCACGACAACGCGGGCGAGCGCCTCCGGCGGAAGGGCGGTTCGCCACAAGCGGCGGTGCTGAGCGGCAACCACGGTGACGATACGGGCCGCGGAAGTGAGTCGGCCGGCGCGCCGTAGCGTCCAGCGGACCATCGGCCCGTCTTTTCCGGGCGCCCAGAACTGCTTCGGTAGCGCGACTCCCGTGCCATCCCTGGTCAGGGCCCGCACTCGGGCGCCGTCACCGGCAGCCAGAATGATTGCCCAACGGTGAGAAGCCAATCCATTTGCCTCCGGGGTTTATCTGAGAGACATTGCAGTTCCCGTGCCGATCCGGAGGCGCATGCCATTGTCGATTCAACGAACGCAGGGTCATACAGTTCCCAAGCGTGCGTGCGTGGGCATCTCATGGGAGTCAGAGTCGGCGACTGACGTCCTGGCAGTCCATGTCGCCCGTCCGTCAGTTGCGGCCGGGCTCGGCGCGCTCGCTCTGTCGCTGATGCTCGCGGCGAGCGCCGGCGTCGTCTCAGCCGATCACGGGCCGTACCGCGCCGTGAGACAGGCCGGCCCGGGTAGCGTGGCCCGGCTGCGGGCGAAGGTAGGGGTCGAGCGTTTCCTCGACATCCTCAAGCTGAACCGCTTGGATCGGGCGCACGCGCTGGCAGCCGACACCCTCCTGATCCCCGACGACTCCCTCAGTCTGATGGACCTCTCCCCCTGGCCCAAGCGGCTGGAGGGGATGGACTCCATTCCCAAGGTCCTCCTCATTTCTCTCCGCATCCAGGCATTCGCGGCGTACGAGAGCGGGGAGCTCGCCCGCTGGGGACCGATCAGCTCGGGGGGCCCGAGCGCGCCCTCGCGGACAGGTCTCTATTTCGCGTGCTGGAAAGCCCGCCTGCACGTGAGCACGGAGGACACGACCTGGATCATGCCCTGGACGGTGAACATCGATCCCGAGGTTGGAACGGCTCTCCACCAGTACTCTCTTCCCGGGGTTCCGGCCAGCCACTGCTGCATCAGGCTCCTGGAGGAGGATGCGGCGTGGATCTACGATTGGGTTTCCACATGGACTCTCTCGGGGAATGGGCGGCAGGTGCTCGCACACGGAACGCCGGTCATCCTGTTCGGTGCGTATGAGTACCAAGCACCGCCACCGTGGAGGCGACTCGCCGTCGACCCACGGGCGACCGATGTGACGCCGGCGGAAGCGGCTTCCGCCGCGCGCCTGCTGCAGGGATCGGACTAACCGAATCGCCGCGGCTCAGCGTCGCTCCGACCTCCAGATGCCCCACAGCACCGAAGCTCCGAACACGAGTGAGAACAAGAGCCCGAGCTTGAGCAGCCACCCGACGATCGGGGCCAGCTCCGGAACATGCCGGATTCCGACCGCCAGACCCAGCGCGACCACCGAAGCCCCGAGGATGATCGATAGGGCGAGCCGGTTCGTCATGCGCTGGAATTCCCGCGTGAGGTTTTCGATCCCCTGATGGGCCACGTTCAAGGTGATCTCACCGCGCTCGACCCGCGCCACGAGACGGGTGATCCGCCGGGGCAGATCCAGCCCCAGCTCCGCCGCCTCCGAGGCCGCATGTCCGGCCCGCGTCACCATGGCGCCGAGCCCGCGCTGCCGCCGCCATGACCGCTGGAAGATGGGGCCGGCGTATTCGAGATACCGGAACTCGGGATCGAGGCTGAGTCCGATCCCTTCGCTCATGTTGATGACGCGGAGCAGCAGCGCGAGCCCGCTGGGAAGCTGGAGCTTGTGCCGGAATGCGATCCGGACGATCTCGCCCGTGACCGACGCGGCGCTGAGGTCGCGAAGGGTGCGACCGCCGAAGGAACTCATGAGGTGGTCCAGGTCTCTCTGGAAGGCCGAGCGCTGGGCTCGCCGGCCCGCCACGCCGAGCGCGTACATCTCCTCGGCCAATTCCTCCGCGTCCTGTCGCGCGGCCGCCAGGACCGCCCGGAGGAGGTGCCGATGCGTCTCCTCGTTGACCCGCCCCACCATCCCGAAATCCACGATGGCGAGGGAGGCGTCCGGCTGCACGAAAAAATTTCCCGGATGCGGATCCGCGTGGAAGAAGCCGAACTCCAGAATCTCGCGCAGGAAGATCCTCACGGCGTTCTCCGCGACGGCGCGCCGGGAGACACCGAGACGGTCCAATGTGGCAAGATCGGAAATCTTGACGCCGCTCACGCGTTCCTCCGTGAGCATGCAGGCTGTGCTGTATTCCTCGTAGACTCGGGGAATCCAGACGTGGCGATCTCCCTCGAACGCCCGGCGCAGACGCGTCGCGTTCTGGGCCTCGCGCACGTAATCCAGCTCGCCGCGGATCGTGTAGGCGAATTCCTCCGCCAGCTCCCGTAGCTCGTAGTCGCGCCCGAGAGGGGTGTGGACCTGCATCCAATCGACGATTCCACGCAGGATCTCGAGATCGCCCTCCACTTGCTCCACGACCCCGGGGCGGCGCACCTTGACGACCACCGGCGTGCCGTCCAGGAGCACCGCGGCGTGGACCTGTCCGATGGACGCCGAGGCGATGGGGTTGGGGTCGAAGGACAGAAACGGCGGCGCATTCAGGTGGCGCATCTCCTCGATCACGATGCGCTCGATGTCCGGGAAGGGCACGGGCGGAGCCGCATCTTGTAGTTTCGAGAGCTCGGCAATGAGATCCGGAGGGAGGAGGTCGGCTCGCGTGCTCAGCATCTGGCCCAGCTTGATGAAGGTGGCGCCCAGCTCTCCAAGCGCCATGCGCAGGCGCTGGGGCTGGGAGAGCGGCACGATCGCGCGCGACCGGGGACGCAAGCGGGGAACGAAACGCCGCAACCCTGCCAGGTCGGCCAGCGATTCCAGACCATGTCCGGCCAGGACGCGCCCGATCTCACGGGTTCGCTTCATGGATCCGGTGGACCGATGCCGTATGGCCAGGAGCGTGTTCATGGGGAACCCTCGTGGGGTGCCTCGCGTCGGAGTTCCGCCCGTTGTATCAGGCACGATCCGTGCCGCATGGGGGTTGTGGGCGACATCATCGGCCTGACCGAACGTGGGATGGAAATCGGCATGGCACAGCGTGGAAGCGAGATCGGTGGGTATTCGAATGCGGCCGACAGGGCCGCGTTCGGCTCTTCCGGATGCCAAAGGGGCATGGAACGTGACGGTTTGGCAGTCCTGGCGGCGAGGAAATTCCACCAGGCGATGGTTCCGCTCACGCGCCTGGCGCTTGCCGCGAACTTCAGGCATATCCACGTCCTCCATGCGGAGAGGATGCCGCGAGAGGGCGCGGTTCTCCTGGTCGCGAATCACCCGTCCACGTGGACCGATGTGGTGCTTCTGGATGCCGTGCTCGGGCGACGGTTTCACTTCCTGGCGCACGAAGAGCAGTTTCATCCCTGGCCGCGAGGGGTTCTGCTCGAGCTCTACGGCACGCTCCCTCTTTCCGGTCGCGAGCACCGGCCCGATGCCATGGCGCGAAACGCCGTGACCTTTCGCCGCTGTGAGGAGTTGTTCGATCGCGCCGAGGGAGTGGCCGTGTTTCCCGAAGGGATCAGCCGCGTCGATCGCGGTCTATTGCCGCTCAAGCACGGCGCGGCGCGGCTCGCGTTGTCCTACGCCGAGCGCCGCGAGAACCGGGGAACCTTCGCGCTCGTGCCGGTCGGCATCTATTACTCCGACCGAACGGCCTTTCGAAGCGACGTCACGGTCCAGGTGGGGAAGGCCATCCCTGCCGCGGCGTTGCGCGCGTCCGGCACTGCCGACCCGGAAGAAGCAGCGGGCCGCCTGACCGATCGCATGGCCGAGGCGATGCGTGGACTCGGGCTCGAGGGAATGGATCGCCCCGAGGCCGGGGTCTTCTCGGCGCTCGAGCCCATCGCGGCGGGTGGGGCGGGATCGCTGGAGCTGGAACGGGCGAGGCGGCTCGCGCGATCCCTCGCCGATGAGCGGTGGAACCAGCCCGAGAAGTTCGCTCGACTTCAGCGCTGCGCCCGAGTGTTCGAGCGGATGCGCCGGGTCCTCGGCGTCTCCGAGTCCGCTCTCGCGGCCCGGTCGCGGACCGAGCGCCGCGGTGCCGTGCTCGCGCTCGTGGCGGGCTCTGTCCCGGCGTTGGCCGGGCTCGCGATTCACGTCCTGCCCGCGATGCTGACTCATGCGGCGACGCGGCGCTACGCTTCCGACCCGAGCCGGGTCGCGTTCGCGAGAATCGCATCGGGGTTCTTCTTCCTCGTTCTTGCCTACGGCGCGGGCATCACTCTTCTTCTCGTCGGGACTCGGGTGCATCCCGTGTGGGTCCCCGCCTTGGCACTCCTCTCCGCGCTGCTCGGCGTGTTCGCCCTGGGATTCGCTCCGAGGGCGCGATCGGAATACGAGCGCTGCCGGCTCGCGTGGATCTCGCGCCGCCACGGGAGATTCGTGGGCCGGGCGCGTCGCGAGCGGGAAATCCTCCGCGCCCGGGCGCTGGCTCTCCTGGCATGACCCTCCTCCACACACGGCAATTCTCGGGATGGGCGCGCGGGCACCTGTTGTGCCGCGTCGAGAACGTGGCGGATCGGTTCGCGCTCACCTTCGACGACGGCCCCAACCCGCGCGCCACCGGCGCCATTCTGGATCTCCTCGCGCGCCACGGCGCCCGGGGAACATTTTTCATGCTCGGAGACAACATCCGCCGACATGGGGATCTGGTGCGGCGCGTGGTTTCCGAAGGGCATGAGGCCGCGGTGCACGGAGACACGCACTGGCCTCTGCCTTTTCTCCTCCCCGGAGGTATTCGCGCGGAGGTGGGTCGTGGCGCGGCGGCGATCGAGGCGGCGACCGGCGTGCGGCCGCTCTTCTACCGGCCTCCGTTCGGCTTCATGTCCCCCGGCCAGGCGCGATTCGTGAGAAAGCTCGGATACGAGCCTGTGCTCGGCGACGTGTACCCGGAGGACCCACAGCGGCCGGGCGTCGCTCGGATCGTGCGGCGCGTGCTGTGGCGGCTCCGCGCGGGATCCATCCTGATCCTGCACGACGGGAGCCCGCTGGGACCCGCGGATCGCAGCCAGACGGTGGAAGCGTTGGAGACCATCTTGTCGGAGGCAGCGCGGAGCGGATGGCGGGGGACGACCGTATCGGACCTGCTGCATGCCGCTTCGGAGGGCCCCGTTCCGGCGCCGCTCCGGCAGGCTCACTGACAGAATGGCATTGCCGCGCGATGCGGTAAGCGCTCCACGGCGGCCGATACGACGTTTGCCGCGTGGCACGGAGGATGCAGTCTCATTCTCGAGTGGCCTGATGCTCGGAACTCGGATCTTCACGGAGGTCGGACCCATGAAAACCAGAACGATTCGTCTCAGACCTCGCTCGACGGCCATGCACGCGGCGCCGCGCGGTGCGGGCCCGGACCGGGAGCCCGTAATCAAGCGCACCCACGTTTCGGGGGAGCCCACCATGTGCGAACGGTGCGGCGCGGTCTATCGCAGGAAAACCTGGCGGGCCGGCGAGCGCACGCGGCGGACCTCCCCGATCGGAGTGACGTGGACTGTTTGTCCCGCATGCACGCAGGTTGCGGATGCCGAGTATTTCGGTCGCGTGAGCACGACCGGACCGCTCGGTCCTGCCCAGGAAGCGGCGATCCGGCGGCGCGTGCGCAACGTGGAGCAGCGCGCGGGCTACACCCAGCCCGAGCGCCGCACGGTGCGCATCGAGCACACGCGCTCGGGCTTTGAAATCCTCACGACGTCGCAGAAGCTGGCGCACCGAATCGGCCGCGAGCTGGAGAAGGCTTTCGGTGGCCGGACACGTTTCACCTGGACGACACCGGAAGGAAGCCTCGAGGCGGTCTGGGATCCTCCGGCAGCCTGGAGGAATCCGAGCGCGGCCGCCCAGCAGGGGGCCAAGGCGAGGCCATGAAAGTCCACCATCGCGACGCGGGACACGAGGGACACAAGACCGCCCTCGCCGGCTGCTCCACCGACCTCTCGGCGCCGAGCCTGGCCGGTGTGTTCGAGGCCGCCGCCCGCGCTCTTGCCGAGGCGACCGTGGACCCCGCGACCGTTCCCGAATCGATCGCCCAGCACATTGTCCTCGTGGCTCCGACCCCGGGTCACCTTCTCTTCGATTGGCTCTCCGAGTTGATCTACTTGAGGGACCGAGACGGCGAGGTTTATGTCCGGACCAGCGTCCAGGTGACCGGCGCCGGACCGTATCGCCTGGCCGCCAGACTCCACGGAGGTCGCATCGTCCCGGGACGCACGGTCCAGCGCGCCGACGTGAGGGGGGTCGCGGTCCATCCGTTCACCCTCGAGCCCGGCGATGGAGGCTGGCACGCGCGTTTCTTCCTCGACTTCTGAACTCGGGTCCGGGGCGCTGATCGTGATAGGTTCCGCCTCGTGAAGGGACACGATCTCCAGGGTGGCGGCATTCGGTTCGGGGCCGAACCCGCGTGAAGCGGCCGGTGCGCCTCGTACTCCTCGCGGTTGCGCTCCTCGGCGCCGGAACCCTGATCCGTGCCACGCTGTTCCGCGAGCACGCCATCGATGTCGAGGCAGCCTCCGCCGGGTTCGGGCCGGTCGAGGACGTCGTCGTCAATTCCGAGGCCGGGACAGTGAAGGCCCGGGAGCGTGCGCGGCTGGGGGTCGAGGCGATCGGCCGCGTCGCGGAGATCCCCTATCGCGAAGGATCCCGAGTGAAGGCCGGCGATCTCCTCCTACGTCTCGAGTCCACGACCGAGAAGACCCGTCTGCTCGCGGCCCGCCGGAACGCGGACGTGCAGCGCGCGACCCTCGTGGGCGCGCGCTCCGCGGTGGGCCTGGCACGGAAGACCCTGGACCGGACCACGTCGCTCAAGGCGCGCGGGCTCGCGTCGCAGGCGCAGCTCGACGAGGTCCGGGAGCAGTCGGAACGCGCGCAGGCCGAGGCGGGCGCCGCGGAAGCGCGGCTCCGCAGCGCCGAATCCGCCATCCGTCTCGCCGAGGATGATCTCACGCACGTGGAAATCCGCGCCCCCTACGACGGGACGATCGCGCACCGGCTGGTCGAGGTGGGCGAGGGGGTCTCTCCCGGGCAGCCCCTGCTCGAGCTGGTCAGCCTCAGCGATCTCTACGCGAGCGCGCCGATCGATGAACGCGATGCCGGGCGCCTCGAGGTCGGGATGCCGGTTCGCATCACGGTCGATACGTATCCAGGCGTCGTCTGGCCTTCCCGGCTCTCGCGAATTTCCCCGGTGGTCGAAGAGGCGAAGGAACAGAATCGGACCCAGGAGATCGAATCCGATCTGCCGGCGGATTCCACGAAGCCCCGCCCCAAGCCGGGTATGACCACCGACGTGGAGGTCGTGCTCGAGCGCCGCGAGAAAGTGCTCCGCGTGCCCACGTTCGCGGTCATCGACGGTCAGCGGGTATTCGCGATCGAGAAGGGACGCGCCGTCTCCCGCTCCGTGAAAGTCGGGCTCCGGAGCTGGGAGTGGAGCGAGATCCTCTCGGGACTCCGGGAAGGGGAGCGCGTCATCACCAGCCTGGACCGGCCGGGATTGAAAGAGAGTGTGCCGGTCCGGGCGCGTCCGAGCGGACCGTGAACGCCGCGTCCGAGGCGGGGCATCTCTCCGCGAAACCCGAGCTGATCCAGCTCGAAAACGTCTCGAGGCTCTATCGGGTGGGGGAGACTGAGGTGCGCGCGCTGGACGGGGTTTCGCTGCACATCCACCAGGGCGATTTCATCGCGCTGATGGGTCCTTCCGGCTCGGGAAAATCGACCCTTCTCAACGTCATCGGATGCCTCGATCCGCCCACGTCGGGCGTCTATCGCCTCGACGGTGAGGAGGTTCAGGCCCTCTCCGAGAAGCGCCTCGCCGAGATTCGCCAGAAGAAGATCGGGTTCATCTTCCAGTCCTAC
Source organism: Candidatus Eiseniibacteriota bacterium (assembly GCA_041486775.1). Lineage (GTDB taxonomy): Bacteria > Eisenbacteria > RBG-16-71-46 > SZUA-252 > SZUA-252 > WS-7. The sequence goes on along the minus strand of JBGPMB010000011.1, from coordinate 3,966 downwards.
CATCTGGTCCCGCGCATGACCGCGCTCCGCAACGTGGAGCTTCCCCTGATTCTCGCGGGCGTCGATCCCAAGGAGCGGCGGGAGCGCGCGAAGGCGGCGCTCGAGCCTCTGGGGATGGGGCCTCGCGCGGAGCACCGTCCCGACCAGCTCTCCGGCGGCGAATGTCAGCGGGTCGCGATCGCTCGCGCCATGGTGGAGCGCCCGAGCATCCTCCTCGCCGACGAGCCCACCGGGAACCTGGACAGCAAGACCGGCGAGGAGATCATCACGCTGATCGAAGCGCTGAACCGGACCGGGCTCACCATCGTCCTGGTCACCCACGATCCGAGGATCGCCGCTCACGCGGGGCGGCTCCTCTACATGCGCGACGGCCGGCTCCTCTCCGACGCGCCCCCCGCGCAGGCCGCTTACCCGGCGGCCCCCGCGCCACCATGAGAGCCTCCGACATCGTCTCGCTCGCCGGCGAGGCGCTCCGGCGGCACCGGCTTCGTACCGGGCTCTCCCTGCTCGCGGTCGCCATAGGCGCCACGGCGGTCCTTCTCCTCACGGCGCTCGGTGACGCCGCCAAGCATTACGTCATCGACCAGTTCGCCGCCATGGGAACCAACCTGGTCGTCGTGGTTCCGGGCCGCGTCGAGACCTCGGGATTCGGGGCCGCGGCCTTGGGTGGAACCCGGGATCTCACGCTCGGGGACGCGGAAGACATCCGCCGACGCGCCCGCGCGGTGCGGGAGGTCACTCCGTTTTCGCTCGGGGCCGCGCCCGCCGAGTACGAACAACGCCACCGTGACGTCTACGTGATGGGCACGACGAGCGCCTACGCGAAGGTTCGACATCTCTCGCTCTCCGCCGGACAGTTCCTTCCGGCGGGCGATCCTCGCCGGGGGGAGCCGGTCGTGGTGCTGGGATCGAAGCTCCGGCACGAGCTCTTCGGCTCCGAAAACCCGCTGGGACGGAGTCTCCGCCTCGCCGACGCGCGGTTCCGCGTGATCGGAGTGCTCGAGGCGAAGGGACAATCGCTCGGGATCGATTTCGATGATCTCGCGCTCGTCCCGGTCGCCGCGGGCATGCGTCTCTTCAACCAATCGAGCCTGCACCGGATCATGATCCAGGCGCCCGACGAAGCTTCGATTCCCGCCACGATCCGCCAGGTGCGCGCCATCCTCGTCGAACGGCACAAGGCGGAAGACTTCACGCTCGTCACGCAGGACGCGATGCTCCAGAGTTTCCGTTCCATCATCAACGCGCTCACGCTGGCGCTCGCCGCGATCGCGGCCATTTCGCTCGCGGTGGCAGGCATCGGGATCATGAACGTCATGCTCGTCTCGGTCTCGGAGCGGGGGCGCGAGATCGGGCTCCTGAAAGCGCTCGGCGGGCAAGCAAGGCAGATTCTGTCCCTGTTCCTGGCGGAGGCCCTCCTCCTTTCGGGCGCGGGCGCCGTGTGCGGCCTCCTTCTGGGGACCCTCCTCCTGCAGGCCGCCTCGCGAATCTGGCGGGAGCTCCCGCTCGCGCCGAACCCGTTCTGGGCGGCAGCCATCTTGATTTTTGCGCTGTGCGCCGGAGCGTTGTTCGGAATGATCCCGGCGCGCCGGGCCGCCCGCCTCCCCGCGGCGGAGTCCCTGCGGGGGAGGCGATGAAGCCGCGCGACGTCTTCAGCCTCTCCATCGAGGCGTTAGGCGCGCACCGGCTTCGTTACGGTCTGTCCGCCCTGGCGGTCGGGGTCGGCGTGGCGGCAGTCGTGCTCCTCTCCTCGATCGGCGAGGGAGCCCGCCGCTACGTCCTGGACCAGTTCAGCATGTTCGGCACCAATATCGTGGGGGTGCACCCGGGCAAGGTCTCGACGGGGGGAATTCCCGGCGCGATGGGCGGGAGCGCGCGAAAGCTCACGCTCGACGACGCGCGGGTGCTGCGGCGGCTCCCGGGGGTGGCCTCGGCGACCCCTGTGACGGAGGGCACCGCGCTCGTGGAGCACGGGGACCGCGGGCGGAGCGTCTTCGTCTTCGGCGTCACGGCCCAGATGCCGCGGGTCTGGTCCATGGGCGTGGCGTCGGGCAGCTTTCTTCCCGACATGGACTGGGACCGGAGCTCGCCGGTCGTCGTGCTCGGACCCCGGCTGAAGCGGGAGCTGTTCGGCGGCGAGAACGCGCTCGGGGCTGTCGTCCGCATCGGAACGGCCCGGTATCGCGTCATCGGGGTCATGGAAGCGAAGGGAACGCTCCTGGGATTCGACATGGACGACACCGCATACATACCGGTGATGAACGCGCTCCGGCTGTTCAATCGGAGCGAGCTGTCCGAGGTGAACCTCCTCGCCGCCACGACAGCCGGGGTGGATTCCGTCGCCGAGCGCTCGAGGCGCGCCATGATCGACCGGCACCGAGGAGAGGAGGACGTCACGATCGTATCGCAGAAGGACACGATGCGGATGGTGGACGGCATCATGCGTGTGCTCACCCTGACTGTGACCGCGATCGCGGCAATCAGCCTCCTGGTCGGCGCGATCGGGATCCTCACGATTCTCTGGATCGTCGTCCGGGAACGCACCCAGGAGATCGGGCTCGTGAAGGCCCTGGGAGGAACGCGGCTTCAAGTACTGACCTGGTATCTCTGCGAAGCCGCGCTCACCGCGGTCGCCGGCGGCGCGGCGGGGCTCCTGTTCGGAATCGGAGTGGCGGCCGCCCTCTCCCGCATCGTGCCCGGACTATCGACCCACACCCCCCCCGGGATCATCGTCGCGGCGCTCGCCATGGCCGTATCGGTCGGCGTCCTCGCCGGGGTTGCCCCCGCGGTGCAGGCCTCCCGGCTCAATCCGGTGGAGGCCCTGCGGGCGGAGTAGGACGCCGCCCCTCCCCTGACGGCGAAGGGGAAACCCTGTCAACTTGTCAGCATCTCGAGCCCGCCCCGCGGATCGGCCATCGGCGCGCGACCTCCTAACGTGCGTCCAGAAGAGAACCTCGGAGACATGCGCGCTCCTGGGCGCGAGGGGCACGTTTCCTGCGCTATAGATCCATAAACGGGTCTCTGCAAGGTCACGAGTGTATGTCGCGGACAAGAGCGCAGGAGGAGGAGGAAGAGCCATGAAGACGGACACGAAGTCGAAGATCGCGGTGGATCTCAAGAACGAGGTAATGGATGAATTGAAGTGGGAGCCGAGCATCAACGAGGCGGATATCGGCGTCATCGTCAAGGACGGGATCGTGACCTTGGCCGGTGCCGTGGACTCGTACGCGGAGAAATCGGCCGCGGAACGCGCGGCTCAGCGCGTCCTCGGCGTCAGAGCCGTGGCGAACGATATCGCGATCAGGCTGCCCCGCGGCAACACTCGCACGGATGCCGACATCGCCGCCGCGGCGGTGAACGCCCTGCAGTGGCACGTGTTCCTCCCGCGGGGTCACGTCAAAGTCGCCGTGGACCGGGGATGGGTCACGCTGAAGGGCGACGTGCAATGGCAGTATCAGAAGACGGCGGCGGAAGAGGGCGTGCGCCATCTCCTGGGCGTGACAGGCATCTCCAACGAGATCACGATCAAGCCGCAGGTTTCTCCCGCGGACGTGAAGGGCAAGATACGCGCCGCCCTGGAGCGGAGCGCGGTGCTCGATGCGAATCGAATCGGCGTGGATACCCATAATGGGCGGGTGACCTTGCACGGCTCGGTTCGTTCCATGGACGAGAAGTTCCAGGCCGGCCGGGCCGCCTGGTCGGCGCCCGGCGTGTCGGACGTCGAGAACAACCTCGAGGTCGCTTCCATCGTTGATTTCTAGGGTCCAGCGCCCGTGGGGGGGCAGACCCCGGAATGCCGCCGCGCCGAGTGGGGAGCCGGATGGGTGTCTCTCGTGATCGGCGCGGTGGCTCGTGGGGCACCTCGATCGAAGTGTCAACCGCATACCCCAGGCCAGAAGGAGTACGACTCCCATGACCAAGACCCTTGATGCGAACGAGATCATCCAGCGGGCAACTCCACTCCTG
>JBGPMB010000010.1:0-32811 GCA_041486775.1 Candidatus Eiseniibacteriota bacterium | reverse complement strand
GCCCGCGGCCACCGCCAGGAGAAGGACCAGGTCGAGCGGCGCGCTGCTCAGGATCTTGGTCTCGGGAACGTGGTACATCGCGTACGTCGTGAAGTAGACCACCGCCCAGCCGCCGCCCATGAGCCCGCGTCCGTACCACTCAAGCCCCGCCTTCCGCTCCAGGCGCATTCCGAGGAAGAGGAGGCCGGCGCCTACCGCGTACCCCATCGCCAGCTTCGCGACGGGCCCCAGGTACTGGAAGGAGTAGACGAGGAAGAACGCCGTGCCCAGGACGAGACTCAGGATGCCGATCCGGTTCAGCCAGTAGCGGCCGATCTGGAGCTCGAGGTTCTCGCGGGGCGCGGGCGCGGGTGAAGGCGGGGCAGGTGCGGGTGGCGGCAGCGGTGGCGCGGCCGTCGGCGCGGGAGGACGAGTCGGGGCCGCCGGTCGGGAGGCCGCCAGCCGTTCGAGCGCCTCGAGGCGGTTTTCGATCCGGGTCACCGTTTCCCGGAGCCGGCGTATCTCTTCGAGGGGATCGTCGGACACGGTAGCTCCTCCCGGGTGGCGGACTGCGCCGGTACTCTACTTCAACCCGGAGCCGCGGTATAGGTCCGCCGGGGGTTGCGGTGCCCGAATTCCAATCTTAGCCAGAGGAGGAATCATGACTCGGCGTCACATCGGCATTCTGGTCGGGACGGCCCTGGTGGGGCTCACTTTCGCCCTCGCGTCTTCGGGATGGACCGCGGAGCGCCATCCGGAGATCCGGGCTGCCCAGCGCGATCTCATGAGCGCCAAGGTTCATCTGCAGCGGGCCGCGCGGGACTTCGGTGGACATCGGGCGAAGGCTGTCGCCCTGATCGGCCAGGCCCAAGAGGAGCTCAAGCTGGCGCTGGACTTCGATCGCCACTGAGCTCCCCTGGGCTGTAACGGCGCGGCCGGCTATTTCGCGCCGGCCGCGGCGAGCCGCATCCAATCGGCGGGGGTCACCTGGGCGACGATGCGGAACCCGCCCTTGCCGAGCGGCAGGATCACCAGCGCGTCCCCTTCCCGGAGCTCGTCGCGGTGGAGTCCCGGAATGATCGGAATCATGGGATCCTGCTGGCCCACGAGGACCCGATTCATTCCCTTCGTCGGGGCCGTGCTCAGCATCCGGACCCTCTCGGCGCGGTACTTCGCCCGGTTCTCCGCCATGACCGCCACACCCTCAGGACCCGAGGGCGGCACTTTTCCGAACAGCTCGATTCTCTTCTCGTAACGGCCGAAGGCGAGTTGCGCCGTGTCCCGGCAACGCCACATGGGGCTCACGAAAACGCTGTCGATCGGGATCCCCAGATCCGTGAATGCCTTCCCGATCGCCGCCGCGTCCGCCTTCCCGGCTTCGCTCAGGTTTCGCTGCTCTTCCCGGTTCTCGAAATCCGAGTACGAGCGGTCCCGCTGCGTCCAGTCCGTGGCCGCGTGGCGGAAGAAAATCACGTAGCCGCCCTTCTTGAGGTCGGCCAGGAACTTGGGGTCTTCGGCTCCGGCAATGTCCGACAAGCGTGGAATCTTGGGATTCACGACCGTGGCCGGCGCCGGGGCGGCCGCTTTGGGCGCCTTGGCCGCATGTTCTTGCGCCGCGGACGGCAGGGCCCAGGCGAGGAGTAGCGTCAGGACGATCGTGGCGAACAGCTTCGGATACGTCTTCATGTTGAGCCTCCGGGATTGTTCCATGGGAACGGCGATGAGAGGCCGCCGAGCCGTGGGTGCCCGGAACACTAGGCGCGCCACCGCTTGCCCGTCAGCGGTACGGAGGTACCACGCCGGGTGGGGCGGCCGAGTCCCTACTCGTACCGGAGGGCGTCGATGGGACGAAGCTGGGAGGCCCGTACGGCGGGAAGGAGGCCGAAGGCGATCCCCACGGCCGAGCAGAAGAGGAGCCCGATGACAGCCCACTCCATGGGCACGCTCACCTCGAAGTGGGTGAACACCGCCACGAGATTTCCCAGGAGAAATCCCACCACGACCCCGATCACCCCGCCGATGTTGCAGAGGATGACCGCCTCGAGCAGAAACTGACTCAGGATACTCACGCGCTTGGCACCCAGCGCCTTCCGGATACCGATCTCCCGGGTCCGCTCGGTGACCGCGACCAGCATGATGTTCATGATTCCGATCCCCGCCACGACGAGCGCGATGAGTCCGATCACGAAGGCCGCGAGCTTCACGCCCATGCTCATCTGGTTGAACTGGGTGATCAGGCTCTGGCTGTTGAAGAACTCGAAGTTGTCCTCCTCGCCGGGCTTCAAACCGCGATCGCGCCGGAGCACCTGCCGCGTCTCCTCGATCGCGTCCTGGATCAGCGCCGGAGTCTTCGCGCGCACGGTGATGTTCACGGAGCGCTGGAACCCGTCCTTTCCCACGATCCCGTAGGTACTCACGAACGTCGAGACCGGCATCAGCACGTAATTGTCGAAGTTTCCGCCGAACGCCGACTTCTTCTCGTCGAACACCCCGACCACCTGATATTTCCGGCCGTCGACGCGAATGTCCTTCCCGATGGGATCCGTGAACGGGTAGAGCTTCTGGGCGATGGCGTAGCCGATCACCACCACTTTGCGTCCGGCCTTCACGTCCATCTCGGAGATGTTTCTTCCCAGACCGACGTAGTGCGTGTTGTTGGGCGGATACTCGGGGGTGCCGCCGCAGATCGAGATGTTCGGGTTGGTGGTCACGCCCTTGTACTGAGCGGCGAAGCCGAAATCCCAGATCTCCGATCCCACGAGGTCCACCGTCCCGACATGCTGACGGATGGCCTCCGCGTTCTCGAGGGTGAGGGCCGGACGCTTCATCGCCTTCCGTCGGTCGGCATCCGAATGGAACCCGCCCGCGGGCCACTTCTGCACCTGGAAGGTCTGCGCGCCGAGCACGCTCATCTCACGCTCCAGAGTGCCCTGGATCACGGAGATCGCGGTCATCACGGCGATGATCGAGGCCACGCCGGCCACGATTCCCACGAGCGTGAGCGTGGAGCGGAGCTTGTTGCCGAGGATCGCGCCGAGCGACATGAACAGGGTGTCAAGCGAACGCATGGCAAACCCTCCGGCGCGCACGGTCACTCATGGCGCAGTGCCTCGATGGGATCCAGCGTGGCGCCTCGGTAGGCGGGAAACACCCCCGCCATGACTCCAACGCCGATGGACACGGCGACGGCGATGAAGAGAATCGGCAGGGAGATGCTGGCCGGCATCACGGCCGCGTTGAGAATGGCGGTCACGATGGTCGCGATTAGAATTCCGATGGCCCCGCCCAGGAGGCAGATCGAGGACGACTCGAACAGGAACTGGAGAAGGATGCTCCGCCGCGTGGCGCCGATCGCCTTGCGAACGCCGATCTCGCGCGTGCGCTCGGTCACCGAGACGAACATGATGTTCATCACGCCAACCGCGCCCACGAACAGCGAGATGCTCGTGATGATCAGGCCGACCAGGATGACGACGCCCATGGTGTTGTTGAAGGCTCCCACGAGGGTGTCGAGTTTGTTGATCGAGAAGTCATCGGCCTGCGCGGGGCGCAGCTCGCGGATCTTCCGCATCTCGCCGATCGTCTCGAATTCGAGATCGCGCACCGCCTCCTGGCTGGGCGCCTTGACGGCGATGTTCACGTCCTGCCGGCCGTGGGAGCCCCCGAAGGCTTTCACGTAGGAAGTGATCGGAATGGAGACTTGCCGGTCGAAGTTCGGCCCACCCAGGAAGCTCCCCCCCTGCTTCTCCATCACGCCGATGACCCGGAAATCCGTGCGACCGATCCGCATGGACTTGTTCAGGGGGTTGACCGTGCCGAACACGCCGTCCCGGACATCGGTGCCGATGACGCACACGTTCTTCCGGTACAGGACGTCGAAGGGGAGAAGGAACCGGCCGGTCTGGGGCTGGGCGGTGGAGAACCGGGACTGCTTCTCGGTCGTCCCGATGATGGTCACTCCCTCCATGGTCTTGTCGCGATACTTCACGTCCTCGTTGCCGTTCATGGTGGGATTGACGAGGCCCCGGCCGCGCAGCTTGTCCTCCAGCCGCCGGGCTTCGCGCAGGTCGAGTTTGGGACGGTTCCGGTACATGAAGAAGTCGTTCATGATCACCCAGGGCATGCGCGACACGTAGATCACGTCCGTCCCCACCGACGAGAAGCTCTCGCGGAAGCGGTTCTGGAGACCGTTCGCCGCGGTCATGGTGACCACCACCGCCACGATGCCGATGATGATCCCCAGGGTCGTGAGCGCGCCGCGCGCCTTGTTGGCGCGTATCGCGCGGAGGGCGATCTGGAAGGATTCCTTCACGCTGAGCGACAGGTTCATCCGGTCGGCATGCCTCCGGCCTTGGAACGGTCCATGTCCTTCTTGGTGTTGTCCACGGTCACCACGGCCCCGTTCTCCAGATCCTTGGAGATGGCCCGGTAGCTCCCGGTCACGACTTCGTCCCCCTCCTTGAGGCCGCCCAGGATCTCGATCAGCTCGTCGCTCTGGATGCCGGTCTGGACCTGTTTCGCGACGGCCTTTCCGTTCTCGATGCAGAAGACGATCTCGACGAAGCCGTCCTTGTCGGGCTTGTAGCGCGCTTCCGCGTCCTTCCGCTTCTCACCCTTGACCGTCAGCTGATCCACGGTGCGCACCGCCACGCTCTGGAGCGGCACGCTCAGGGCGTTGTCGTTGGTCTTCGTGACGATGTCGGCGCTGGCCGTCATGCCCGGCCGCAGCGACTTGGGGGGATCCACGATGGTGATCTTGATCTCGAACTCGGTCTTCTGCTCGGTGGTGCCCGCCCCGCTGGAGTTGGCGCTGCTGGCGATCTCGGAGACGACGCCCTTGAGCTTCTGGTTCGGGAGGGCGTCCACCTCGATCTCGGCCGGCTGGCCGACCGCCACCGACATGATGTCGTTCTCGTCCACGTTGACCTGGGCTTCCATGGCGGAGAGATCGGCGACCACCAGGATCACGTCCTTCTGAAACTGCGAGCCGAGCGCGATCTCCCCCTGCTCCTTGTTGAGGGCGCTGATCGTCCCGGACATGGGCGCGTAGATGGTTGTCTTCGAGAGATCGTCCTTCGCCTGCTTCAGGGCGGCCTGAGCCTGCTGGACCTGGTCCATCGCGGACTTGTGGCGCGCGACCTCGACTTTGTACTCCGCCTGCTTCGCCTCGAAGGCGGATTGCGATTCGAGCTTGCCCGCCAGGAGCTCCTTGGACCGCTTGTACTCGTTCTCGGTCCGGACCATGTTCTCGTTGACCAGAGACGCGTTGGCTTCGGCGGAGCTGACGCTCGCCTCGGCGCTCTCGACGGCGGCCAGGTAGCGCTCGCGCGCGAGCGCCACGAGGAGGGCCCCCTTCTCGACCCACTGGCCCTCCACGACCGAGAGTTTCGTGATCTTGGCGCTCACGTCGGCGCTGATCTCGACCTGCGTCTTGGGCTGGATCTTGCCGGTGGCGCTCACCTTTTGAACGATCTTCTGACGGGCTGCCTTGGAAGTCTGCACCGCGGGTGTCTTGTTGCCGCGGCCTCGGAGCGCCATGCCACTCACCGCGGCGATCAGCACCAGGGCGGCGACCCCGATCCATACGTGCTTGCGCTTCAGTTTCATTGCGGAACGCCTCCGGGCTCTTCGAAGCCGAACTCTTGGGTTTTGGGTGTCCGGGACCTGAAAAGAATACGGCCAAATCGCGATCCAGGTTACGGCGCAGTTGAGGGAGCGGCGGACCCCCGAGGCCGGAAAAGGACGCCAGGATGCAACTGATTCGGGCTCCGCAAGTTGCGCGAGGGGCCGAACACCCCTCTATCGTATCACGATGAACCTCCCCACCTCATGCCCCAATTCGGTGTCCACCGAGTAGAGATAAATCCCGGTGACGATCTTCTGGCCATTCCGCGAGATCAGGTTCCAGGGGACCGACCCCCGGCCCTGGGTTACCGGGTCCTTGCCGTACTGCAGATCGGTCGGGGGCCTGCCGTCGAAGGGCAGGTCCTTCACGAGGTCCCCCGCGACCGTGAAGACGTGGACCGTTCCCCGCGTGCGGGGAAGGTTCATGAACGTGACCTTCGTCCCGGAGGGATCGTCCCCCTGCGGCACCAGATCCCACTGCGCCCCTCCCTTGTAGGGATTGGGAACGACGAACACGTGGCTCTGATCGTTCCCCGACGCACCTCGCGGGTACACGACCTGGGCGTTGGAGGCGCTCGGGTTTCCCTGAAGAACCACGTCCGCCCCCGCCGAGTCCCCCGGCACGAGCGAGATCGGAACAATCGAGTAGAAGTACGGGAACCCGTTCAGGACGTGGGTGTCGACGTAGCTGTACCGCCCCACCGCGAACAGCGTGTCGACCTGGATGTAGGTGGAATCATCCCGCGCCGAGCGCAGGCTCGGGTCCCACCGCACCTCCACGGGTGTGATCGTCAGGAACGGGATCGCGGGATCCACGAGCTGAGAGAGCGGCCTCGCTGCGGTGTTTCCGGGCTGCGCGCGCCACTCCCCGAGCAGAGACCAGAGGTCGCGGGAAGGGCCGTTCGTCCCCAGCGGACGCGTCCAGCCCGCCGCGCGGTAGATCCGATACCCGAGGAACTCCTTGAGGTTCCCCTTCTGGGCGTCCCGCACCTGCTCGGCGAAGTTGTTCCACTTCAGAGTGACCTTTCGATCTCCCGGGAAGAACCAGGCCGAGGTGCGCGTCGAATCCGAGCGGTTGGAGTAGAGGCGGAGGAAATCGAGCACCTCTCCATCCCCGTTCTGGCCGGCGTAGAAGGGAGCCGGCAGCGGCGCCGCCGCCACCCAGTTCACCAGATGCTCCCGCCCGCCCTGCCCCGTATTCACGTCGCAGTCGAAGTCCACATAGGTGCAGGCGGTCGAGTTGATCTGGAGGTTGAGCGTGTCCTCGCTCGCGCAGTGCGCCCCGTTCCCGATGGTTCCGCCCAGGGCGTCCTGGCACACGTACTTTCCTCCCTGGGCGATCTCGCACGGCGCTCCCAGTTCCCACGGAGGCACGTTCGCGAATTGAGGGAGGGTATTGACGTCGCTGTGGAAGCGGAGCCGGCAGAGCGAGGACTCCGGGATCTGATACGCGAATCCGCGCCCCCCGTCCTCGCTGTTCCGGAGACACGTCTCCTTGCCGCAGATGCCCGTGAGCCCGTCGCCGTCCAGGTCCGTGTAGATGCCGTCGAAGACCTGCTGCGCCCGGATCGCGTTGTCGATCATGCTGCCGCCCCCGGGGCTGGGCCCCCGGCCCAATCCGATCACCCACGCCACCGAAACCGTGAGCGAGGACTCGGGCGGGATGGAGCGGAAGGGCCCGGTGGCCATGACGAAGCGGTAGTCGAGGGGCCTCTGCGAAATGATCTGCCCCACCACGTCCGGATTCAAGGCGGGGTCGGACATGAGACTGTAGCGTTGCGCGTCATTCTCGGGATCTCCCCCGCCGGCGAACGACGCATCGCCGGAGAAGAACTTGAACGAGGTGATACCGACGCGCCGCGGGGCCGAAACCCCGCTGGGGTCGGTCGTGTGGTTCAGGAACATGAGCCCGAAATACCCCGGCGCGTCTCCTCCCTTGGCGTCCTGGATGCGGGCCGGATCGTCCGGGTTGTCCCACATGTACCCCATCTGGATTCTCCGATTCACGGTCCCGCCCGTTGGCCCCAAATAGGTGACCGTGGAGTCGAAGAGCCCCGCCTCGTCGTCCTGATAATAGGTCTGACTCACGGCCCGGCTCCCGATATCCATATCCGCGAAGATCCCCACGTACACGTTCCGCAGCGTGCGGCCCCCCAGGTTGATGATCTTGTAGTCCATGCCGACGAAGTCGGTTTGACCCGGCGTCGACCAGGCGTAGGAGGTCTGCTGGATCTTGATGCCGAGCGGCACGTGCTCCGGGCTCCCCGCGCGGACATTCTCGGTGTCGTCGTAGTACTCTGCGGCCAGCATCTGCTGGCCGATGGCGGCGTAGTCCTCGTCGCACCGTCCGTCCCGGTCGTCGTCCTCGCCGTTCGGGAAGTCCTCGTCCACCAGGCCGTCCCCGTCGTCGTCAGGGTTCACGCTGGCCGATATGACCCGGTTCCCTCCAGGGATCCCCTCATAGGACTCGCGCACGTCGGCGATCCGGTCGGGCGGGAGGGGCGCGCACGGGTTTCGCGGCGTGAAGGTGGGCGACATCTCGAAATCGAACCGGCTCCGGCCGATGGAGGTCGTGACATGCGGGAGGCCGCTCGCGTCCAGCGCCCCGACCCAGAGGCCCGCGGCGTAGATGTAGTCGTTCCCCGATCCGGGAGGCCATTCCGCCCCCGGCACGTTCGAGATCCGCCCATAGAAGGGATTCCCGGTCACGCCGTAGTTGGAAACCTGAAGCTGCAGCCGTCCGACGTTGTGGACGAATTTGCCGTCGTTACGAAACACGAGGTGGGGACCCGTGCGACCGCCCGAGGGCGGGTCGAGCTGTAGAAATCCGCAAAGGGAGAACCACAGTGCGGCGAGGCTCAGGAGCCCGAGCGTGGATCTCATCCGAGCAGTCCCCCGACAACTTCCCGGCTATGGATGGCACGAGTGCGAAACGTGGGGACATCGACCGGTGGGGTCTCCCGGTCGGGATACCGGAATCAGGTCCTGTGGGGTTTTTCCCGGCGGTCAGCGAACGGGGAGGGAGGGGGAGGACGACCGCGTGAATTTGAGCGACGGGAGCCGCGGTGTCAAGGGGGTTCCCGCGCGGAGCTACCGGACGATCGCGACCTTGACGGCCGACGCGGGCGAACCGTCTTCGGACCGAACGAGATAGATGCCGGTGCCGGCTCGGCGCCCATTGGACCCGATGCCGTTCCAAGTCGCACGCCCTCCAGCCGCTACGGTCCAGCGCTTCACCAGGCGGCCCTGGATGTCATAGACCGCCAGGGTGCGGGCCTTGCCCGGCGTACCCCCGGCCGCGATCTCTACCGGCAGGGTGCCCGGGGGCGACACGATGTGGAGCGACCCGGCGTGCAGCGGGTTGGAGGAGTTCGTGACGACCTTCACCAGCGCGCTTCCGCGAAAGACTTCTCCGTTCCGCAAGGACCCGCTCACCACGAGTCGATTCGTCCCGATCGTGAGCATGGGATCGAGAACATCGCGCGGGAATTGAACCGTCACGTCGGGAATGCTGTCCAGATTCGCGTCGGCCGGGACGACGTTCGCCGCGGTGGGACGCACCGTTCCGTTGAGGCGAACCGTCGGGATCAGGATATCCGCCGCGGTGAAACCGGAGCCGGCTGGCTCCAGGACCGCCTTCAGCGGCCCCCCGGTGCTCCCCTTGTTGATCGTCGCGGGCTGGTAGGTGACCAGGGCGGGCTCGACGGGCGGCCACTCGAAGCGAAACGCGCGGTAGGTGTCCACGCCGGTGTCGAACGTCAGCTGGGAAACGATGGAACCGTCGGGCGCGACCTCCGTCAACGTGGGCGTCGTGGCGCCCCAGGCGATCAGCGTGTTTCCGTTCGGGAACCGCTGGACGTAGCCGAACGCGGGCGCGAAGACGTCCGGGCTGAGCCGGTACTGCCAGACGAGCGTCGCGGTCTTCTGGGTCTCGTCGAGGTCGTATTCCACGGCCCTCGAGAAGGACGGATGGACGGCGTTGCCGTTGTCGAAGAGGACGAGATGCCCGTTCGGCAGCCACCGGACCGCGTGCTGATGCGAAAACGCGATGGGATCGTTGGTGAACGTGAACTGGTTGTTCTTGCCGCCCAGCCTCCAGAGGATTTCGCCGGTCGTCCGGCTGATCTTGGTCACCTCGTCCATGCTCCGGCAGGACAGAATGATGTTCCCATCCGGGTCGACGTCGAGCGAGTTCCCGTGCACGTAGTCGATCCCGCCGCCCGAGAAGTTGCGCCCGACCATGTCCGAGATCTGGAAGTGATCCCAGCTCCGCCACTGGAACACCACGTTCCTCGCCTGATCCAGCTCCTGGATGATGAGCCCGATCGCGATCCCGAACCCCAGCCCCGTCTTCGCGGGGTCCAGTTCCACGAACTCCGGGTCATAGCTCATGAGCAGCGCGTGGCCGTTGGGAAGGAGTATGAGGTCGTGGCCGTCGGTGACGTAGCCGTTCCCGCAGCGGAAGCTGTCCACGACGGCGTACAGGGGGTTCAGGGCGTAGAAGCATCGCGCGCTGTTGTCGAAATAGGTCAAGCGCCCGCCAGGTTGCAGCTTGAAGTCGAGGCCGAGACCGGGGAGCTTCCGCAGAAAGAACGGGGTCCCGTCGTTCTCGAGAATCATGAGGTAGGAGCCGGCGGGGCGGAAGAAGTCGATGCTGCTCAGGAACAGCCGTCCCGGCGTCGGAGTCCCGAACACCGACGCGGTGATGTGCGGGAAATCGGGCGGTATGGTTATCGGGGGCGGGTTGGGAATGCTGTCGAGCCGCACCGAGCCCCCACCCCCCGAGCCGCCCGACGGCGGGAGATCGCCGTCGAGGAGCGCCGGCAGCTGTGCCAGCGCTTCTCGCTCCGGCCCCGCGACCGTGAAGTAGAATTCCTCCGGGGAAACGGATCCCATCGTATCGGTCTCGAGTCCGTGGCCGATGACGCACTGCACCCGCTCTCCGGGCGCGAACGGAGCCGCCGCCACAAACGTCAAGGTCCGGCCGTCGTCCGATAGCCGGAGATCCCCGTCGTGGATCCCGGACTCGGAGCCTTGGACGCGCAGAAGCCCGGGGACCACGGAGGCGGGATTCACGATGCCGCCCGGGCGGAGGATGACGTCCGCGCCCGGGAGGATCTGGGTCGAGCCGGGAGCCGGTGAGATGTATTCGTACCCGAGGGCGTGCTCTTTGGGAAGGGCGCTGGGATCGGGGTTTTGGGCCATCGCGCCGCACGGGGCGAGGGCCAGGCTCGCGACAAACCACGCGCTGCGAATCCAGGAGCTCGTTCGGGGTGCCATTGCCAGATCTGCCTTCTCTACCAGAGATGCACGCGCCGCTCCGGCGGGATGTAGTACTTGTCCTTGGAACTCACGTTGGGAAACGCCGAGTACCAGCTGTCCACGTTCCGCACGACTCCGTTGACGCGGTACTCGGGAGGACTGTGCGGATTCGAGAGCAGCCGTTGCCGGGTGGTCTCGTCCTTCACTTTCGCGCGCCAGCTCTGGGCGAAGGCGAGAAAGAACCGCTGATCCCCGGTGTACCCGTCGAGCACCGGCGCCGGCTTTCCGCTGAGGGAGATGTGGTAGGCCTTGTTCGCGATCACGAGGCCGGCCAGATCCGCGATGTTCTCCCCCAGCGTGAGCTTCCCGTTGATGTGGAGGCCCGAGAGGGGCTCGTACGAATCGTATTGCCGCGCCAGGGCGTCGGTCCGCTCGTCGAAGTTCTTCCGGTCCGCCTCCGTCCACCAGCTCCGTAGCACCCCGTTGCCGTCGTACTTCGAGCCCTGGTCGTCGAACCCATGGCTGATCTCGTGCCCGATGACCGCGCCGATCCCGCCGTAGTTGACGGCGTCGTCGGCCTCCGGATCGAACTGCGGTGGCTGCAAGATTCCCGCGGGGAAGACGATCTCGTTCGCGAGCTCGTTGTAGTAGGCGTTGACGGTTGGAGGCGTCATCCCCCACTCCGTCTTGTCCACAGGCTGGTCGATCCGCTTCAGCTCGCGGTTCCACTCGAACGTCACGGCGTTCTTGACGTCACCCAGGAGATCGTCGCGACGGATCTCCAGGGCGGAGTAATCGCGCCATTGATCGGGGTAGCCCACCTTCACCGTGAAATGACGGAGCTTCTCCTGCGCCTTCGCTCGTGTCGCCGGCGTCATCCACGAGAGAGTCTTGAGATCCTCCTCGTACGCCTGGAGCAGATTCTGGACCAAGGCGCGCACCCTGGCTTTCGCCTCCGGGGGGAAGTAGCTCCGGACGTAGATCTTTCCCAGCGCTTCCCCCATCTGGCCGTCGAGCAGACGCGCTCCGCGCGTGGGGCGATCCATCTGCTGGGCGCGTCCCTGCAGCGCCGTGCCCTGGAACGCGAAATCCACGTCATCGATGGCCTTGGGCAGATAGGGAGCGAAGCCGTGGAGATAGCGGATCGTCATGTAGTCGCGCCAGACCGGTACGGGAGCGGCCGCGAAGATCTTCGCGATCGCGGGGAACGCGGTAACCTCCGATACGACGACCTTGCGATCGCCTCCCGGTCCGCGCGCAGGGATCCCGGCGGCCTGGAAGGCCGCTTCCCAGGGATACCCGGGAGCAAGCGCTTCGAGCTTGGGAAGCGGCATCGGGTTGTACACCTTGTCCGCGTCGCGCCGGTCCGCCGCGGGCCACGAGGCCACGGCGATGTCGTGCTCCAGGGCGTACACGGCGGACGCGCGCGGAACCGCATCCTTCACACCCGCGAGGGTGAGCATTTGAGCTAAGTAGCTCTTGTACGCCTCGCGCGTCTTCGCGATCCCCGGGTCTTCGCGCAGGTAGTAGTCGCGGTCCGGCATGCCCAGCCCGGATTGTCCCAGCCGCACGATGTAGGCGTCCGGATCCTTGTCGTCCGCATCGATACTCAACCGGAACGGGCCCCCGACCGGAAAGGCGGGCGTGGACATCGCGCGCGCGACGTCCTCGAGTGTCGCCAGAGCGGCGATCCGCGCGAGGTCGCCCGACGCGGGCGTAAGCCCCTTCGCCTCGATCTGGCGCTCATCGGCGAATGCGTCGTAGAAGTCGCGAAGCTTCTGCTCTTCGGCGGTGAGATCGGTCCGTGTGTGCAGCTCGGCGATGATGGAGCGGAGATGCTCCTCGTTGAGCTTGTTCAGCTCGAGACCGACTCCGGCCGCCTGGCGATCGGGCGGGATCTCGGCCGCCTTGAGCCAGGATCCGTTGGCGAAGGCGTAGAAATTGTCGCCGGGGCCGGCGGCTTGATCGAGGTATCCGAGATCGACACCCCAGGGCGCTACTCGAGGAGACGCCGACGCCGGGGCGCCGAGAAGGCTGGCACAGAGGAACGGCAGCAGAAGCCGCCTGGGCAGGTTCATCGGGACCCCCGAGTTTACCAGGGCTGCCCGGCCGCGGCCAGCCTCAATACCGGGGCACGGACGGGTCCACCGTCTCGGCCCAGGCGTTGATTCCCCCGGTCAAGTTCCGCACCTTGCGGAAGCCCGCCTCCTGGAGGATCTGGAGCGCCTTGCGGCTCCGCCCGCCCATGCGGCAGTAGGCCACGATCTCGTCCGCGGTGCTCAGCTCGCCCAGCGCGTACGGCAGCCGGCCCAGGGGGATCAGGGTTGCGCCGTTGAGCCGGCAGATTTCCCACTCTTGCGGCTCCCGAACGTCGAGGAGCACCAGATCCTCGCCCCGATCGATCCTCTTCTTCAGGTCCACCGGCGCGATCTCGAACTCTCCGGCCGCGGCGTTCACCCACTCGGCCTCGATCCCACAAAATGCCTCGTAGTCGATCAGATGCTTGATCGTGGGATTCGTCCCGCACAGAGGGCAGTTCGGATCCTTGCGGGTCTTGAGCGTCCGGAACGTCGTCGCCAGCGCGTCGAAGAGGAGCAACCGTCCTACGAGCGGTTGGCCGGCTCCGAGGATCAGCTTGATGACCTCCGCCGCCTGGATGGAGCCCACGATCCCCGGCAGCACGCCGAGCACGCCCCCTTCCGCGCAGGAAGGAACGAGGCCGGCGGGAGGCGGCTCCGGATAGAGGCAACGGTAGCAGGGCCCATCCGCGGTCGCGAAGACCGAAGCCTGCCCCTCGAAGCGGAAGATGCTCCCGTAGACGTTGGGCTTCCCGGTGAGCACGCAGGCGTCGTTCACCAGATAGCGCGTCGGGAAGTTGTCGGTACCGTCGGCCACGATGTCGTAACCGCGGAAGAGATCGAGCGCGTTCGCGGACGTGAGCCGCATCTCGTGCGTCTCGATCTTGACGAGCGGATTCACCTCGCGAAGACGCGCGCGCGCGGATTCCAGCTTGGGCCGGCCGACGTCGGAGGTGCCGTGGATGACCTGACGCTGGAGATTGGATTCGTCGACCACGTCGAAGTCGACGATCCCGATTCTCCCCACGCCGGCGGCCGCGAGGTAGAGCGCGAGCGGCGAGCCGAGCCCGCCGGCGCCGATCAGGAGAACGCTCGCCTTCTTGAGCTTCACCTGACCCTGGAGACCAACCTCCGGCATGATGAGGTGCCTGCTGTAGCGGCGAATCTCCTCGGCGGAGAGCGGAAGCGGAGAGGCCGTCGTGGACGGACCCACTCCGCCGGCCACCGAGGGCACGATGCTCACCACGTCTTTCTCGCCCAGCTTTGTCTCGCCCTGGCTCAGGTAGCGCACGTCCTCGTCGTTCACGTACACGTTCACGAACGAGCGAAGCTTCCCGTCCTCGGCGTAGAGGTGTTTCTTGAGCTGCCCGTGCCGCTCCACGAGGCTCCGCAACGCGTCGCCGACGGTTTGGCCCTCGACGTCCACTTCGCTCAAGCCGCCGACGAAGCTTCGCAGCGGGGTCGGGATCAGGATCTTCACGGGCATTGCAGCTCCTCCGGGTCGAAACGGTCGCGCTCGTCCGCCAGCACCCACGACGTCATGCTGCCGGGCTTGCCTTGCTCCACACTCAGGATCACGTACGAGTACCAGGGCCATGCGTGCTCGCGGTCGAACTCCGACGGCCGCGCCGGATGGTCCGGATGCGAGTGATAGATTCCCACCACGTCGAGGCCCTGGGCCCTGGCCCAGGTCTCGGCCTCGCGGTACGCGTCCGGCCCCACGTAGTAGCGGCGCTCGCGCGAATCGGGGTTCCCGTTCGCGAAGGGGCGGGTGAGGACAACGGACTTCAGCCCGTCGCTCGCCCGGCCCACGAGGGCTCCGCAGCACTCCTCGGGATACGATCCCGCGCCCTGCGCCCGGATCTCCTCCACGACGTCTTGGGGCACCCGGATCAAGGCTCCTCCCAGAACCGCTCGCTCAGATATCGGTCTCCCCCGTCCGGGAAGATGGTCACGACCCGTGGCGTCTCACCCTTCCGCAGCGCCTCGCGCGCCACTTCCAGCGCGCCGTGAAGAGCCGCCCCCGAGGAGATGCCGATCAAGAGTCCCTCCTCGCGCGCGACCCGCCGCACCATTCGATAGGCCGCCTCGGTCGAAACCGCCCGGCGCTCGTCGGGGAACGCGGGGTCGTAGATGGCGGGCACGAGGGCGGACTCCATGTGCTTCAGCCCCTCGAGCCCATGGAAGGGCGAGTCGGGCTCGAGAGCGACGATCCGCACCTGGGCCACCTCCTCGCGGAGCCGGCGTCCGACGCCCATGAGCGTGCCCGAGGTTCCGAGACCCGCCACGAAGTGCGTGATGCGCCCACCCGTCTGGTCCAGAATCTCGACGCCGGTCGTCCGGTAGTGCGCCTGCCAGTTGGCCGGATTCGAGTATTGATCCGGGTAGAAGTAGCGATCTCCCTCCCGGGAAGCGATCCGGCGAGCCTCGAGGATCGCGCCGTCCGAGCCCTCTTGCGGGCTGGTGAGCCTCAAGTCGACGCCGTACGCGCGCAGGATGCGCAGGCGCTCGGAGCTCACGTTCGCCGGGATGCAGAGCGTCACCGGGTACCCCTTCACCGCCCCGATCATCCCGTAGGCGATCCCCGTGTTCCCCGAAGTCGCGTCGAGGATGGCCTGCTTCGGTGTGATAGCACCGCTCTGCTCGGCCTGCTCGACCATCGCCAGCGCCGCCCGGTCCTTGACCGAGCCGCCCGGGTTCCTCCACTCCAGCTTGGCGTAGATCTCGGCGCCCCGAAGCTCCGAGCCGATGCGGCGCAGCTTGAGGAGCGGCGTTCCGCCGATCAGGTTGAGGAGCGAGGTGGCGCCGCGTGCCTGACGGCCGCGAAGGAGGGCGTGGTCGCGCCGACGTAGGATTGATCGCGTCACAGAATCGACTCGGTGGATGGGTGTGTGGTCACGGTATAAATCTCCTCGGATGGCTTGGCGTCCAGCCTCGGCGGGCGCCGCCATGGGGAACGTTTGGTTAACTTGGGATGATCGGGAGGCGGATCGTGCCTGGCCGGACCGGCCTAGGCGAAACGGATCCGCGGACTACAAATACATCGGCGCGGGAGCATGCGGTTGGGATGCGGTCCGAGGGGGTTTAGGTGCGTTTGCATCCGTTGATTATAGCAGATATGAGGGCCCCGGGCCCTACCGGAGGAGGACGAACTTCCGGATCAGGGTCTTGCCCTGCGCGGAGAAGCGCACGAAATAGACACCGGAACCCGCCGCGCCGGCGCCACGGCGAACATTCCACCGCACGGTGCGGTAGCCGGCCGGGAGGAACTCGCTCAAGGGCTGTGCGACGCGGCGCCCCATGATGTCGTAGACCGATACCTCGGCGCGCGTCGGCGCCGGGAGCCCGAGGCGGAACGACACGCCGTCTCCAGCCGGGTTGCCTCCCTGGACCGTGAACGACAGGTCATGGAGGGGAAGGTCCTGGACCGCGGTCAGACCGTCGTCGTTCAAGATCGTCCCGATCCCCTGTCCGTCGTCGATCCCCGCATTCACCGGGTTGGACAGACGGACCAGGAAGGCCTCGGTGTCTTCCACGGTCAGATCCCCGTTCACGTGGACCGTGATCGTCCCGGTCGTAGTACCCGGAGCGAAGGACACCGTGGTCGAATCGGCAACGTAGTCCAAGTCCGAGGCGGTGGCGGTGCTGTCCGCGGTCTGCCAGGTCACGTCCACCTGCGCGGTGCAGGGCCCGGTCAGCCGTACCGGGAAATTGAAGTCGGTGGTGCCGGCGTTCCCCTCCACCGCGATCACGTCACCGATCGACAGGCGCTGGTTCGGCGCGAAGCTGGCCGCGATGGTGTGGTTCGCCGTCACGCCGGTGAACGTGAAGGTGCCCACCGCGCCCACGGACCCGCCGTCGGCGAGCACGTCGGCGATGTGATAGCAGGGATCCGGGGTGATGGTGAATGCCTGGTCCGCTCCCGAGGCCACGATCACGGCACCGCTGGGGTTGATCGTGCCGCCCACTCCCGCCGAAGCGGTGATGGTGAAGCTCGACGGGGCGAAGGTGGCGCTGATGGTGTGCGCGGCGGTCACGTTGGGGAAGTTGAACGAGGCGACCGCCCCCACGGAAGAGCCGTCCACCATGACGTCCGCGATCAGGTTGCCCGCGTTCGGCGCGATGGTGAAGCCCTGGCTCGATCCGCAATTCACGATGACCGCGCCGCTCGGGGTGATCGAGCCGCCCGCGCCGGCGGACGCGGTGATGGTGAAGGTGTTGATGGCGAACGTGGCGGCGATGGTGTGGTTGGCGGCCACGCTGGGGAAGTTGAACGAGGTGACCGCCCCGACGGAGGAGCCGTCCACCAGCACGTCCAGCACGTGGTAGCAGGCGTCCGGCGCGATGGTGAAGGCCTGGCTCGCCCCGGGGACGACGCTGACCGCCCCGCTGGGGGTGATCGTGCCGTGGGCTCCCGCGGACGCGGTGATGGTGTAGGTGTCGTCGTTCAGGATGGTGCCGACCGCCGAGCTGGGCGACCCCACCACGCCATTGGTCGCGCCGGTCAAGGCGACGCTGAAGGTCTCGTTGGGCTCGACGGTCGTATCCCCGACGACGTTCACCGTGATCGGTCCGCTGGTGGCGCCGGGGGCAATGATGATCGAGCTCGTCGCGGCCTGATAATCGCTCCCCGCGGTCGCCGTGCCGTCGGAGGTCTGATAGTTGACCGTCACCGGCAGCGTGGAGGTCGCGGATAGATTCACGGTGAAGTTGAACGCCGTGAGCCCCGAGTTCCCTTCGTTCTGACTGGGACCCGCCGCGATGGTCACCGTGGGCGGCGGCGCGGCGCCGCCGACCTTCGCCCAGTAGGTGCTCCACCGGCTCCCGTTCGAGCCGGTGGTGCCGTCGTTCGTGTTGACGCGCGCCTTGGCGTACTCCTGGACGGTCCAGAGCGTCTGGTCGTCCACCGGGTCCACCTGCGCCTGGCTGAAATCACCCCAGCGGTTCCGTCCCGATCCGAAGTCCTTGTGGTAGTAGTCCTCGCCCACCTTGTAGATCAGAGGATCGCGGAGGCTGCCGGCGGCATCCCCGGCCAGGTGCATGGAATAGCCCGCGGACGGATGCTGCGCGGAGGAGAACTGCGAATACCCGATCAGGAAATCGCCCAGGGAGTTCACGGCGATGTGGGGATCCGCGTACCACTTTCCTCCGTTGGTCGCAGTGGCGGTGGGATCGTCGAGGCGCCCGCCGTCCACGAAGCTGCCGCCCGGGGCGCTGAGCTTGGTCCATTGCACTGCGGTGTGGGTCATCGTCGTGTTAGGGAGCCCGATGGTCTGGGTGTAGTAGATGAATCCGCCGCGGTACACGGGGGCGGATCGAATCTGCGAGTCCTGGGTTTCGATCAGGCAGGGCGGCGAGCAGACGCTGGACCCCGCGTTGGGCGCCGACTGAGGCAAGAGCTGCGAGCCCGGTGCTTGCGCGCCCGGCTGGACCCAGCCGCCGCCCGGCCGGGTCAAAGCCAGGCCCGACGTGTAGACCGGCGCCGCCGCGGTGCCCGTGATCGTGTCCAGCGAGTAGGTGCCGCCGGTGCTGCTCAGGTGCGTCACCACGTACATCGTGTCGGAGGTGGCCGAGTAGGTATTGCAGGGCGCGCTGCAGAAGTGCGTGCCCGACGCCTGGTTGAAGACCACTCCCACGCCCGTCCCGGCCAGGGCCATCGGGTAGTTGACGACCAGCGTGTAGCCGCGATTGAACGCCCCGTTGTTGAGGTACCTGTTGATCGAGACGGTGATCCAGTTCTTGTTGAAGCCCACGATCGGGAAATCGATGGTGAACCCAGTGGCGAATCGATACAGGTTCCAATTCCCGCTGGGGTCGCTGGTCTGCGACACGCCGACCAGGATGTCCCCACCGCCGGACGCGCCTGGCGTCGTGGTCTGCATCTCCGTGATCCAGCGGTTGTTGTAGGGGTCGTAGAGGGTACGCGGATCGGACAAGCCGAGGAGCGCCGTCTCCCCCGAGGGAGCCCAGAACGTCGCGGTTCCCACCGTGCTGACCACCGACCCGTCCGCCTTGTTCATGATCCGGTAGTTGTTGTTGAGCCCGGACATGACCTTGGTGGGACCCACCGCTCCGCCGCAGTCCGGCGGGATGATGATGAAGCTGGAGTCGGCCATCGGGATGTCGTCGAGGCCCATGAAGCTCAGGCTCGGGGATGGAGACACCACCTGCGATGACACCGGCGATTCCGGTGGACCGATCGCGGGCGTGGCGGCCGGCTCGTCGATCTCCTCCACCTCGTTGAAGAGCAGGGCCTGAACCGGCGGCTTGGGCTTGCCCGAATGCTCCTGCTTGAATTCCAGGTCCTTGAAGTTCACGACCGCGGTCCCCACCGCGTTGATGCTCTTGCCCTGGACCGGGCCCGCCTTCGGATTCAGGAGCTTGGCGTATCGATGATCGCCTTGCCCGTGATCCGACTGTGCGTTCGAGACGCGCGGAACCAGGAAGCAGACGGCCGAGAGCAACGCTATGGCGAGGGGAAGGCGGGAAGACCGGGTCAAGGGGCCCTCTGCGGCGTGAAATCGGAAGAACAGGTGGCCCATGCTCGAGCGGGCCGCATCCAGGTTCGGAACTTCATATTATACGGCATAAGCGCATGCACGTCAAGGAATTCGAGGGTTCAGGCGGCGTGACTTTTGTCACGCGCGCGGCGTGAGACCAATCCGCCGGATGAGCGCCTTGAATCGAGGTTCGCCGCGGAGCGGGTCGAAGCAGGGCTCGACGTTGATGAAGATCATATCGCCCGTGTGCTCGTCGAAGGCCTTCTCCAACTCGGTGAGGGCCCGGGGATGATCGCCGAGCTTGGTGTAGATCATCGCGTAGCGTATCGCGTCGCCCCGATGCATGGGGCCGTGCAGGTTGTGAAGCTGCAGCATCAGGCTCCAATACCCCTTTACGCCCCCTGTCTCGTATGCCCGCCTCAATTGCGCCACGACCGCCTTGCCTCCCTGGCTCTCGGGGAGATAGTTCTCCATGATGTCCAACTCGGTTTTGTAGTTGCCCATCTGCTCGAGGATGCGCCCGAGCGAGGCCCGCGGCAGCGCAGAGGTCGGGTCCAGCTCGATGGCCCGTTTCACCTGCGCCAAGGCATCGTCGTAGCGGCGGGCGTAGAAGAGGGTCGAGGATGCGTTCCAGTTCACGATGAGCGAGAGCG
Organism: Candidatus Eiseniibacteriota bacterium; assembly: GCA_041486775.1. Taxonomy (GTDB): domain Bacteria; phylum Eisenbacteria; class RBG-16-71-46; order SZUA-252; family SZUA-252; genus WS-7. Next base: position 12,714 of record JBGPMB010000010.1, on the reverse strand, counting down.
GGTCGAGACTCGCCGCAAGCGCGTCCTGCTCGATGGCTTCGTTGATGCGGCCCGCCGTGGCGAGAATGACGGAGTAGACCAGGTGAGCCGTGGAGTAGCCGGGGTTGATCATGATCGCGTGCTGGACGTGGTGCTCCGCCTCGGACCAGTTCCAATCGCCGAATAGAGTCGCCACCGCCATCGAGGTGTGCGCTTCGGCCGAGGAATCATCGAGCGCGAGCGCGCGCCGAGCGTATTCCTTGACCTTAGCCATCCCCTCCCTCTGAGGCAGCGTTTCGAGGACCTGGGTCTGAATCAGGTACGCGTCGGCGAGTCCGCTCAAGTACCGGGCATCGTTCGGGTCCAGCGCGAGCGCCTTCTGGTAGTACTCGATCCCTTTCTGGACACCCTCCGGACTGACCTTGCTCCACTCGTATCGCCCCCGCAGATACAGCTCGTACGCCTCGGGGTTCACGACCTTCCGCCGCATCATGCGGGCGGACTCCTGTGGCGAGAGCTGGAGCTGGATCTCGTTCGCGATGTCCCGGGCCACCTCGCTCTGCAGCCCGAGAACGTCCTTCAAGTCGCGCTCGTAACTCTTGGCCCACAGATGGCGGTCCTGGTCGGCCTGGATGAGCTGTGCCGTGATCCGCACCTTGTCGCCGGCCCGCAGCACGGATCCTTCCACGATCCCGTCGACGTCCAGCGCGCTCGCGATCTCCTTCAGTGATTTCTTCGATCCCTTGAAGGGCATGACCGAAGTCCGCGAGATCACCCGGAGGGAACGGATGGACGCCAGATCGGTGATCAGCTCCTCGGTCATTCCATCCGCGAAATACTCCTGGGTGGGATCACCGGAGAGATTGGCGAGTGGGAGAACGGCCAGCGACGAAATGTGGGGGCGGTCGCCCGCGCCGGCCGCGCCCGCGATCCGCTTCTGGATCTCGCCGGTGCGGAGCGCCAGCGCCACGGCGAGCGCCGCGATCACCACGGCGCCCGTCGTCATCGCCCAGGGATGCCGCAGCACGCCGCCGGCCGGTTTGTGGATCGCGGAAGGATCCAGCGCCTGAAGCGCGGCCTCGACCTCGCTGGCCGAGCGGTACCGCGAGGTCGGGTCCTTCGCGAGACAGCGGCCGATGACCAGCTGGAGACCGGTCGGCACGCGCGCGCTCAGGGGATTCGGGCTTTCGTTGACGATCGCGCCGGCCAGCTCCGCCATCGAGGAGCCGTCGAAGGGGAGCTTGCCCGAGGCCATCTCGTAGAGCAGCACTCCCAGCGCCCAGATATCGCTCCGGTCGTCGGCGCTCCCTCCGAGCAGGATTTCTGGTGGGAGGTAATTGGGGGTTCCCAGGATCATGCCGGTCGCGGTCAAGCCCGGGTCCCTCCGATCGGCCTGCGGAGTCTCCCGGAAACGCTTGGCCAGCCCGAAGTCGAGCACCATCGCCCGCCCTTCGGGTGTGATCATGACATTCGCGCTCTTCAAGTCCCGGTGGACGACCCCGCGTTCGTGCGCGAAGGCCAGCGCCCTCGCGATCTGCGCGCCGTATCGGCACACCAGCGAAAGCGGCAGCCCCCCGCGCGGGATCACCTCTCGGAGAGGCTTCCCCTGCACGAGCTCCATGGCGAGGAAAAGGTGCCCACGATCCTCGCCCACGTCATACACATGGGCGATGTGAGGATGGCTGAGCGAGGACGCCGTGCGCGCCTCCTCGAGGAGTCTTGCTTTGGCGTTTTCGTCGGCCATCATGTCGCAGGGAAGAATCTTCAAAGCCAGGTCGCGGTCCAGGCGAGCGTCGTGGGCGCGGTAGACCCGGCCCATGCCCCCGGCGCCGAGGAGGCTCAGGATCTTGTAATGCGAAAAAGTCTGGTCGAGAAGATCGTCCATGGGGTGTCCGGTCGCGCGGAGCGGACCATCGCAACTCTAATCCCTGAATGGGGCAGCGTCCATCAGGCGTTATATTGGCCCGCATGACTTCCGACTCCGACGATACGCGCGCGGCCATCCTGGCCGCCACGGTCACGGCCGCGGCGAGCATCGCGTTCCAGGTCGCCTCCAAAGCGACCCGCGACGCCTTGTTCCTGCACAGCTTCGGCTACGGAGCGCTACCGGCCATGATCATGGCGACCTCCCTCGTCGCCATTTCTTTCGCCTTCCTCTCCGCCCGGGCGCTCACGGTCTGGGGGCCCGCCCGCGTGATTCCCGCCGCCTTCGCGGCGAGCGCGGGGCTCCTTCTCATCGAGTGGGTGATCGCGCTCTGGTCCCTGCGAGCGGCCGCCGTGCTCGTCTACCTCCACTGCGGCTCGCTCGGCGGACTCTTGATCTCGGGATTCTGGTCGTTGATCAACGAGCGCTTCGACCCCCGCACCGCGAAACTCCGCTTGGGGTCCATCGCCGTGTGGGGAACCCTGGGGGGCGCCATGGGCGGCGCGATCGCGGCGCGCGTGGGACAGACGCTGCCCGCGACCGCCATGCTCCCCATCCTCGCCGCCTTCCACCTCGTCTCCGCCGCGGCGGTCGCGCGCGTGCGGCTGGGGGCGGCCCCTCTGCGGCCCGTGGCGCCGGAGCGCGCCGCGGACCCGTCGAAGGGCGTGCGGTCCGGGCTCCAAGCGGTCGCCCGATCGGGGTACCTGCGAGGGCTGGTGACGCTCGTCGTTCTCGTGACGATCAGCGAAGGGTTCCTGGACTTCGTGCTGAAGAGCCGCGCCACGTCGGCGTTCCGCGACGAGGGCGAGCTGCTCCGTTTCTTCGCGGTGTTCTACACGGTCCTCTCGGTCGCCACGCTGCTGGTCCAGGCGATCGCGAGCCGGATCGCCCTCGGAAAGCTGGGGCCGGCCCGGTCTGCCGCGGTCCTTCCCGCCGGAGTCGCGGTGGCCTCGGCGGGCGCGTTCATCGCTCCGGGGCTCCTCACAGCGGCGATCGCGAGAGGGACCGAGTCGGTGCTCTCCAACTCGCTCTTTCGGGGCGGCTACGAGGTGCTCTTCACGCCGGTCTCGGCCCGCGAGAAGCGCGCCGTGAAACCCCTGGCCGACGTCGGGGCCGCGAGGGTCGGCGATTTCATCGCGGCGGGAATCGCCCAGGGGGTGCTGGCGATCTCGATGTTCCACGCGCCGCTCATCCTCACGGCTCTGGCACTCGTGGTTTCGGTGGCGGCCGTCGTGGCCTCCGTCCAGCTCCACGGCGGGTACGTCCGCGCCCTGGAGCGAGGTCTACGCTCGCGCGCCATCGAGCTGGACCTCTCCGAGGTGCGGGACGCGACCACGCGGTCCATCATGCTGAAGACACTCGAGCCCCTCGAGATGAGCCGAATCCTTCCGGGGCCAAGGCGGGAAGCGCCCGCCCCCAGGGGACGGCCGGACTCGCCCCACGCGGAGCGGATCGAGGATCTGAGGTCGCGCGAGCCCGAGCGGGTTCGCCGCGCCCTCCGGGAGAATCCGATCGCGACGGCGCTCGTGCCGGAGGTGATTCCCCTCCTCGCGTGGGACGACGTGGCCCGCGACGCGATCGAAAGCCTGAGGCGGTCCGGCGTGGTGGTGATCGAGCCCCTCATCTCGGGCCTCCTCGACCCGCGAGAGGAGTTCGCGGTCCGGCGCAGGATTCCGCTGGTCCTCGCGACCTACAAGGACGCGCGCGCGGTGGAAGGACTCTCGCACGGCCTGGGCGACCGCCGCTTCGAGGTGCGCTACCGGTGCGGGCGAGGGCTGAGCCACTTAACCGAGATCGACCCGTCGCTCCACGTGGAGCCCCCCATCGTCCATGAGGCGGTCCTGCGCGAGGTGAGCGCCGGCGCTGCGGTATGGGAGGGACGCCGGGTATTGGACCAGCTCGACGACGAGTCGTGGTCGCCGGTGGTCGACGACGTGATTCGCGCGCGCGCGGACAAGAGCCTCGAGCACGTGTTCACGTTGCTCGCGCTGGTGCTGCCACGGCAGCCCCTCCGGATCGCGTTTCGCGGACTCCACGTGAACGATGCGTTCCTCCGCGGCACCGCGCTGGAATACTTGGAGAGCGCGTTGCCGCCGGAGATCCGGAAGCCGCTCTGGCCGTTCCTGGAAGATCCCAGGCCGCGCCGCCCGCCCGCGGTCCGGCCGACGGAGGAGGCGCTGGCGCGCCTCCTCCAGTCCAGCGAGTCGATCGTGATCCACCTCGAGGAGCTGAGGCGGAACCCTACCGCTTCGCCTCCAGAATAACGAACGTTCCCGGCACCACGCTCCCCCGAGGGTGCGGCCGGTCGGCGGTGGGCGGTGGGGACGGACCGAACTCGGCGGTGGGCAAGTACACCGTCCCGCTGGTCTCGTCGAGCGCCAGAGTTCGCGCGCCGTCCTGCGTCGAAACGGTTTCGATCACCGTGAACCGGTCCGGCGCGTCCTCGTGGATCACCGTCAGCGTGCCGTCCCCGTTGGAGCTGAAGACGAGCTGACGGGACGCGTCGAACGCGACGCCGTCGACCTTCTTGCCGATCGGCAGCACCGCGACCACGGAGCCTTGGTCCGCGTCCACCACCACCAGCTTCTCGTTGGAGCAGCCCGCGAACAGCCGGCGATGCTTCCGGTCGAGCGCCAGGCCGCTCGGCTCCTCGCCGGGTGCGAGCGGCCAGCGGTGGAGGACTTGAAGGGTGCGGGTATCGAGGGCCACCACCGCGCTCGAGTCCTCGAGGTTCACGTACATCCGGCCCGCGCCGTCCGCGGCCGCGAATTCGGGCTTCCCCGCGAGGGGCACACTGCCCACGAGGGTGTCCGCGCTCGCGTCGATCACGCTCGCGCTCGAGCTTCCGCCATTGAACACGAAGACCCGCTTCGAGACCGGGTCGTATGCGATGGCATCGGGGTTTCGGGCATCGAGCTTCAGCCTGCCCAGGATCGCGAGGGTCTTGAGGTCGAACACCGTCACCGAGGAGTCCCGGCCGTTGCTCGTGAAGCCCCGGCCGAGATCCGGCGCCAGGGCCACGCCGTGGGGCCCCGGCGTATCGGGGATCTCTCCCACAACCTTGTCCGTCTTCACGTCCACCACCTGGACGTGGGTGGCGTGGGTGACAAAGAGCCGGTGGGTCGGCGCGTCGATCGTCAACGCGTCCCAGCCGCCTTCCCCGCCGATGGGAATCCGGTGCGAGACCTTGAAGGGCGGCGCGCCCGAGCCGATGGCGGCCGATACGAATGTGAGCCCGAGCAAGAGCAATCCCGTCGTGAGCCGGATTTTCTTCATCACGTCCCTTCCCTTTCCCATTCGCGGGGCCGTTCAGCCCAATTCCAGCGTGTAGAACCTCACCGAGTCGCCGTTCCGGACGTATCCCAGGCCCTCGTAGAGAGACCAGGCCGCCCGGTTCTCGGCCATTGTTTCCAGAGTCAGCCTCTTCGCCCCGGTCTGGATCGCGTGCTGGCGAGCGGCCTCCATGAGCGCCCGCCCGACTCCCTGTCCGCGCGCGTCCGGGACAACGAAGAGGTCGTTCAACACCCAGATCCGGCACGGGGCCACCGAAGAAAACGAGGGGTAGAGCTGCACGAAGCCCACCGGCTCCCTCGAGCCTTCCGCTCCGGCTTCCGCGAGGAAGATCACGCTCTCCTTGGCCTGGAGGCGGTCGTGGATGAAGGTCTCCGCGACCTGCGCGTCGGGGGCCTTGCCGTAGAATTGTCGGTACGAATCGAAGAGCGGCGCCACGAGAGCGATGTCCCGCTCGCCCGGTTCGGCCCGCCGTATGGTGAGTCGGATCATGCGCCCGCGGCTCCTCCCGTCCTCATGCCCCCTACCCGTTGACGGCGAGCATCCCCGCCTTGGGATAGCGGTCCCCTGCCGTGACGCCCTGGGGCGCCACCTCGTCAATACGCTCCAGATCGGCCGATGTGAGCGCGACCTCCAGAGCCCGTACATTCTCCTCGAGGAACCGGCGGCGCTTCGTGCCCGGGATCGGGACGATGTCTTCGCCCCGCGCGAGGAGCCAGGCGAGGGCGAGCTGGGAGGGCGTGCAGCCCTTCTCGCGCGCGATCTCCTCCACCTTCGAGACCAGGTCGAGATTCTTCTGGAAGTTCTCGCCCTGGAAGCGGGGATGGTTGCGGCGAAAATCCTCCGGAGGCAGATCCTCGAGCTTCCGGAACCGTCCCGAGAGAAATCCGCGGCCGAGGGGGCTGTACGCGACGAATCCGATGCCCAGCTCGCGGCAGGTCTGAAGAATCTCGTCGTCGGCATCGCGGGTCCATAGCGAGAGCTCCGTTTGGAGCGCGGTGATGGGATGGACCTTGTGGGCGCGGCGGATCGTCGCGGGGGACGCCTCGGACAGGCCCAGATACCGGACCTTTCCATCCCGGACGAGATCCGCCATGGCGCCGACCGTCTCCTCGATGGGAACGGTCCGGTCCACGCGATGCTGATAGTAGAGGTCGATGGTGGTCACGCCGAGGCGCTGAAGCGACGCCTCACAGGCGGAGCGCACATACTCGGGGCGTCCGTTCACACCCTGGAAGGAGCCGTCCGGGCCTCGCATGTTGCCGAACTTGGTGGCGACCACGATCCGGTCGCGCCGGCCCTGGATGGCCCGCCCGAGGAGAAGCTCGTTCTTGAAGGGGCCGTAGATGTCGGCCGTGTCGAAGAGCGTGATGCCCAGGTCGATCGCTCTCTGGATGGTGGCGATGGATTCGGCTTCGTCCGTCGGCCCGTAGAACTCCGACATTCCCATGCACCCCAACCCGATGGCCGATACCGTAAGTCCCTGTCGTCCCAGCTTCCGCGTCTTCATATAGAGCCTCCGTCGTGTGGGGCCGCGCCAGCCCATGGAATCGTAGGGATCATAAAACAGAGCTTTACTTCTCGCACCATCCCGTGGATACTCCGTTCAAGTAGTTGCCTGACGGTCGTACGTAGCGCAGATATGCGATGCATTGCCGCAGGAGGAACAGCCTGCGGCTTCTTTTGTATCCGGGAGGGTCTTCTTCCCGGAGACCCGACCAATGAGGCCGGGTCAGCCGATCCGGAAGGTTCGGCAAATAGGGGCGCAATGCCCCAGTTCGCAAGGAGCAAAGAGTGGCTGTTGGAACCGTGAAGTGGTTTAACGAGTCGAAGGGTTTCGGATTCATCCAGCAGGAAGGCGGAGAAGACGTATTCGTTCATTACTCTTCCATCTCCGGCGAGGGCTTCAAGACCCTGGCCGAGGGCGAGCGCCTGGAGTTCGAGGTTGTCCAGGGCCCGAAGGGCCTTCAGGCAGCAAACGTCCGCAAGGCATAAGCGGCTCGGCGCAAGCCGGTCGTAGAACGAACGAGGCGGCGCCGAGAGGTGCCGCCTCGACTCGTTACACGGGGATCGGATTTCGGGAAGCGGCTGGGCTACGCCACCCGGGCGGGGGCGAGCGTTACGGTGGTCTTCGCGTTCAGGTAGGCGTTGGGATCGTGCCGAAGCGCTCCCTCGGGCAGGGAGTCCCAGTGCGGACCGAGATCCCGCTTGACCCGGTTCACGTAGAACTCGGGCAACAAATCGCTGGCTCCCTCGAAATACCTCCCGAACGAAGCGTCCTCGTCGAGAAGACGGCGCACGGTGCTGTGGTACTTCAGCCGCCCAAATCCCTCGGTCGAGATCGCGCGCACGACGTTCATCCAGCGCGGGATGGTCTCGTCGATCGCCCGATAGCGGTTCCAGATGGCCCGCCACGAGAAGGAGTACCTCGTGAGGTCGATGACGTGGTCGTAGAACTCCCGCCACGCGTAGTTCTTGGGCTTCACGTTCATCGCGTGATTGTTGTTCAGGAAGTGGAACGGGAACCCCAGAACGCGCCCGTCCCGCTGCAATTCCAGGTTCAACGGAGCCGCCTGCCCGAACGCGGTCAGGAGGGAATATCCCGGGAAGGCCCCGGGGGTCATGTCCACGAACTGCTTCGTCAGCTCGAAGGGCTCGGCTCCCTGGTCGACGTCCAGCCCAAGCACGAAGTTGGTCTGCACGTACGGGATGTACCGGAGCACCGTGTTGATGTGCTTGGAAACCTGTTTCACCTTCTCCTGGCCCTTCATGGCGCTGCCCGTCCCCGCCTTGTTCCCCAGGGAATACCACGACTCGATCCCGGGAAGGATCGCCTTGAACCCGTTCTTCTTCATGCGCACCAGGTGCGGCTCGGAGAGGAGCGAGAGGCTGCTCTCGGCCAGGAAGTCGATGCTCCCCGGCGGTATGGCCTCCTCGATCACGTTCATGTAGTCATTGAACCGGACGCCGAAGTTCGGGTCATGCCAGGCCACGCGCGGATGCTTGATCTTCGTCCGGAGAAAGCGCAGGTCCTCGCGGATCTGATCGAAGCCCAGCGGCTGGTATTCCACGGTGGAATCGATGCAGAAGCTGCACGTGTACGGGCAGCCGAGGCTGCCGATCATCGGCACGATCTTGATGGTCGGCGCCTTCGCGATGATGGGCTCGATGAACTTCCACCGCTCCCGGACCCCCGGCAGCGTCTCGGGGTGGCGCTTCGCGCTGAGATAGGTCCCGATGGGCCGCTGCGGCGTGCAATCTTGCAGTACGGACCGGAGCGTCTCCTTGTCCGTGAATCCCAGCACGTAGTCGAAGTACTTCCGGGCGTCGTCGGGATAGCACCGCGCGTGCGGACCCCCGAGCACCGTGACGACACCCTTCCCGCGAAATTGATTGCTGAGGGCGTACGAGAGCTGGGCCGCCTGGGTGAAGGCCGTGATGAAGAGTAGATCTACGTCGCGCGGAACGAGCTCGGCGATGTCCTCGAACCCGGTGTAGCAGACGAGATGAACCTCGTGCCCCTCCTCCTCGCACCACACGGCGATGGCCTGAGGCATGATGCTGGCGAGATTCGCGTGCATGAGGCGCGCGTAGAGCGATGTCGTCGGGGCCCTGGCCACGAGATCGACGATTCCGATGCGGAGTTTTCGCATAAGTGACTGGTTCCCCGGTGGATGAGTGTCGACCCAAGGTCTCATCGTTCGGCGCCCGGACCTAGTACAATCTTCTAGGTGGAAGTACCGATTCCCGCTCGTGTTCGCCGAGGTAGCTGAGCAACCGGCCTGACAATCAGGTGTAGGATATAAGAGAACACGGAGGGTTCAGTGCAGGGATTGCGTCGTCTCGTGGAGGCCCCCCCAATGCCGTCGTCGCGCATGATCCGGTCGTGTCTGAAGCCCCAAGCGCTTCGGCCTTTCCTGGCTCTCGTCCTGGTGGTGGCAACGGGATTCGCTTCCAACGCCGGAGCGGAGGACTCGCCCTGGCCGCGTGAATTCGACTCCCCCAGCGGCCCGTTCGTGATCTATCAGCCACAGCCCGAGGAATTGAACGGCGACGTGCTGACCGGGCGTGCCGCGTTTTCCCTGAAACGCACCGGCGACATGAGCCCGACCTTCGGGGTGCTCTGGTTCACGGAGCAAATCGAGATCGACAGGGACAGCCTCACGGTGACGGCTCGTAATTTCGACGTCACCAAGGTGCGCTTGCCCAGCGTCACCCCGGACCAGGCGAGCCGTTACGAGCACCTGGTGGAGGCCGAGGCGGCCACGTGGGATCTCTCGGGATCCCTCGACGAATTGCAGGCGGGGCTGGCCGCCACCGAGAAGGAGCGGGAGAGCGTCGCCGGGCTCGACAACGCCCCGCCCCGCATCATTTTCTCTTCGCAGCGCGCCATCCTCGTCGTCTATGACGGAGAGCCGGTGCTCGAGCCGATCGAGGGCTCCAGGGTTCAGCGCGTTGTGAACACGCCGTACGCGGTGGTCTACAACCCCGATGACCGCGGCTATTACCTGAACGGCGCGAGCCTCTGGTATACGGCCAGGAATCCTCTGGGCCCCTGGACCGATATTTCCCGGCCGCCGTCCGTGGTGCGCGCCGCCGTGCCTCCCGACACTTCCTTAGATGACCAGACCGTGGGCGCGCCGCCGCGGGTGCTCACCGCCACCGAGCCGACGGAGCTGATCTCGACGGACGGGGAGCCGCGGTATGCGCCCCTGGTGGACGGCGAGCTGCTCTACGTCACCAACACCGAGAGCGACGTGGTGCGCGAGGTGAGCTCGCAGGCGCTGTACGTGCTGCTCGCGGGCCGCTGGTATCGGGCGGCCTCGACGGCGGGACCCTGGACGTTCGTGCGCGGCGACCAGCTGCCCGAGAGCTTCCAGAAGGTGCCGCCCGACTCGCCCAAGGGCAACATCCTGGCGAGCGTCGCGGGCACCGACCAGGCCGACGACGCCATCGCGGATTCCGAAATCCCACAAACCAGCGCGATTCAACGCGACGACAAGAGCTTCGAGGTGGACTACGACGGGCCCGCGCAGTTTACGGCCATCGAGGGCACGAATCTGCAATACGCCGTCAACACCGACGCGGAGGTCATTCTCGCCGACGGGCGCTACTACGCCTGCGATCAGGGAGTCTGGTACATCTCGGATGATCCCGACGGCCCCTGGAGCGTGAGCGACACGCGGCCCCTGGGCGTGGAGGACATCCCGCCCAACTGCCCCGTGTACGACGTGCGCTACGTCGACATCTACGACTACACGCCGACCGTGGTCTACGTGGGGTACCTTCCGGGTTACCTCGGCTGCTATCCGTACTACGGCACGGTGGTGTACGGCACGGGCTACCGGTACCGGTCCTGGCGGAGCCGGCATCATTACTACCCCCGGCCGTGCACCTGGGGGTTCCACGCGCGCTACAACCCGTGGTTGAGCCGGTGGAGCTTCGGCTTCAGCTATGCCTCGGGGTTCTTGCGGGTCGGCTCGCGCTGGCGCGGGCCGCACGACACGGCTCAGCATCGCGCCCGGCCGATGTGGTTCGGGCCGGGCGGCTACCACCGCCCGCTCGTGGCGCGGGACATGGCGCTCCTGCGAACGCGTCCACCCGGCCGTCCGCGCGTCCGCATCGCGGATCGCACCCCCATGAATGTCTACAATCGATCCGAAAACATCACGCGCGTGGACCGGACCGCGGGCACTACATTCGCCCGTGGCAGGATCGCGCCCCCCGTCGCGCGACCGATCCAGGTGCCCAACGACGTATTCGCGGGCAAGGACGGAAAGGTTTATCAGCGTGACACCAAGGGGAAGTGGAAGGTGAACGTGGGGCGTGGTTGGCTGCCGGCCAAAGTCCCGAGCAAGGCGCCCACGCCCGTCGTGCCGCCGGGTCGCGGAACCACAAACGTTCCGGAGACCAGACCGAGCCGGCCTCCGTCGCCCCCACCGCCCGTCTCGAAACCGCGGGAGCAACCCCGCGAACGGCCCCGGGAGCCTCAGCCCAACAAGCCCGAGACTCGTCCCGCGCCCCCGACCATTCGCTCCACTCCGGGAGATCTCGAGAGCGAGTATCGGGCCCGCCAGCGCGGCGGCCATGCGCCGGCCCCCGAGGGCGAAAGACCCGCAGCGCGCCCCACACCGCCTGAGGACAAGGGATCGAAAGAGACGACTCCCCCCGAGCGCCCCGAGAAGGACAACACGGCTCGGGAGAAGCCCACGAGGGAGACGAGGGAGAAGACCCCGACCAACCGCGGACGCTAGAGGGCTAGGAGCGCCGCACCGCGCTCAACGGTGGCGCGTTTGCGTGCCGCCTCCGTGGGTGCTGGGGAGCCTGTTCCCGTAGGAGCCGCGGTAGCGTTGATTCCCGTAATTCCCGCCGTAGGGATTGGAGTAGTACGGACGGTAGCGAGGCGTCCGGTAGCCCCCGTAGTACGGCGAGTAGTAGTGGCGGTAGCCGAATCCCAGGAACACGCGGCCGTACGGGTACGAGTAATACGGGTGCGCGTAGGGGTAGTAGTAGGTATCCCCGTAGCCATAGTCCCGATCACGTCCCTCGGTCCGGAGCATGGCCGAGACCACCTCGTCCGACACTCCCGCCTCATGCAACGCGTGCAGGTCGTCCGCGCTCAGGTGGAACGCCTTCCCGCTGTTCTCGATCTTGAGGATCATGAGCGAGTCGGGGATTCCGTCCCGATTCATCTTCAGGACGTCCTTCACGCCGAAGGCGGATGCTACCGAGGCTGAGAAGAGGAATAACACGAGGCCGGTTACGGCCAGGAGCGAGATGCGTTTCATGGTTAGCCTCCCTTTCATACCTAAGAATACCACCGCAAGCGGCAGGAAGGTCCGAGATCCGAGACGCCTCCGGACGTTAAGACCGGGGCCGGGGCTGCCGATACGTCCGAAGGGCGAGGAACCCGGTAGGCACGGCCCGGCACCGTAGAAAGCATGCGAGGAGACGAGGATGGCAACCAACGACAAACGCGCGGTATACACGATGGGCGCTCTCGCGGCGAGCGCGATTCTGCTGGCCTTGGTTACCCATGCGAGCCATAAACCCGAACCTCGCAAGGATGCCCCGGTGCGCTGGGTGGGAACGGCGCCTTCGCAGACCGCCATCTCCGCGACGAGGCAGGACGGGCCCTCACAGTCCAGCGCTTCGCCCCGTGGCTCCGAAGACGCGCAACGTTCTTCGACCCAGCCGGCCGCGCGGCCCGCGAATCAGCCCGCTCGTCCGTCGGATGATGCCTCCTCCTCCGGCTACTCCTCCAGCTCGTCCACGCTGCCGAGTTTCTCGACTTCACTGGATGGCGAGGAGGTATCGCCTCCGGACAGCGTGGCGGCGCCCCAGGAGACCGCGGCGCAGCGGGTGGCGCGACACTTGAGAAGGCGTTGATCGGGGACTAGTCGCTCCGGAGCACCAGAGGGAGCTGACCGGCGCGACCGATACCCCAGATCACATACCCGGCCACGTAGGTCCGTGAACGGGTTTTCGGGATAAGTACCCCCGCGCATGCCGGGCAGGAT
>JBGPMB010000009.1:0-33577 GCA_041486775.1 Candidatus Eiseniibacteriota bacterium | reverse complement strand
CTGAGCGATCTCCTCGAGGATTCGGTGGGCCTCGCCGCGCTGGGCGCGGAGGCGCGCGCCACACGCTGCGCCGTCGGGGTCTCCACCGGGGAGTGGTGCCCCTATCTTCCGCTGGCCGCCACCCGCGAAGAGTACTTCGACTCGCTGGGCCGCTCGAAACGTTCGAGACTCAAGCGGGCCAACAAGGCCGTCGAGGGCGTCGGCTGCAGGTACCTCCTGGCGGAGACCCCGGAGACGCTCGGACCCGCGCTGGAGACGCTCTTCGTGCTCCACGCCAAGCGTTGGGCCACGCGCGGATTGACCGGAAACCTGCATGATCCGGCCATACGGGCCTTCCATCACCATCTGGCCGGGACCCTCGGCTCCCAGGGCCTCATGCGGATCTACACGCTCGAGCACCAAGGCAAGGCCGTCGCGTGCGACTACGTGCTCCAGCGGGGAAAGACGGTGTATTTTTACCAGACGGCGTTCGATACGGACCCGGCCTGGGAAGAGTACAAGCCGGGGTACACCCTGCTCGCCCATACCATCGAGGATTCCGTGGACCGAGGGGCCCGGGAGTTCGATTTCTTACGCGGCCGCGAGGAGTACAAGGAACGCTGGACATCCGCCGTCCGAGAGACGTGGCGCTTGACGATCGTCCCGCAGGAGCACGTGCCGGCCCTCGTCCGCTATTGCGGCGGGCAAGCGCTCCGCTGGACGAAGCGCCGGGTCAAGGCCCTGCTCACACGGGGGAAGCGGTAATGTGCGGCATCGCGGGCATCGTCGATTTCGAGGGAAACGGTCCGACCCGGGAGATGATCGCCCGCATGACGGACCTCATCCGGCACCGCGGACCGGACGACGAAGGAATCGCGATCCTGGGGCCCGCTGGTCTGGGCCATCGGCGTCTCGCCATCATCGATCTCTCGCCGGGCGGCCATCAGCCCATGACCCTCGCGGACGGCGCGAACCATATCGTCTTCAACGGCGAGATCTACAATTTCCAGGAAGTGAGGGCCGAGCTGGAGGCGCTGGGGGAGACCTTCCGGACGCGCTCGGACACCGAGGTCCTCCTCAGCGCGTACCGGGTCTGGGGCGTGGACTCGCTCCAGAAGCTGAACGGCATGTTCGCGTTCGCGATCTGGGACACCCGCCGCCAGGCGCTCTTCATCGCGCGCGACCGCCTCGGCAAGAAGCCCCTGTTCTACCACCACCGTCCGGGCCATCTCGCATTCGCCTCGGAGATGAAGGCCCTTCTCGCGGACCCCCAAGTGCCTCGGGACGTGGACCCCGCGGCGATCGACGAGTACCTGACCTATTCCTGCGTGCCGGCGCCACGGACGATATTCCGCGGGGTGACCAAGCTGCTCCCGGGGCACTACCTCTGGTACGAGCGGGACCGCGTCACCACCAGCCCGTACTGGGAGCTCCGCTTCGGATCGAACGGATCGCGTGAGACGGAGGAGGAGGCGCTGGAGCATCTCGAGGAGCTCTTTCGCGCGTCCGTTCGCCGTCGGCTCGTGAGCGATGTTCCCGTGGGCGCCTTCCTGAGCGGCGGCCTCGATTCCAGCGCCGTCGTCGCCATGATGGCGGGGCTCTCGAGCGAGCCGGTGCGCACTTACACGATCGGCTTCGAGGAGAAGGGTTTCTCCGAGGTCGAGGACGCGCGCGCGGTGGCCCGCCACTTCGGAACCCGCCACCACGAGTACTCGGTGCGCGCCGACGCCGTCGAGATCCTGCCCGACCTGGTCTGGCACCTGGACGAGCCGTTCGGAGACTCCTCCGCCGTCCCCAGTTGGTACGTCGCGAAAATGGCGGCGCAGGATGTGAAGGTGGTCCTTTCGGGCGACGGCGGGGACGAGCTCTTCGCGGGGTACAACCGGTATCCGCAGGCGATGGAGCCCTGGGCCTGGCGCTGGATTCCGCGCGCCGTGCGACGGAGCGTGATCGCGCCCGTCGCCACGGCTCTGCCCATCGGCTGGCCGGGCCGAAACCGCCTCTACGAGATCGGCAACATGCACCCCGAATCCTTGCCCGAATCGATGGGCATCTATCCCTACATCCGCGAGCGGATCTACTCACCGGCTTGGCGCGCGGAGCTGAGCGCGTCCCGCCACGCAGGCGGAAGCGCCACCGCGCTCGAGGATATGCCGAAGCTCCGGTCGCTGGACCGCCTCTCGCGCCTCCAGTACCTGGACACGACCCGGTACCTTCCGGACGACATCCTCGTCAAGGTGGATCGCACGACCATGGCGCACAGCCTGGAGTCGCGCGCGCCGCTCCTGGACCACCTGCTCGTGAGCTATGCGGCCACCCTTCCTCCTTCGTGGAAGCTCCGGGACGGTGTCTCGAAGTACCTCTTCCGGAAGATGATCCGCCGCTATCTCCCGAGCGAGATCCTCGGGAAGAGAAAGCAGGGCTTCGCGATCCCGGGGGGAACTTGGTTCCGCTCGGATCTGAAAAAGCACGCGCGGGAGCGGCTTCTCGACCGGAAAGCGCTCCAGCGGGGCTACTTCGACCGCCGCGTGCTGGATCAGATCCTGACCTACCACGCCGAGGGCCGCCGCGACTACAGCGGCTGGATCTGGTGCCTTCTGGTGCTCGAGGAATGGCACCGCGCGTACGTTGATCCGGAGACGAGACGCGTATGAGCGGCGTCTGCGGCCTTGTGATTCGCGGGCCCCGGGAGGGCCTCCAAGGCCCGATCGAGGCGATGAGCCGGGCGCTCGGCAGGGACGGCAGACCGGAAGCGCGCGTCCTCGACGGCCCGGTGGCGCTCGGGGTGCACCATGTCCCGGGATTTCAGGGTGGGCTCCTCGAGCGGCGCCAGGGAGACCGGACCCTCGCCATCGCCTTCCACGGGAACCTCTACGAGGACGCGCCGGCCTCGGAGGCCGGGATGTTGGAGGCGCTGCTCGACCGATACGCGCGCTCGGGAGCCGAATTCCTGCGCGAGCTGCACGGGGAGTTCGCGATGGCGATCTGGGACTCCCGAGACGAAACCCTCCTTCTCGCGACCGACCGTTTCCGCGTCCACCCGCTCCTGTACGGCGGTGATGCGCGAGGCTTCGCCTTCGCGTCGCGCATGCGCGCCCTGGACGTAGCGACGGTCCCCGCGCAGCGGACGATCCACCCTCCCGCCATCATGGACGTGGTCGCTTCGTCGTACGTGCCCACCCCCGAGACGATCTACCAGGAGATCCGAAAGCTTCCACCCGGGCACGTTCTAACCTATGCCCAGGGCCAGGTCACGACGCGGCCCTACTGGGACATCGATTTTCGCGCGCCCAGCGGCGCCTCCGAGACCGAGCTCGCCGGAGAAGTGCGCGACGCCTTCCGGGGAGGGATCGAGCGCCGCTTCCGCCGGGACGGGGGCGCGGAGCGGGTCGGGGCCTTCCTGAGCGGGGGCGTCGACTCCAGCACGGTGACCGGGGTCCTGACCGACGTCGCGGGCCGACCCATCCACTCCTTCTCGATCGGGTTCGGCGAGGCGCGCTATAACGAGATGAGCTATGCGCGGATCGCGGCGCGACGGTTCGGGGCGAAGCACCACGAGTACTTCGTCTCGCCTCGGGACACGGTGGAAGCGCTGCCCCTCGTCGTCGAGGAATTCGACGAGCCCTTCGGGAATGCCTCGGCCGTACCGACGTACTATTGCGCCAAGCTCGCGCGGGAGCACGGAGTCGACTTTCTCTACGCGGGGGACGGCGGGGACGAGCTCTTCGGCGGAAACGAGCGGTACGCCTTCGACCGGGTCTTCGACTATTACCATCGCGTGCCCGGCTGGATTCGGGACACGCTCCTCCGGCCGGGCGTCGAAACGCTCGCCCGCGCCCTCCCCAACCCGCTCTTCACGCGGGCCCGGAACTACGTGGCGAAAGCCTGCCTGCCTCCGGTGGCCCGCATGACGGCGTACAGCTTCCTCAATGTGGTTCCGATCGGGGAGGTGGCCGAGCCGGCCTTCCTACGCAGCCTGAACGGCTACGACCCGGCCCGCGCCATGGAGCGCCACTACGCAAACGCGCTGGGGACAACGAGCCTCGACCGTCAGCTCTACCTCGATCTGAAGCTGGCCATCGGGGACAACGATCTCTACAAGGTGAACCGCATGACCGAGCGCGCCGGTGTGGCCGTTCGCTATCCGTTCCTGGACGGCGGACTGGCCGAGGCGGCGGCCCGGGTTCCGGCGGCCCTGAAGATGCGCGGCCGGAAGCTCCGGGTCTTCTTCAAGCGCGCCTATCGAGATCTCCTCCCGCCGGAGGTCACGGCGAAGACCAAGCACGGGTTCGGGCTTCCGATCGGCATCTGGCTCCGCACGGACCCGACGCTGAACGCCATGATGCACGACCTGGTGCTCGGCTCGCGGAGTCTCGCGCGCGGCTATTTCCGCAAGCAGGCGCTGGAGCGCCTCATCGAGGAACACCGGGTGGGGGAGGCGTCGTTCTTCGGCTCCGTGCTCTGGAACCTCATGGTGCTCGAGCTGTGGCAGCGTCGCTACCAGGACCGGAGCCGGCCTGAGTGAGAGATTTCCTCCTCATGGCGGTCATCCTCCCGTGCATTCCGGTCGCCCTCTTCAATCCCTACTTCGGTGTTCTGGCCTATGTCTGGGTCGGCCTCATGAACCCGCACCGCTACGTCTACCGCTTCGCGAATTTTCCGGTCGCGCTCGCGTTCGGCGGCGCGACCCTGGCGGGGATGGTCATCACGCGGAAGTTCGGCCGGTTTCCGGTGCGTGCCGAAACGACCCTGATCCTGGTCTTCTTCGTGTACACGACCGTGACCTCGATCCTGGCTCTGAACCCCACCGGGGCATGGACCGAGTGGGACCAGTTCAGCAAGATCCTCCTCATGGTCCTGGTCGTGGGGATGCTCATGCAGGCGAGGAACCGACTCAACCACCTCATGCTCACCATCATGGGCTCGATCGCGTTCTTCGGGCTCAAGGGCGGGATCTTCTCGATCCTCACGAAAGGGAACTACATGGTGTTCGGGCCCTACGGCTCCTTCATCGAGGGGAACAACGAGCTGGGCCTCGCCGAGCTGATGGTCATGCCCCTGATTCTCTACTTCATACGCCAGGAGAAGCGGCGATGGCCGCGACGGGGCCTTCAGCTCCTCTTCGCGCTCAATGGAATCGCCGTCATCTGCTCGTACTCGCGCGGCGACATCGTCGCGCTCTTCGCTCTCATCCTGCTCCTCGCGTGGCGCTCCAAGTACCGGGTCCGCGCGATCGCCGCCGGGGCGGTGGCGTGCAGCCTCCTCGTGGCCTTCGCTCCCAAGGCGTGGATGGACCGGATGCACACGATCGAGACCTACAAGCAGGACCCCTCGGCCATGGGGCGGATCAACGCGTGGCACTTCGCGTGGAACCTGGCGAGCGACCGGCCGATCGGCGGGGGATTCCGCGTCTTCACGCGGGGGCTCTTCCTTCGTTACGCCCCGGATCCTTACAACTATCACGACGCGCACAGCATCTACTTCCAGGTGCTGGGCGACCAGGGCTTCCCGGGTATCGCGATCTTCATGAGCCTCATGTTCGTGTCGCTCCTCCGGATGCAGCGGCTCCGAACGCTGACCCGGGGGCAGCCGGAGTTCAAATGGGTGCGTGACCTGGCGGAAATGTTGCAGTGCTCGATCATCGCCTTCGCCATGGGGGGCGCGTTCCTCACGGTCGCCTATTTCGATCTGTACTATTTCATGATCATCGCCGGAGTCATCCTGGACGTGGTGTACTGGGACGAGCGTCGACGGCTGGCGAGCGAGACGGTCCCCGCGCTGGTCCCCGCGCCGGCGCCGGCTTAGGCCTGATGCTCCGAACCCTCCGCGACAGCTTCAAGCACACCTCCATCTACACCGTCGGGAGCCTCGCCACCCGAGCGGTCGGGCTCATCATGATCCCGATCTACACGCATTTCCTGACCCCCCGCGAATACGGGATCCTCGACATGCTGGATCTCACCATCATCCTGCTCGGGATGGTCGCCGGAATGGGGATGGGAAGCGCGATCTTCCGCTTCTACTACGCCACCGAATCGCCGGAGGAGCGCCGCGACGTGGTCGGGTCGGCGCTTCTGTTTGCCACGCTCCTCTCGGGGCTCGTGGGCCTCGCGGTCGTGCTCGGCGCGGACCAGGCCGCGGCGGCGGTCTTCCGCGCGCCCGGGCTTTCCTCCTATCTCCGCATCGCCATTCTCTCCTTCTGGATCGGGACGATCGCGGAGACCTGCCGGAATTACCTCCGTGTCCGGCAACGCTCGGCCATCTTCGTGGTCGCCTCCCTGATCCAGCTCGTCGTCGGGCTCGGCCTCAACATCTACTTCATCGCCTTCCGGCACCTGGGCGTGCTCGGGTTCCTGCTCAGCTCGCTCATCACGAATCTCCTCTCGAGCGCGGCGCTCCTGACCCACACGGTGATCGACACGGGCTTCTCGGTCTCGATCCCCAAGACCCGCCAGATGGTCGCCTATGGCGCGCCCTTCGTGCTCACCGGGATCGGCGCCTTCATTCTCAATTTCGCCGACCGATATTTCCTGAACGTGTATGCCGGCCTGAGCCAGGTGGGAATCTACGCCCTGGGGTACAAGTTCGGGTTCATGCTGAACATGCTGGCCGTGGCGCCGTTCCTCCAGATGTGGGAGGCGCAGATGTTCGTCGTGGAGAAGGAGCCGAACGCGCCCGCCGTCTACGCCCGCATCTTCGAGTACTTAGCGGCGCTGCTCTTGCTGGCCGTCCTCGCGGTTTCGATCTTCATCAAGGACATCCTCCGGGTGATGGCGAGCCCGGAGTACTTCCAGGCGTACCGGATCGTTCCCATCGTCGCGCTCGCCTACGTATTCAACGGCTGGGCGCAGTATTTCCGCCTCGGCATGATCCTCACGCGGCGAACCAAGGTCATCGCGGTCATCATGACGGGGACGGGGATCCTCACCCTGATCCTCTACGTCGTTCTCATCCAGAGGTACCACGCCATCGGCGCTGCGGTGGCGACGCTCCTCTCGTTCGTGTTCATGATGATCTGGACTTACGTAGCCTCGCAGCGGCTGTTCCACGTTCCGTACGACCTCCGGAGGATCGCGACCGTGATCGGGCTGGCCGGGCTCTGCTTCGGGATCGCCTGGGCCGCGGACCGCGTGTTCCAGCCGTTCACGCTCCAGGGATACCTCGTGCGCGCCCTGGCCTTCCTGGCCTACCCGATCGCGCTCATCTACACGGGGTTCTTCGCCGCCGAGGGAATCCATGGGCTCCGGGGACTGCCGGCCGGAATCCGCCGCATCGCGCGCGGCGGCGAGCTCGCGGAACCCTAGCGTGACCGCTCCGCGCGTCAGCGTGGTCATCCCGACCTGGAACCGGAGGCGCCATCTCGAGGAGGCTATCGCGAGCGTGCTCGCGCTGACGTACACGGATCTCGAGATCGTCGTGGTGGAGGACGGCTCGACCGACGACACGCGCGAGTGGATGCAGGGGCGCCATCCGGAAGGCCGGCTGATGTACCTCCATCAGGAGAACCGCGGCAGCGCCTCGGCCCGGAACGCCGGGATCCGCGCCGCGCGGGGCGAGCTGGTGGCCTTCCTCGACAGCGACGACCTCTGGCTCCCGCGCAAGCTGGAACAGCAAATTCCGCTCTTCGACCAGAACCCGGCGGTCGGCATGGTCTTCAGCGGAAGCGCGAAGCTGGACGAGAAGGGGGCCACGAGCGAGATCCGAATGCCCACGCCTGCCTTCCGCGGGCGGGCCATACTGGCCATGATCCGGCGGAACATGATGCCCACGCCGACGGTCGTGGTGCGCAAGCGGCTCGCGCTCGATGCGGGGCCCATGTACGAGGACCTGAGCTTCGGCGAGGACTGGAACTACTGGATCCGGATCGCCGCGCGATGCGAGACGGATTTCGTTCCGGAAGTGCTGGTCCACTTTCGCGACACGCCGGGCAGTCTGAGCCGCCTCGACTTCGATTCCTTCCGCGCGAACACCCTGGGACTCTTCCAGGGGCTGTATCGGGATCCCGCGACGGCGGCGCTTCTTTTGCCCTACCGGAAGGAAGCGATGAGCCAGGCACACTCCCGCATCGCGGAAGAGGCGCTGGCGCGGGATCGGTTCGACGTGGCGCGCCGGGAGGCGTGGAGCGCGATCAGGATCCTGCCCGGAAACCGCGCCGCATGGCGCTTCCTGTCCCGGGCCCTTCTCGGAAAGCGCCTCCTCGGTGCGCTCCGGCGTTTGCGCCGTGATTGACGCGGCAGCCGTCTCTGCCTACCCTTGCCGGATGGGGATGCGCGTTTCGTTGCTCCGGATCTTCGTGGCCGTAGTACTCGCGGGGGCACCGACCGCCGTAGGTGCCACGTCGTGGGTCATTCAATCCGTCGACGTGGGCTCGAGCAGTGGAACCTCCACCTCGCTCGGGGTGGTGCAGGGCTTTCCCGTGATCGCCTACTTCGGCTCCCCCCGAAATCTCATGTACGCCGCCATGGACCGCCAGAGTCCCTACGGCTGGAAGCTGCGCCGGGTGGACGCTGGCGGGGAGTACACCTCGCTCGCCGTGGACGCGCTCGGGGCCGTGCACGTCGGCTACATTGACGACGTCACCCACCAGCTCAAGTATTACCTGAACTTCGGGGGACAGAGCGCGATCCAGATCATCGATTCCGAGACCGGCCAGGGTGGGATGGGGTTCTTCAACTCCATCCAGGTGGACGCGACCACCGGAAGGCCCCACATCAGCTATTACTACTGGCGCTCGCCGGACGGCACGGCGACCTCGGACCGGCTCAAATTCGCGGACGCGACCGGGTCCGGCTGGACGCCCGCCCTCGCGGATCCCCAGGTGGGCCGCGGCCGGTACAACAGCCTCGCGGTGGACCCCACCGGAAATCCAGTCATCGCCTACTACGACACGACCCGCAAGCTCAGGCTCGCGGGGCGGATCAGCGGCACGTGGATTTCCATCGTCGTGGATTCGTTGGGAGACCCGGGACGCTTCAACTCCATCGCCCTCGATCCGGCGGGGCACGAGCACATCAGCTACATCGCGGCCACCCCTCTCGAGCTCCGGTATGCAGTGTCCAACGGCGTGACATGGGCCCTCGAGGACGTTGCTCAAGTAGGCATAGCCGGGACCGTCACGCCAGGCACGTCGCTCGCCCTGGACGCGAGCAACTTTCCCCACATCGCCTTCTACGACGGGGCCGCGGGCAAGCTGAAGTACGCCTCACGCGTCGGCGCGAACAACTGGACGGTGGAGACGGTGGACAGCCTGATCGGAGGGGACGTGGGAGCGTACTGCTCGCTCAAGCTGGATGGGACGGGGCGGCCCGTCATCAGCTACTACGACGCGACGAATCAGATGTTGAAGATCGCGTACGGCAACTATCCGGACGGTGACTCCGACGGCATCCCGGATGCCTTCGACGCCTTTCCTATAGTCGCGGATCACAACAATAACGGGATCCCGGACGGCAAGGAAGGGGGCGTGCTGGTGGGCGTCTCGGGAATTCCGCGCCTTCCGGACGAGCCGATCTTCGGGTGCGGCTCGCTGGCGGCGCTGTACGCCACGAAGCCTCCGGGAGGAGGGCCGCCGCCCGCCGATCTCCTCTTCCTGCTCGCTCCCGCCGCGTATCTACTCCTGCGCCGGAGCTCCCGCCGACGCGCCTAGCGGGCCTTTCCCAGGGCGCGCGCGTAGACGTCCCCGTAGGGCTCGGTCACCTTGGCCCAGGTCCGCTCCGCCGCCACCCACACGCGTCCCGATTCCTCGAGGCTTCTCCTCAGACCCGGATTCTCCAGCAGGCGAGCGAGCGACTCGGCGAGGGCTCCTGCATCGCCGGGAGGGAATAGAACCCCGGTCCGGCCGTCCTGGATCAGCTCCCGGTGCCCGCCCACGTCGCTCGCCAGGAGTGCTTTCCCCATGGCCATCGCCTCGAGCGACTTCAAGGGCGTGACGAGCTCGGTCAGGCGCATGGCATAGCGCGGATAGACCATCACGTCGGCCAGCGCGTACACTCCGGGGATCCGCTCTTGGGGAATCCTCCCCGTGAAGATCACGCCGTCCTGGACCCCGAGCTTCCGCGCGTTCTCGAGAAGCTCCTTCTCCATCTCGCCGCCCCCCACGAGGAGGAGCCTCAGATCGGGGAACCGTGTCCTGATCCGCGCGTACGCCTCGATCAGGAGGTCCAGCCCCTCGTAGCGGTAGAAGGAGCCGATGAAGGCCGCGACCTTCTTCCCGGCCAGATTCCAGCGCGCGCGGTACTCCTCGTCGGGGGCGGCCGGAGCGAACCGCTTGAGGTCGATTCCATTTCCGATCGCCGTCATGCGCTCGCGCGTGATGCCGCGGCCCACGAGATCCTCCTCCAGGCCGCGGCAGAGCACGGTGATCTGGTCCACGCGACGGCAGGCCCAGGTCTCCGCCGCCCGCGTGAGGCGGTATTTCCAGGAGCCCTCGGCGTACGTTCGATGGTCCACGGCGGCGTCCTCCCAGAACGCGCGGATCTCGTAGACGACCGGGACGCGGAGCTTCTTCGCCGCGCGGAGCGCCGCGATCGCGTTGAGCACCGGCGAGTGCGCGTGCAGGATCTCGGGCTGTTCGATGGCCGCGACCCCCACGATGCGGCGCGTGAGCGCGTCAATCAGGACCCGCTCGCCGACGAACGGAAACCGGCTCGTGGGGGTCGCGCCGGTGCGGTAGTAGCGGATCCCGGCGATCTCCTCGATCGGCGGAGCGTCGCTCTTCAAGCTCGCCTCGTGCTTCGGCGAGGTGACGGCCGCGACGTGCCAGCCACGCGCGCGCTGGGCCAGCATGACGCTCTCGCTGCGGAACGAATACCCGCTGTGATCGGGAAGGCTGGTGTCCAGGACGTGGAGGATGCGAGTCATGGCGGGGCCCCGGCATCCGCCGCCACCGAGGCGAGCACGCGGTATACGGAATCCGCGGCCCGCTCCCACGTGTGCGCCTCGGCGAAACGCGCGATGGCCGCGCGGTCCCAGGGTCGGTCGAGCGCCTGCGCCAGGGCGCGGGCCAGGGCCTCGTCGTCACCCTCGGCCAGAGCGCCCGCCGGCCCGTCTCCGATGATCTCGGGCACGCCGCCGACCGGAGTCGCGAGCACGGGCGTGCCGCACGCCATCGACTCGAGGACGACGTTCGGCCAGCCCTCGCGTCGGCTGAAGAGACACGAGAGGTCGGCGGCGCTGTACCAGACGTGGAGGTCGGCGTGCGCGACCTCTCCCACGAGCCGCACGCGTCCCCCGAGGCCGTAGAAGCCGATGAGGCGCTCCAGCTCCTTGCGGTAGACGCCTTCCCCCACGATCGCGACCTGGACATCTTCGTACCCACCCAGATTCAAGAGGCCTCGGAACGCGCCCATGAGACGGTCGAAACCCTTGTTCTGGACCAGGTGTCCCACCGCCAGGACGAGCCTCCCCACGGAAGGCGAGCCGGTTCGCTCGCGTGCGGCCTCCCGGGGCATGGGGTGAAACTTGCGGGCGTCGACTCCGTTCGGGATCACCCGCACCTTGCCGGCCGGCGCGCCGAGCTCGCGCATGGCTTTCCCCAGCGCCTCGGAGACCGCGATCAACCCCGAGGCCCTCTGGAGCGCGCGCACGAGGTGGGGGCGCACGGAGGGAATCTCACGAAAAAGGTTGATGTCGCTTCCACGAGCCGAGACCACGACGGGGACTCCGAGCGCCCGTCCTATCTCCACCGCGGCGAACCCGTCGGGGTAGACGTAGTGCGCGTCGATGACGTCGAAATCGAACGCGGCGCGGATGGATTTCACGTAGGGCAGGAGCGACCGCGCCATCAGGGGGCCGTGCCATCCGGTGGCGATCTTCGGAATCATGAAATACCTCGGGTGAGTCACCGGGAGACCTGCGATCGTCTCCTCGCGCGACACCTGCGAGTAAAGCCAGCGGGGCCCGAGCTTCAGGGGAGGGAAGTAGGGCACCGGCGCCACGACCCGCATCTCCACGCCGGGCAGCGCGGCCACGCGCGTCATCCGCTCCTGGATGAACACCCCGTGTTGCGGCCAGACGTTGTTCGGAAAGAGCGAGGTAAAAACGAGGACCTTCATCCCCGGAGGAAGCGACGGCCCCAGCTCTCGAGCACGAGCAGGGCCCAGAGCTCGGGGGAAAAATCGCTCGCCCCGCTCTGGTGCCGGTCCCACCACGTCCGGATCGGAGCCACGTCGAAGAGATCGGCGACGAAGGCATCCGCGGCGAACATGCGCTCCTCGAAGAGCGGCCGGAGCTCCCCGCGCAGCCAGCGCGCCAGCGGAACCGAGAAGCCCATTTTTCTCCGGAGCAGCGTCTCGTCGCCGACAAGATTCCGGACCGCCTTCTTCAGAATGTATTTCTGGGTCGAGCCCCGGAGCTTGTACGACGACGGCAGAGAGGCGGCGAACTCCATCACCTCGTGGTCGAGAAGGGGCACGCGCACCTCGAGCGAATGCGCCATGCTCGCCCGGTCCACCTTGGTGAGGATGTCGTCGACCAGGAAGGTCTTGATGTCCACGTACTGGATTCGGGAGAGGGGATCCCATCCCTCCGTCTTCTTGAAATGGGATTCGAGGACGGAGAAGGAGTCGTAGCCCGCCACCTCGCGCCGGAGCGGGTCCCGGTAGAGCTTCCGTTTCTTTTCCGGGGAGAGCCAGCTCACCGTGTGGAAATAGCCGCGCTCGGGGTCCAGAGCCAAATTCTGGAATGTGGTCTTGGCGCGAAAGACGCGAGGCATCCAGTCCAGCTTGGGGTACGCGGCTCCGAGCGCTCCGAACACGGGGCGGCGCAGAGACCGCGGCACCACCGCCCGAACCCGGTTTTCCCAGACGTCGAGAAGATAGCGCCGGTATCCGGCGAAGTTCTCGTCTCCACCATCTCCCGAAAGACACACGGTGACCCGCTCTCGCGCGACCTGCGAGACGTAATAGGTCGGCACCATCGAGGAATCCGCGAAGGGCTCGTCGTAATGCCATGCGAGCTGATCCAGGATGGCCGCGGCCGAAGCGTCCACCGTCTTCTCGTAGGAGTTGGCGTGAAAGCGCTGCGCCATCGCCC
The DNA here is from genome assembly GCA_041486775.1 of Candidatus Eiseniibacteriota bacterium. Classification (GTDB taxonomy): domain Bacteria; phylum Eisenbacteria; class RBG-16-71-46; order SZUA-252; family SZUA-252; genus WS-7. Next base: position 20,566 of record JBGPMB010000009.1, on the reverse strand, counting down.
GCGCGTAGGGAAGCTCGTCGAACGCCTGGTCGCGGAAGCCGATCGAAGCGGTGTTCACCGGCCGGTCCATCAGCTCCGACATGATTCCGACGACGGCGCTGGAATCGATTCCCCCCGAGAGGAAAGCGCCCAGCGGCACCTCGCTCTCCAGATGAATCGATACCGACTCGCGGAGCTTCTCGTAGAGGAGGCGAGCCGCTTCCTCCTCGCCCACGCCGGGCCTGGGCTCGAAGCGAAGGTCCCAGTACTCGCGCGGCTCGGAGGGCCCTTCGCGGGTGACGGTGATCGTGTGTCCCGGGGGGAGTTTCCGGATCCCCTTGAAGATGGTCCGCGGGGCCGGGACGTAGAGATAGGTCAGGTACTCGTCCAGCGCGAGCGGATCGATGTCCCGTGGTACCGAGGGGTCCACCAGGAGGGCCTTGATCTCGGACGCGAAGGCGAAGGTCGAGCCATCCCAGCGGTAGTAGAGCGGCTTGATGCCGACCCGGTCGCGCGCCAGGAAGAGCTCCTGCTTCGCGGTGTCCCAGATCGCGAGGGCGAACATCCCCCGCAGGTGGCGCACGCAATCCGCCCCGTACTCCTCGTAGGCATGAAGGATGGCCTCGGTATCGCTATGCGTCTTAAAGCGATGCCCCTGCTGCTTAAGTTTTTCCGTGAGGGGGCGGAAATTGTAGATCTCTCCGTTGAAGATGATCGCCTTGGAGCCGTCCTCGTTGAAGATGGGCTGCCTGCCTCCGGCCACGTCGATGATGCTGAGACGCCGAAAGCCCAGCCCCACCGGACCGTCGACGTGGACGGTTCCGTCATCGGGGCCTCGGTGGCGAAGGGTCCCAGCCATCCGCTCCACGCACGACGCGGAAGCGGCTGTTCGGGGCTCCACGTGATACAACCCGGTTATGCCGCACATAGTGGTGGTCCGATCGGCCGACGTAGGAACCGAGTGCCGGATGAGGGTTGGAGCATTCGAGGATGCGCCCCGGCGCCCATGGAAGAAAGCGCCCGGCGCACGTTTAGGATGCTACGGAAGGGTGCACGGTGTGTCAAGGGGCCGGCCCCGCCGAGCGGCTTGGCCCCACGCCCCGGTTGTGCGAAGATGGTCCCGATGATGCAAACGTCGTCGTCCCCCGTACGCATCATCCACGTCATGAACGCGCTTGCAGTCGCGGGCATGGAAGTGGGCGTCGTGAAGCTCGTGAACCGGCAGGACCCCAAGCGGTTCTCCCCGATGATCTGTGCCCTCACCCTCGCGATGGACGACGCCCGGGCCCTGGTGGACCCGCGCGTCCCGGTGTTCGTCCTCGGAAAGAAGCGGGGCATCGACTTAGCACTCATCGCCAAGCTCACCCAGCTCTTCCGGCGCGAGCGGCCCCACATCGTCCATTCGCACAACTGGGCGACGATTCTCTACGCCGTGATCGCGGCGCGGCTGGCGGGGGTGCCGGTGCTGATCCACGGCGAGCATGGCTATGACGATCGGCAAACGATCACGCGCCGCCTGACCGCGAAGCGTTTCCTGGCCCGACAGGTGACCCGTCTGACCACGGTGTCCTCCGATCTCGAGCGCATCTTGATCGAGCGCTGGAACGTGCCGCCGGAGCGGGTCACCCGCATCCCGAACGGGATCGAGCTGGAGCGCTTCCCGGGGAACGCGGACGCAGAGGGCCTGCGCCGCGAGCTCGGCCTGACGCGGGAAAACCGCGTCATCATGAGCGTCGGCCGCTTCGTTCCCGTGAAGGACTTTCCGACCTTGATCCGAGCCTTCGCGAGAATCCACGCGCGACGGCCCGAGACGCGGCTCCTCCTGGTCGGCATGGGAGACTCCGCCTTGGTCGAGCGGCTCGCGGAATCGCTGGGGGCGCGGCAGGCGCTCCTCCTTCCGGGGCCGCGCGGTGACGTGCCCGCCCTGCTCGGACTCTGCGACGTCTACGTGAACTCCTCGTCCTTCGAGGGCATGTCGAACACCATTCTCGAGGCCATGGCGGCGTCGCGCCCCGTCGTGGCGACTTCGGTGGGAGGGAACCCGGAGCTGGTGCGGGAAGGGGAGACCGGATTCCTGGTGCCCCCCGGAGACGACGCCGTGCTGGCGCGGCGCCTCGAAAGCCTGCTCGAAGACGACGCCACGCGCGCCGGGATGGGCGCCGCCGCGCGGAAGATCATCGAGCGCGACCACCCGATCTCGCGAGCGGTGGAGGCGTACAACAACATGTACCTCGAGAGCCTCCTCCGTCGCGAGCTCAAGGCCTCCGAGCCCTCGACGCAGGCCGCACGTCGGGCCGTCGCCCGCGCGCTGCGCTACTCCGGGCTGACCTGGATCCGCGGCGCGACCGAGCGGAACGCGCTCACGATCCTGAACTACCACCGGGTGCTCCCGCTTCCCGAGAGCCTCGAGTACACCTACCAATCCATGATGATGCCGCGGGACCTCTTCGAGCAGCAGATCGTGCACCTGAGGCAGCATTACACGCCCCTCACGCTGACCGAAGCCGTGGACCGGCTCCGTGCGCGCGACCTCCCGCCTCGCGCGGTCTCGCTCACGTTCGACGACGGCTATCGCGACAATTTCGAAGTCGCGTTCCCGATCTTGAAGAAATACGGAATCCCCGCCACCTTCTTCGTCGCGACCGGTGTGCTCGACGGGAAGAACCGGTTCCTGTGGGACGAGGTGGTGAGCCGCGTTCGTCAGATCCACGACGAAGACACGGCCGGAACACTCCTCCGCGAGCCCCTGCCGGACTGGCTCGCCGAAAAACTCCAGCTTCTCGCCGCGGGGGAGCCCGCCGAGCGGATCGGCGAGCGAATCCTGCGCGACATGAACCGGGTGCCGCTTCACGAGCGCGAAGCCGGCATGGCGGCTCTGCGCCGCGTCACGCCGGACAACGCGTACGCCGACCCGCCGCTCTTGGGCTGGGACGAGGTTGGGGAGATGCGGCGGGGAGGCATGCACTTCGGCGCCCACACCGTGAGCCACCCCTTCCTGGACGAGCTGGACCCGGCCACGGCCCGGAGCGAGATCCAGGGGAGCGTTCGCGCACTCGAAGAGCACCTCGGGGATCCGGTCACCCTCTTCTCCTATCCGCGCGGCCGCTTCACGGAGGCCTTGAAGCCGCTGCTGCAAGAGTCCGGGATCGTGGCGGCCGTGACGACGGAGGCCGGGCGGAACTATCCGGGAATGGATCTCTACGAGCTCCGACGAATGGATGCGGGGTGCTGTCGCATCCACGCGGGGGGCGATTCGGTTTTGCTCGACGTGGAGATTCAGGGGTGGTTCCAGCCCCTGCGAGCGGCCCATCCATCCTGAGCTTCCTCTAGTCCGCGGCGGCTCGCGCGAAGACGGTCCATAACGCGCCGCCGCGATCAGCGGCGCGGCGCATTTCCTTGCACCGAACCGTACATACCCGCTCCCATCCGTACCGATTCGTTGTCGCAGCAGCTTCCGCAGACGCCATCTACGGGCGGTGTTGCATTTCGCGCTCTGTCTGGATCAATCCTTGCAGTGCGCCCGAACGGAGTTCCCAGCTTCATTCCAAAGACCCGATATCAATCACCCTTAACGCGGAAGGTCCAGACGACTTCACGTCTCCGGCTCCTGCCTCGTTGGTGCGCCGCGTGCGCGCTGCTTCTCGCAGCGGTGCTTCCGCACGCGGTCGAGGCAAGTTCGTACGCCATGACTCTCCTGTGGACCGCTCCCGGAGACGACGCCGACGTGGGGCGCGCCTCCAGCTACGACCTCCGTTACTCCACGGCCGGCGTCGGAGCGGACACGCTGCAATGGTGGTCCGCCGCGAGCTTGGCCGCGAATGTCATGAGACCCTCCGCCTCCGGCCAGGTGGATTCGACCACGGTCCAGGGCCTCTCGCCGGCAACGACGTACTACTTCGTGCTCCGGACCTACGATGAGGTGGGGAACGTCTCGGGATTCTCGAACGTGGCGGTCGGCACCACCGACCCCGGCTGCCCGGTCCCGGCATCGATGCCGTCCCAGTTCGCCGCCTACGTGGATTCGGGAGCGGTCCTCATGACCTGGTTGCCCACGTCCGATTCGCTCGCCACCGCCTTCCATATCTGGCGGGGGACAGGAGCATCCGGTGCCATCTCGCTGTTCCGCACGATCACCGACCCGGCTCAGACCGCGTACCGCGACACCAGCGTGCAACCCGGCGCGACGTATCGCTATCGCGCCACGTGGAGCGGGGACTGCGGGGACGGCCCATCCACCGGGTTTCGGACATTGTCGATCCCGGATGCCGGTTCTCCCGGGGCCACGAGCTCGCCTGCCCAGGCCGTAGCGATCCATGCCTATCCGAATCCTTCCACCGACGCCGTGAACTTCCTGATCCACGTGGTGGGTCCCTCCGGCGAGCGCGTGCAGATCCGCCTCTTCGATATGGCGGGCAGCGTGATCGCCGACATCGCGAACGGCTCGTTCCCCTCGGGGGACACCGTGATCTCATGGCCCCGCGTGACCCGCAACGGGGACCGCGTCGCCCCGGGCTACTACGAATCCCTCGGAACGATTGGAAACACCCCCGTCCGGGAGCGGCTCATCCTCCTGCCGTAACCGCGTCCCGGCGGAGATGCTACACTCCGCCCCCGAATGGCCCCTACGCAGGTTCTCGAACAGGGCGACGCCAGGCGACCGCTCGGCCGCATTCCGCGGGAGCTCTGGATCGCGTGGGGCGCCGTAGTACTCGCGTTCTTCCCGATCTTCCGCGGATGGACGCGCGAGTGGATCGTGGACCCCAACTATTCGCAGGGATTCCTCATCCCCTTGATCTCGATCTTCCTCGCCGCGCGCGCTCTCGGCCGAGGGGAGGCCGCCCCCGAATCGAGGGAGACATTTTCCGCGATCGGGGCCGTCCTCGTGGGTTTCGGTCTTCTCGGATACATCCTCGGCACCGCCGGCTCCGAGGCGTTCACGACCCGGGCCGGATTCGTCCTCACCTGGCTCGGCGCGGTCTGGTGGATCGCGGGACGGAGGCTCGGCCGGCCGCTCGCGGTCCCGACGCTCTTTCTCTTCTTCAGCATTCCGGTGCCCGCGGTTCTCTACTACAACGTCGCGGTCCCGCTCCAGAGCTTCGCCGCCGCGTCCGCATCCTTCGTGCTTCGCGGCGCCGGCGTCCCGGTGGCGCGCGAAGGGAACACCCTGCTCTTACCGGGCACGGCGCTCGAGGTGGCCGACGCCTGTAGCGGGATCCGCTCGCTCACCGTGCTCCTGGCCCTGGGCGCGCTCTGGGCGTATCTCGAGAAGGGAAGAGCGCTCCGCCGCGCCGTCCTGTTCGCGAGCACGCTGCCGCTGGCGGTGCTCGGAAACGCGGTCCGCGTCTCGGTGACGGTGCTCGGGGTCTACCTCCTCGGGCCCTGGTTCGCCGAGGGCGCGGTGCACGAGGCGACGGGCCTGGTGGTGTTCCTGGTCACGCTCGGTGGCCTCCTCCTTCTCTCCCGCGCGCTCCGGACCTCGGCGTGAAGCTCCGCCTGGTGTCGCTCCTCGTGCTCGTCGCGATCGCCGGTCTCGGGACGCACACCTTGAGGGGCAGGCAGGCGACGGCGCAGCATGCGGCGCATTTCGGGCTCATCCCCGTGCAGATGGGACAGCGCACCGGCGTGGACGAGCCCTTCGACCCCGGCACCATGCAGGCGCTGCGGGCGGACCTCGTTCTCGGCCGCCTGTACCGCGACCCCCGGGACGGGAGTGTGCTCCAGCTCTTCGTGGCCTACTTCGGGAGCCAGGAAACCGGAAGTCAGATTCACTCGCCGCAGCACTGCCTGCCGGGCGGGGGGTGGATCATCCGGGACCGGTCGAAGTGGACGGTCACCACGACCGCCGGCTCGCGCCGGATCAACGAGTTCCTGATCGAGAAAGGGGCGGGCAAGGAGCTCGTCCACTACTGGTTCGTGACGCGGTCGGGCATCCTCTCCAACGAGTTCGAGCTCAAGTGGGATCTCGTGCGGAACTCGCTGCTGGGGCTCCCGACCGACGCGGCGATGATCCGGCTCGTGCTCCCCGTCGGTCCCGGAGGGCTCGAGGTCACTCGGCGAAACCTCCGCGCCTTCTGCCTCGAGATGATGCCCGCGCTCGATCGCGCGATTCCGATCGCGCCCGCCAAGGATCGCCTCGCCGTCGCATTCTAATCACCTGCCGCGTGCAGAATCCAACTCGCTTCATGCACGGTGAGGCGCGTCCTCCGATCTCGAACGCAGTCAACTTCCTCCACAACAGCGGAAAAGCACGCTGTGCGTGATGCAATTCTCTACTGGCACTGAATCTGCTCGAGCGTCCGGCGGGGGGATTGGCGGACGAGCCGCCGTCCATGCTCAGAGCAAACTGTCCGAAAGGGCAGGACGCAGAGCCGCGGAGCTAAGGATCGCGCGCCGGACTCTCTTCGGATGCGCTGTCGATGCCAGCCGGGCCGCCGTGGACCCAAGATGCCATGGCGGCTCGACTCATTTTGCTCGACAGCGATCCAGGGGGAGAATGTACCATGCCCATCATCCCGCGCACCGCCCGTTTCCGCTCGCGTTCAACCCGCCGCGCATCCGCGGCAAGACTTCTCCTCTCGTTTCTCGTGACCCTGGGAGCGCTGCTCCTCCCGTACGTCGCGACCGCCCAGACATCCGCCGACTCCACAGTCACACTGTTGTGGACCGCCACCGGTGACGACGGCTCGGTCGGCACCGCCACGGCCTACGATCTGCGCTACCGGTCCGTGGGGATCACGGGCACCGATACGCTCTCCTGGTGGAGCGCGGCGACGAGAGTGACGGGCTTGCCGGTGCCGCACGCATCGGGCGCGACCGACTCCATGCAGGTGCGGGGACTGACCCCCTCCACCACGTACTATTTCGTGCTTCGCGTCGCCGACGAGGTCCCGAACTGGTCCGGCTACTCCAACGTCTCGGTCAAGAGCACGCCGTCCGGCGACCTGACCCCTCCGTCGGCCGTGGCGGATCTCACCGTCACCGGGACCACGGGCACCTCGATGAGCCTGCGTTGGACCGCGCCGGGTGACGACGGCAACGTCGGCACCGCGGCGTTCTACGACGTCCGCTACTCCACGTCGGCCATCACCACGTCGAACTGGGGCTCCGCCAGCCAGGCGACCGGCGAGCCCACCCCCGCCGCGGCCGGCACCCAGCAGACGCTCACCATCAACGGGCTGACTCCCAGCCGGACGTATTACGCGGCCATTCGCGCCACCGACAGCTCGGGGAACGTCTCCGGAATCTCGAACGTGCCGACGGGGACGACACCCGATACGGTCGCGCCCGCGCCGGTCCACGATCTCTCCCTGGATCCCGACTCGGGCGTCATGGATCCTCTCGTCTCTTCGGCCCTCGGGGTGGAGGTCGCGAGCGATGCGCTCTAATGGAGCAACCGGACACTCGCGCCGCGCGTCGAGGACCGCGCGCGCGGCGCTCCTGAGCTTGGCGTTGCTTCTGGGCGCCTCGACGCATCCTCGGACGGCGGCCGCGGATTCGGTGGCGCTGGCCTGGACGGCTCCCGGGGACGACGGGAACACGGGGACCGCGACTTCCTACGAGATGCGTTACTCCGAGACCCCGGTCAGCGCGGACACCGCGGGCTGGTGGGCATCCGCCACCTCGGTGGGGACGATGCCGCCGCCCCTTCGCGCCGGCTCACGCGAGTCGTACATCGTGGCCGGGCTCCAGGCCGCGAAGACCTACTACTTCGCGATCCGGGCCTCCGATGAGGTGCCGAATGTGTCCGGCTTCTCGAACATCGCGATGAAGCAGACGGGAAGCGGCGCGGTGACGCTCGCCACGCCGGGGAACTTCAGCGCGGCGGTGACGCCGGGCGAAGTGCTCCTGACCTGGGACGCGATTCCCACGGGGGGGCCGGAGCTGGGGTACCGTCTGTATCGGAGGATAACCTCGGAGACCGCGTCCACGCTCCTGGCGACTCTTCCGATCACGGCGGCCTCCTGGACCGACTCCACCGCCGCGGCCGGCCAGAGCTACGATTTCTCGCTTGCGACCTATGACAACACGGCCGAAGGAACACCCGCCTCGCTCGTCGTCACGATCCCGGGAAGCGCGCCGGAGAACGCCACCGTGGTTCATGGCTATCCCAACCCGGCCACCGACCAGGTCACGTTCCGGCTCAACGTGAGCACCGCCTCCACCGACCAGCCAACACGAGTGACGGTGTTCGATCTCACCGGACACAAGATCTGCGTGCTCGCCGACCAGGCGTTCTCCGCCGGGCAGCACACGATTTCGTGGGCCTGCCACTCCGACGCGGGGTACAAGGTCGCGCCCGGGATCTACAACGTCATCGTGGAAGGGCCCTCGGGCCGCGCGGTCACGCGAGTGGCGATCGTCCCCTAGGTAGAGTTCCTCCTTTCCAGAAGCCCGCAGGGAATCTATGCTCCGGTCCATGGCCGCCCGCCGTGAGCCGCCCTTGGCGCTGAGTGTCGACGTCGAGGACTACTTCCAGGTGCAGGCGTTCGCCGGTCGTGTGTCCCGCGAGGACTGGCCGCGCTTTCCGTCCCGAGTCGAGCGAAACGTCGACCGATTGCTGGACCTTTTCGACGAGTCGGGGGCCAGGGGTACCTTTTTCATCCTGGGCTGGGTCGCGCGTCGCCATCCGGCGATGGTGCAGCGGATCGCGCGACGCGGACACGAGGTAGCCTCGCACGGCGTCACGCATCGCATGATCACCGAGCTCACCCCAGGCGAGTTCCGAGAGGAGGCTCTGGATTCCCGTGTCATGCTGGAAGACCTCGCCGGATCGCCCGTCATCGGATTCCGGGCTCCGAGCTACAGCATCAACCGGAGCACGCTCTGGGCGCTCGAGGTGCTTCGTGACACCGGATACGCGTACGACTCCAGCGTCTACCCGATCCGCGGGCGCCGGTATGGATATCCGGAAGGACCCGTCGTCCCGGCCCGCATTCCGGCCGGCGCCCGCGACATCGCCGAATTTCCTCTCCCGACGATCCCGCTGGGCCCGTTTCGCGTCCCGGTCCTCGCCGGGGCCTACTTGCGACTCCTCCCGGCGTGGGTCTCTCTGGCCGCCACCGCGTATCACCAGAGCCGCGCGCTGGCTCTTGCCGTGAACGTGCATCCCTGGGAGATCGATCCGGAGCAGCCCACGGTGGGTTTCTCGCGTCTCTCCAAGTGGACCCACTACGCGCGGCTGGGCGGCACCGAGGAGATCCTGCGCCGGATCCTGCGCCGCGGCGCCTTCTCATCGCTGGCGACGAGACTCTCCGAGCTGGGGCTCCTCCAGGAACCCTCGGGAAACGGCGCGCCGTGAGCTTCGTTCTCGTCCCCATCTTCGCGAGCGCCACCCTCGCCTTGGCTTCCGGCACGGTGATTCTCGTCTGGCGGCCGAACCGCGCGGTCACGCTCCTCGCCGGGGCGGCGCTTCTCCTTCTCGGGTTGCAGCAGCTCGGCTGGGCGCGCGCGATCAGCGCCATACCGCTCGGAGATCGGGACTACTGGCTGGATCTCTCCCTCGTCTGCTGGCTACCGGTCTCTTTGTCCTGGCTCCTCCTCTCGATCACCCTCGCGCGCGGCACCGATCCCCAGCGAAGTCACGGCTGGCGGGTCTTCGTGACCCTGCAAGCGCTGATTTCGATCGCGATGGTGGCGGCCCTGCACTGGTACTCGCCGCTCGGACGGTCCGTGGTCGCCGTCGGAACCGGGGAAGCCGTCCCGGTGACGAACTTCGGCATCGCCGTCCTCGCGATGCTGCTCCTCAATGTCTCGCTCATCAGCGCGAACTTCGAGTCCACCTACGTGGCGCTCTCCGCCCGGTGGCGGCGCGCGTTCTCTCCCGCGGTGCTCGGCATCATCTTCCTCTTCGCCTGGTGTCTCGTGTTCATCTCGAGCAGCATCCTCCTGGGCCGTCTCTCGCTCTGGGACGTGGCGAAGTCCTCGATCGCGTTCGGGCTCCTCTCCGTGGCCATGCCGCTCTCGCTCGTCCGAAGGCGCGGCGTCGAGGCGACGGTCACGGCGCACCTCCGGCCCTTCTACGAGACGCTCTCTTTCGCGCTGGGAATCGGGGCCCTGCTCCTCTCGGTCGGGATCGTCCAGATCGCGGCCTTGAGCGGGTGGTCCCTCGCGCGGACCACCTGGATCGTGCTCCTCTGCCTCACGCTCCTGGGGGTCGGCGCGCTCGCGATCTCGGGGAGGTTCCTGCTCACGCTCCGGCGCCTCCTGGAGCCGTATCTCTACACGTCGCGCTTCGATCCGGAAGTCGTGTGGAGCCGTCTGTCCCACGAGCTGGACGCCCAGTCCACGAGGCAGGAGATCTACCGCCTGATCCCCGGGCGCGCGGCGGACATCACGGGGGCGGGGCCGGTGACGCTCTTTCTCAACTCGAACGGCACCGACGAATACATCATCGCCGGGAGCACGATCGATCCGGTCCCGGTCGAGCGTGTCGGCGTGGACGAGCCTCTGGTGCGCGAGCTCCGGGGGTCGCGCCACGCCATCCACCTCCGAGGCCGCCCCGACGATCTGGGCCTGATCCCCATCTACGTCGAAAACGCCAAGCAGATCGCGGCGTGTGAGGCCGCCTGCGCCGTTCCCCTGAGCCATCGAGGCGAGCTCCTGGGATTCATGCTCTGCGGAGATCCCGAGTACGGACGGGGGAAGCTGGCCGGCACGCTCCTCCTCCTCGAAGTCGTGGCACAGATGGTGACGACCCGGTTGACTTCACTCGAACGCGGCGAGTAACGTCATCCGTCTGAATCCGCGCCCACTCCAGACCGAATGAGACCGAATCGACGTACCCCCAGCGCCACGGGCGCCCGCGCGCGGCTCCTCGCCGCCGTGGCGTTCTGCGTTGGTGTCGCACTCGTCTCCCGGCCCGCGCTCGCCCAGACAAATCCGGCAGGGGCGGGGAACGCTGCGGGGATGACGGTTCTCGCCTCGCCTCCGGACGCGCTGATCCACGTGAGGGGCTCGACCGACCTCATCGGGACCGCGCCCTTGGACCTGGGGCCGCAGTGGAGCGGCCGGTATGCGGTCGTGGTTTCCGCCCCGGGATACGCCGCCGCCCAGGGCGTGCTCGTCTTTCCGGAGCGCGGCGGCACGCCGTACGCGATCTCCGAGCCCCGGCGCTTCACGGCGAAGCTCCTTGTTCACTCCCTCTATCCTCCCGGCGCAGCCGCGCTCATGAGCCATCGCTCGGCGCGGGGCTGGGCTTTCGTGGCCGCCGGCGTCGGGGGCCTGGGAGCGGTGATCCGCGACCAGGTCGAATACAGCGACAAGCGGGACAAGCCCGACGTGGATCTGCAGGCCAGAGCGGGGGACTTCCGCTATGCGCGGGACCGGTGGGCCCTCTACACGGGTGCGGTCTGGGCTCTGAGCGCGATCGACAACATCGCGCACCCTCGATTGGACGTTCTCGAATCCACACCGAACCGCGTGACGATCGGTACGCCGAAGATCACCCGGCCCGGCCTCGTGGTGCGCTCGGTCCTGGTGCCGGGCGCGGGGCAGGACTACGCGGGCCGGAGCATGCGCGGCGCCCTCTGGCTGGGCGGAACCTTCCTCTCGGGAGCCGCGTACCTCACCGCCGACGAGAGCCATCACCGGATCAAAACGAAGCTCGCCCGCGCGGAGGCGCTGCTCCTGACCGCGACTTCCACCGAGGCCGCGGACCGTCAGGCGGACGTGGACCACTTCACCGACCTCGAGAAGAGATCGCACCGGCTCGTCCGCCGATTCGCCCTCACGACGCTCGCCATCTACGCCGCGAACGTCATCGACGCGGGATTGACACCGGTCGGATCCGCCTCGGGCCCTCCGAAGAAAGTCTCGCTGGTGGCGCCGATCGGAGTCGAAACCGCGAGCCTCGCTCTCACCTACCGCTTCTAGAACGCGCCGCGCGTCCCGTAACGCGCGATGTGTACGCAATCCGCACACGCAATCGCGCGGCCTGCATCTGGCTCGATCTAGCCACGCGCATCGTATTGGAGCGCAATACGCTACGCCCTCTCCTCAATTTCCGCGAGATGTCCCGGCTGGCACGCAAGCTGCCCGTAATTACCGTCCGAGACCATCCACTTCATTTTCGTAGCGTGCCGCTGAGTTCGCGGGGCGATTTCTCCGGGGGATTAGCCAATGCGAAAGAATCAGATCACGCACACGCTCCTCGCGCTGAGTCGAATCTCCGGCCTTCTCGCTTGCGTGCTGATGTCCGCCCCCTTGTACCTCGCCGTACGTCCCGCGTCTGCGGATGTCGCGGTGGGCACGAGCGCCGGTGATTTTCTCGGCTTCGAGGTCGGAGCAAGCTCCGCCGGACTCGCCGGCGCGAACACCAGCGTCGCGAGCGGCGCCAGCTCCCAGTTCTGGAATCCTTCGCTCCTCGCGACGATGACCCGCCCGCAGGCTTCGATGATGCACGCGACCTGGCTGGGCAATCTGCAGTACGAGTGGGTCGGCTACGCGCGCCCCCTCGGCCCGCAGAAAGGCGTGGGCTCGGCGAGCGTGGCCTATTTCCACATGCCCAGCATCAGCGGCGTGGACGCGTTCGACAACCCGACCGGTGAGTTCCGCGTCTACGACATGGCCCTGACGCTCGGATACGCGCGCCCCATCGTGAAGGGCCTCATGCTCGGCGCGAACGGAAAGCTCATTCGCCAGACGCTGGCGACCGTCTCCGGGACCGGCGCGGCCGTGGACCTGGGCGCGAGCGCCACCATCGCCGGGGCCACCGTGGGAGCCACCGCGCAGAACCTGGGACCCGACATCTCGCTCGGGGGAGGGAGCTATCCGCTTCCGCAGCTCATGCGGTTCGGCGTGAGCCATCCCTTCCTCAGCGACCGTCTCCTGCTGGCAGCCGACTACACGATGCCGAAGACCTACTACGACGACGTCCGTATCGGGGCGGAGGTCAGGCCGAACCCGATCCTCGCGCTCCGCGTCGGGTACCGCCGCGTGGGCGGAACGAGTGACGATCCCTCGACCGGCTTCTCGTTCGGGCTCGGCGCTCATTACGGACCGATCAACCTCGACTACGCCATGACCCCCGATAACGGATTTGCGGACATTCATCGCCTCTCCTTCGGGTATACGTTCGGCGGAGCCGAGGTCAGGCCGGAGCCTAAGCCCGAGCCCAAGAAGCAGCCGGTCCGGCCGCCCACGCACAAGCAGCCGCCGGTCATCGCCAGCGCGCCCGAGCCTTCGGCGACCGCTCCGGCGCCGAGCACCGCGGTCGCTGAAGCCCCCAAGGCCAGCGCTCCCGCCCCGAAACCCAGCGGACCGGACCAGTACGCGGTCGTGCTCGGCAGCTACCAGTCCGAGTCCAACGCCCAGTCCGAGCTCAAGGCGCTCCGAATCCTGGGATTCTCGCTCAAGGACGCCACGATCACCCTCGTCCCCGGCAGCGGCTACCAGCTCACGCTCGCGCGCCTCAATTCCAAGAAGTCGGCCGACGAGCTGGCTGCGTCCCTGGTGGCGCTGTCCTTCTCGCCCCGGGTGGAGATCGCGCACCGGTAGGGGTGGTCCAAAACCGATCGCTTGACCCTTGCGCACACCCCTTGCCGCTGGTATACTTGGGGGCGTCAAGGGGGCAGGGCATAAGGCGCACGGCTGGAGGTATGTCCACACCGGCCGGCGTTCCCACCTCGCTCCCGAGAAGCCTCGCGGTGCCGGCGCACGCGAGGCTCAGCCGTAGCACCTCCGGGCCAACGACCGAGCATCACCTTTGCCTCGGCGCCCGGATCGGCATCAGGAGCCCGGCTCGAGAGTAGAGGGTGGGTTGAGTATCGTGATTCTTCCTACGGCGCGTTGGGCGGCGGCGGGGCGGAATTCGGGGGAGGGGCGGACTTTCGAGCGAATCTTCAAGAGGTCACTCGACCTCGTGGCGTCCTCGATCGGGCTGGTGATTCTTCTTCCGGTTTGCCTCGGCATCGCGGCAGCAGTCAAACTCGATAGTCCCGGACCCGTCTTCTACACCCAGGTTCGCGTCGGCATCAACCGGCGCCGCGGCCGCCGCAATGGGCATCCGTCCGCCAAAGAGCGACGCCAGGCGGACACATTCGGACGTCCCTTCAAGATCTACAAGTTCCGCAGCATGGTCGCGGACGCGGAGCGCAACACCGGGCCGGTCTGGTGCGCGGCCGCGGATTCGCGAATCACGCCTGTCGGGAAATTCCTCCGCCGGGCGAGGCTGGATGAGATTCCGCAGCTCTGGAACGTCCTTCTGGGCGAGATGAGCCTCGTCGGCCCTCGTCCCGAGCGCCCGACGTTCGTCCAATCGCTCTCGGTTTCGATTCCCGACTACCCGAAGCGATGTAGCGCGCTGCCCGGCATCACCGGACTCGCCCAGGTGAAGTCCCACTACGACACCTCGCTCGACAGCGCCAGCCGCAAGCTCCAGTACGATCTCTACTACCTCAAGAACGGTCGCATCCTGCTCGATCTAAAGATCATGGCTGCAACCGTGAAAGTGATGGCTCGGGGCGAGGGAGCCCACTAGCTCGTTCCGGCCGGACCGTTGGTTTGGCGCTCCCTTGACCGCACCCGACCCCAAGACCCAGGGATGGGCCCTCGACGCGCTTTGGAGGCGCGCCGAGGAGATCCGCGCCCTGTGCGGCCTCCCGCCCCTCCAGGAGTCCATCGCCGCGGTCACCGGCGCCCCGCCCGATTCGGCTGAAGGCCTGGTCCAGGTCCTCCTCCACGACCTCGAAGCGAACTTCCGAAGAGAGCTGGCCACCCGCGTCCAGCTCAAGGGAATGGGAGAGCTGATCGCTTTCGCCGTTCCCGGCCGGGAGCCCGACCGCCCGTTCCGAACTTTGATCCAGTACCTGGGGCTCGCTCTGAACGAGCCCGGCCTCTGGCTCGGCTTGAGGCGGGGGAACCCGCCCGAGTTCGCGCTCTGGCGCTCCGGTCCCGGGGGAGAGCCCGAGACCCGCTCGGGACGCGTCTCGCTGCGCGACATGGATCCCGAGTGGCTTCGCTGGCTGGCGCTCGGGGAAGGGGAGGAGAGCCTGCCGACCGATCCCTGGGGAGAGCGCCGCGGAGGTCCCTGGCATGCGATCCCGGTGCGCGGGGAGGTGCCGGAGGAGCGGCTCAGCGGCGGACAGCCACCCTGCCCCGGATCTTGCGTCGAAGGAAGATCGTGCGTCGTGACCGGGGCGCCCCTGGGTAGCCAGGCGGAGGGCCGCCGTCACTGCGGCCCCTGCCAGTTTCACCGCGTGCTCGGGCTCATGGGCATCTCCGGGGACTCCGACGTCACCCGGAGCGCCTCGGTCGAAGCCATCGTGCCCGCCCTGGGAGCCCTCTGCGTGAACCTGAGTCTGAACGAAGCGCTGGATCTCGAGGCCCGTTTCCGCGAGGACGTGATCGAGAGCATGCCGCTCGGCGTCGTCGCCGTGGACCGCGAGGGGCAGGTTCTCGCCTGGAATCGCTCCGCGGAGGCGATCCTCGGAGCCCCGCGCGAGACCACGCTCGCCAAGACGATCGAGGAGATCGGCGGCGCCGAGGGCTGGCAGGAGGCGCTCCTCCGGGCGCTCGGCCGCGGCGGGGCGGGAGCGCCCTCCGAGCACATCGTCCGCCGCCAGGACGGCACCACGATTCCGGTGGAGGTGAATGCGGCCCCCCTTCGAGACGCCGAGGGCCGCACGAGGGGCGCCGTGGCCACGCTCACCGACCTCTCGGACGTGCGGGGCATGGAGGAGCGGATTCGACAGCTGGACCGTCTGGCGGCCCTGGGACGGTTCGCTTCGAGCGTGGCGCACGAGATCCGAAACCCCCTGACGGGGATCGCGACCGGGGTGGAGTACTTGAGCCGCGGCTTCCCCGAGGGGGACGAGCGGCGCGTGGACGTTCAGTTCATCCTGCGCGAGGTCTCCCGGCTCAACACCATCGTCCAGGACCTGCTCACCGCCACCCGGCCCCGGATGCTCACCCTGGGCCCGGTTTCGCTCGCCGACGTAGCCGCCCGCGCCCTGCGGACCTTGGCGCCCTCCATCCCGGAGGGAAGGGTCCAGATCCGGCTCGAAGGTGCCGATACTTGGCCCAAGGTCCTGGCCGATACCGACCAGCTCCTTCAAGTGTTCCTAAACTTGGTCCTGAACGCGGTCCAGGCGATCGAGGACAAAGGCGAGGTCGTGATTCGGGCTCGCCGCGTCACGAATCCGCCCGCGCCGCGCGTCGAGATCGAGATCTCGGACACCGGAGCCGGTATCCCGCCCGAGCACGTGCCGCACCTCTTCGAGCCGTTCTACACGACGCGCCCGAAGGGGACGGGCCTGGGCCTTTTCGTGGCGCACGGGATCGTGCAGCGCCACGGCGGATCGATCGAAATCGTGAGCGCGCCGGGGCAGGGAACGCTCTTCCGTATTCTGCTGCCCGCGGCCGCCTGAGAGCGAGGAGCCTGCATGAAGGCAACAGTCCTGGTCATCGACGACGACGAAACCATTCGACACTTCCTTCCGCGCGAGCTGAAGGCCGAGGGGTATCAGGTCTTGACCGCGGATTCCGGGAAGGCCGGGCTCCAGATCCTCGAGAAGGAGCCGGCCGATCTCGTGCTGCTCGACATCCGCCTCCCCGACCTGACCGGCATCCAGGTGCTGGAGCAGATCCGCGTGCAGTGGCCCGACCAGATCGTCGTCATGCTGACCGGCGAGCCCGACCACGAGACCGCCGTCCAGGCCATGCGGCTCGGCGCCCGGGACTACCTCACCAAGGGGAAGCCGATCCGCGAGGAGCTCCTGCTCGTGCTCGAGCGCGAGCTGACCGCGCGGCAGCTGGGGCGCGAGGTCCAGCACCACCGGCAGGAGAAGAGCCAGAAGTTCTCCCGCGAGTTCGTCCGCGGGCAGAGCGCCGCGATGCAGCAGGTCTACACCATCGTCGAGCAGGTAGCCCAGAGCGATTCCACGAGCGTGCTGATCGAAGGGGAGAGCGGCACCGGGAAGGAGCTGATCGCGCACTGGATCCATGAGCTCTCGGGGCGGCGCGACAAGCCCATGCTGGAGGTGAACTGCGCCGCGATTCCGCGCGAGCTCCTGGAATCCGAGCTCTTCGGCCACGAGAAGGGCGCCTTCACGGACGCGCGACAGCAGAAGCAGGGACTTCTGGAGCTGGCGAACGGCGGCACGCTCTTCCTGGACGAAGTGGGGGAGATGATGCTCAGCATCCAGGTGAAGCTCCTCCGCGTTCTCGAGCGCATGACCTTCAAGCGCGTCGGGGGCACGAAGGACATCACCGTGAGCGTCCGCGTCATCTCCGCCACCAACCAGAACCTCGAGACCATGGTGCGCGAGCAGCGCTTCCGGGAAGACCTCTTCTACCGGCTCAAGGTCGTCCCGATCCGCGTCCCTCCGCTCCGCGAGCGGCGGGAGGACATCCTGCCCCTGGCCAAGCACTTCCTGGCGCAATTCAACCGGCAGTTCGGGAAGAGCTTCGAGGCCATCGATTCCGCAGCGGAACAGGTGCTAATGTCGTATCCTTGGCCCGGGAACATCCGGGAGCTGCGGAACCTGTTCGAGCGGATCGTGCTCCTGTCGCAGGGGAACCGGATCGTGACGGAGCATCTGAGAACGGCCATCGCTCCGGCTCCGCCACGAGGCGACTCCTCCACGTTCCAGACGCTGCGCTCGGTGCTGGAGAGCGGGCAGATGCCGGAGGAGGGCTTCGACCTCGAGGGCATCCTGGGACAGATCGAACGCGATATCATCCAGCGCGCGCTCGACCGCTCCGGGGGCAACCAGAGCCGGACGGCCGCGCTGCTCCAGATGAAGAGGGACAAACTGAGATACCGAATGAAACTCTATGGCTTCCAGGACACGCCCGCCGCGGATGTGGGGTAGGACTTCCGGTTTCACCCCGAGCCTTGTGAGGCTCGGGATCGCGCTCGCCCTCGCAGCCCTCGCCGGCGGGTGCGCCTACACGGTTCGAAACACCCTGCCGTCCCATCTCAAGACGCTCGCCATTCCCGTCTTCGGGAACAACACCGTCGAGTTCGGCCTGGCGGACGACATCACGCAATCCCTGGTGAACGGGTTCCTCTCGGACCGCAGCCTCCGCATCGCCCAGGAGCGGGACGCGAACGCCGTGTTGCGAGGCACCGTCGTCGCCTACAAGAACCAGGTGTTCGCATACACCTCGGCCGAGCGCGCCACCGAGTACGAGATCGTCCTCACCGTGTCGGTCACCTTCCGCGACATGGTCAAGAACCGCGATCTCTGGAAGGACGACGCCCTCACCGTGAGAACCACGTACAATGTGGCCCCGGTGGGCACGGTGCCCGCGAAGACCGAGACCGACGGAAGGAAAGACGTGATCCAGAAGCTGACCGACCGGATTGTGAGCCGCACGGTGCAGGGATGGTGAAACGCGGAGGCGGCGTGCGCGCCCTGCGCGAAGTGGAGCCGGTGCTGCGCGGCCCCGCGGCCGGGCTTCCCGCGGTCGTTCTGGGCGCGGGCCCCGACGAGTTCCTGCGCGAGCGTCTCATGCGCGCCTTTCGCGAGGGAGCCGAGGCCGAAGGCGCCGAGTTCCAGAAGCTGGAAGGGGACGCGCTGGACGCCGAGACCCTGGCCAGCGCCTTCGCGACCCTCTCGCTCTTCGGCGCCGCGCGGCGAATCTGGATCCGCGAGGGATCGAAGATGGGGAACGCCACGGAGGAAGCGCTGCTCGCATGGGCGAGCGCGCCGGGGGAGGGCGTGACGGTGCTGGTCACGACCGCCCGCGACACCGATGAGCTCAAGTTCCTGGGCGCCCTGGCCGCGGTGGCGACGACCGTGCCGTGCCGTGCGCGCGGTGGGGAAGGACGGGAGTGGGCCGAGGTCATCGCCCGCGAGGAAGGGGTGAAGCTGCCCGGGGCCACCGTGGAGACCATCTTCCGGAGCGCTCCGGATCTCCTCTCCTTCCGGCAGGAGATGCGAAAGCTGGCCGCGCACGCGGACGCCGAGGGCCGCGTGCCCGCGCTGGCCCTGGACTCGCTGCGGGAGGCGAGGGCAGGTGCCTCGGTGGAGCGTTGGGCCCAGGCCGTGCTCGGCGGCAGCGCCTCGGAGGCGCGCGCGGAGACGGAGGCGCTGGCGCGCGAGGGAGTCGGCGGGACCAGCGCCCTCTGGGCGCTGGCGGAGTGCGCGCTGGCCGCGCTCGAGCCGCAGAGCTTCTACTACCGGCGCGCGGCCCGCCCCTCGGTTTCGTTGCCGAAGATGAAGGCGCGCGCGGTGCTCGACCAGGTGTACCAGGCCGACCGGGCGCTCAAGCGAGGCGAGATCCGGGACACCGAGCTGGCGTCGACGCTGGTTCAAAACGTGAGGCATGCCATCCGTGGGTAAGTCGATCCGAGACGAACATTCCGTGCCTTCCGGCACCGATGAGGGGGCCCGAGCGAGGGATCTCTACCGCCCCCACGAGCTGGAGCGTGAGGCGCGCTCGCTGTGGAAGAAGGAGGGGCTCTTCGAGATCCGCGATCCCATGAAGGCGGAGCGCCCCTTCTACTGTCTGAACATGTTCCCGTATCCCTCGGGCGATCTTCACGTGGGACACGGACGCAATTACATCCTGGGCGACGTCGTCACGCGACTGAAGCGCATGCAGGGGCACGCGGTGCTGACGCCGATGGGTTGGGACGCCTTCGGGCTGCCCGCCGAGAACGCGGCCATCCAGAACCAGATCCATCCGGCCGTCTGGACCCGGAAGAATATCGCGCGGATGAAGGAGCAGTTGGTGCACTGGGGCCTGGCCTACGACTGGGACCGCGAGATCGCCTCCTGCGATCCCTCCTACTACAGGTGGACGCAGTGGCTCTTCTTGAAGCTCTACGAGCGGGGGCTGGCCTATCGCGCGAAGGGAGCCGTGAACTGGTGCCCCTCGTGCAACACCGTGCTCGCGAACGAGCAGGTGCTGCCGGACGGAACGTGCGAGCGATGCGGCACCCCGGTCGAGACCCGCGACCTCGAGCAGTGGTACTTCAAGATCACCGACTACGCCGAGCCTCTGCTCCACGATCTGGAGCATCTGGTCCACTGGCCCGAGAAGGTCCGGACGATGCAGACCAACTGGATCGGCCGGAGCGAGGGCGCGACCATCCGTTTTCCGATCGAAGGCTCGAAGGACCTGATCGAGGTCTTCACGACGCGCCCCGACACGCTGATGGGCGCGACCTACGTCGTGCTTGCCGCCGAGCACCCGCTGGTGGCCCGGCTGCGGGCCGAGGGGAAGCTGCCGCGCGCGGCCGCGGATCTGGTGGAGCGGCTCAAGAAGGCGCGCGTCTCGAACCGGTTCCTGGTCGAGACGGAGAAGGAGGGCGCGGAGGCGGGGATCCACGCGATTCACCCCCTGACCGGCAAGCCCATCCCGGTCTGGGTCGCGAACTACGTGCTGATAAGCTACGGCACCGGCGCCATCATGGCGGTGCCCGCGCACGATCAGCGCGACTTCGAGTTCGCGACGAAGTACAAGCTACCCATCGTCGAGGTGGTGCGCGCGACGGAAGGATCCGCGTATGACGGCAGCGCCGCGTACGAAGGGGAGGGGAAGCTGGTGAACTCCGGGTCCTTCGACGGCCCATCCAGCGCCGAGGGGAAGCGCGCGATCGTGAAGGCGCTCGCCGCGAAATCGGCGGGGGAGGCGCGGG
>JBGPMB010000008.1:0-36283 GCA_041486775.1 Candidatus Eiseniibacteriota bacterium | reverse complement strand
AGTCGTTGCACGCCGGAGCCGAGAGATCCCCCTGCTCCAGGAGCGCGCCCGCGTGGACGCTCTGCTGATACTCGGCGTACTGGTTCGTGGGAATCTTGTACGGAGCCATGAAGGACGAGTCCGCGTGGCAATGGGCGCACGTCTTCGGGACGTTCTGGGCGTAGACCGGCGAGGTGGGATGATTGACGGGACGGATCCCGTGGACGCTGTGGCAGTCGATGCACGTGGCCGGCTTTTCATCTCCGGCGGCATTGAGCTTCCCGTGCACGCTCGTCCTGTACTCGGCGTACTGGTCCACGCGCAGCTGCGGGTTGTAGCGTTTCATGTAGGCCGCGTCCGAATGGCACCGGGCGCAGAACCGGGGAATCTCGAGACGGTCGGGGGGCTGCTTGAACCCCTTGGCGGGATCCATCGCGTGGTCCGCGGCCTCGTCGGGGTCCTTGATGGCGACCCGCTGCGGATCCCCCCCATGGCAGGACTCGCATCCCAGGCCCGCGGCGGCATGGACGTCATTGGACCAGGCCAGGACCGGTTTTCGCAACCGGGACTCGTCCGCGTTCCGGTGACACGAGATGCAGGAGCTCGTATCGGGGCGGGCCGGCGCTCCCAGCGCGCGGTTCGTGAAGGCGGCCGAGAGCAGGACGAGGCAGCCCAGGGCCCATGCCCGCGCGAGCGTGCTCATACCGCAGCCTCGCGCTTGGAGACCATCGCCCGGCCCGAGAGCCACCCCGCCGCGGCCACGACGAAGGCGACCGCGACGGGCCACCACGCATGGTAGCCCCACGCCGTCATCCCGACGAGGAACGCGAGCGCCACCATCCCGAGAAAGGTGAACGCCGGGCTCCGGCCGGTTCTCGCGACCGAACGGTCGAGGAACGGGATCGCAAACCCGAGCGCACCGATCGCTCCGAAGCCGAGGATCACGGCAGCCTCGTTCTCGAGCCCGAATAAGGCGCCTCCGGGAACCAGCCGCAGGGTCTGGAACATCGCCACGAAATACCACTCGGGGCGGATGTTCGAGGGCGCGGGCGCGAACGGATCCGCCTTCTCCCCCAGCTCCCATGGAAAGAGGGCGGCGAGCGCGGCCAGCACCCCGAGGGCGATGGTCCACCCGAAGAGATCGCGAAGGAGGAAGTCCGGCACGAACCGAATGCTCCGTTTCGGGCCGGGCTCCTTCTCGACGGAAGGCGGCACGCTCATTCCGTGCTTCTGCACCAGGACGAGGTGGAGGAGGAGCAGGGCTGTCGCCAGTGCGGGCAGGATGGCGACGTGCCATCCATAGAAGCGCGAAAGCGTGCTCCCGGTGACATGGTCCCCTCCGCGCAGGAATCGAACCACGAAGCCGCCCACGAACGGCACCGTCCCGGCGATATCGGTCCCCACCTTCGTCGCGAAGTACGCCAGCTTGTTCCAGGGGAGAAGGTAGCCGGAGAACCCGAAGCCCATGGCCAGGATCAAGAGGGCGAACCCGGTCATCCATGTCAGGTCGCGGGGCGGACGATACGCCTTGAGGAAGAAGACGGAGAACAGGTGCGCGATCGCGGTCGCGATCATCAGATTGGCCGACCAGGAATGGATGGAGCGGATCAGCCAGCCGAAGGAGACCTGGGTCAGGATGAACTGGATCGACTCGTACGCTTCCTGGGAGGAGGGACGGTAGTACAGCATCAGGAGGATGCCGGTCCCGACCTGGATCATGAAGAAGAACAGCGTCATCCCGCCCAGGTAGTACCAGGGGCTGTGCCGGTGGAGCGGAACGGTCTTTTCCTCGGCGACGTGCCGGAGCCCGCCGAGTCCGATCCGAGCGTCCAGCCACTCGCCGATCTTTCGGATCACGGACGACGCCTCCTTCGCTTCAGGCACGGCTGACGAAGATGTCTTCCCCGCTCACTTGAACCGTGAACGGCTTGAGAGGCCGGGGCGGAGGACCCGCCACGTTCCTGCCTTCGAGGTCGTAATAGCCGTTGTGGCACGCGCACCAGATCCGGTCGGCGCTCTTGTCGAACTGGACCGTGCATCCCAGATGGGTGCAGACCGCCGTGAAGGCGCGGAACTCCCCGGGAGTTTTCTCGATCAGGATGCCGGGCTCCGAGCCCATCGGAAAGATCTTCCAGCCTTCCTTCGAGACCTCGGAGACCTTTCCGGCGAGGACGCGGGACCCCACGTCTTCCTCGACATGGGGCGGGCTCAGGAACCGGGCGACGGGATAGAAGACCGCCGCGCAGAGGGTGCCCACGGAGAGTCTCAGGAAGTGGGACAGAAAGGCTCGGCGCGGCAGCGGTGTCGTTCTCGTTCGGTCGATTTCCCCCAAGGACCCTCCCTGACGTAAAGCGCGGGCCGCCGGCGCATTGTCCGGCAGCCCGCGAGTTGGTTCAGGCGCCCGTTAGAATTTCTTGCGAACCACGAGGCCCAGTCGGTGCGCCCGGTAGCTCTGGAAACTATCCCCGAGGTAGAGGTAGTTGATGTTCGCGGCTCCGGCCGCGATACCGAGATTGGGGATGTCCTGCGCGGAGAAGTCCGTGACGTCGAACTCTTCCCACGCATACAGGACGCCCACCTGCGTGCCGGCGGCGAGGTCATACCGGGTCTCGAACGAGAGGTCGATCCGGCGATATCGGATGTACGGCGGGTTCAGCGCGGTGACCGTGGAAGGGCTCACGGTCGCGAAGGCGATGTTCGTCGGAGAACGCGAGTAGTCGAATCCCAGGTTGAATCCCAGCTTATCGGGCATCGCGCGCCAGTCCACGCCCGCGCTCCCGAACAATCCCTCGTCCTTCACGCGGAGCGTCCACGTGGAGTCCGCCGTGCCGAAGGCCGCGGTCCGGCTCTGGCGCGATGCCTGGCGCGAGGTGTTCTGCTCCCAGCCGACCGACCCCGATAGGTCCAAGTTCGCGGAAGCCTGATAGGTGATGTCCGCGCTCGTGTTGCGCTGGTGGATCCTGCGAAGGCCGATCGCCGCGGTGTCCGCGAGGTCGCCGTCGTACTTCTCGAAGAGATACCCGAAGGTCGCCGTCACATCGAGGCGGTCCGTCGGGGTGAGCCCGATGCTTCCGCCCGCCTGCATCTGCTTCCGATCCGCCACGTCGAACCGCCGCAGAGTCGTTTGCTCTCCGCCGTCGTACGAGAAATCCGCGTTCCGCGTCCAGCGCTTGGCGCGCCGGGCATAGCCCTCGAGCGAGACCTTGTCGATCGGCCGGATTCGGACCTTGCCGCCGACGGCCTCCTCACGATCGGCCTGGACTTCGCGGATCGTGCGCGTGCGATCGAGGCGCTCCGCCGTCCCGGACAGGTCGACCCGCTGGAGCGGCTTGTAATCGAGATCGAGGCCGTAGGTTTGGTGCTTGAAGCCGGCCGGCTCCGACTCGACCGCGCCCACCGTGAAGGCCGCGTCCGCCTGCGATGCGCCCGAGAACGTGTGGACCGGAGTGTGATTGACGTAGTCGTACTGGCGGAACCGCAGAGTTCCGCCCAAGTCTTTGAGAGGATGCGACGTCACACGATAATCCTGTGTGAAGACAATCACCTTGGCGTGGGTGCTCCGCTCGGGAGGGAGCGAGTCCAGGCTGGAATACGGGCTCGTGGTGTTCGCCGTGAACGGCACCCACGGATCGTTCTGGGTGTTCCGGCTCAGAGCGACGGTTCCGTTGAAGGCCGTGCGCATCGGGGCCCGGTACGCCAGGGCGAGCGACCCACGGACCGAGCGGCTGTTGGGATACAGATCCACCCGCCCCTTGCTTTGACCCGTCAGGAGGGCCGGGTTGTCGAACGTGAGCGTGTCCACGTTGTTCGTGAACTCCGACACACCCGCGATCGCCATGAGGCTCAGGCGGCTCCTTTGATAGTTCGCGCGCGCCTCTCCATCCAGCATGCGCTGGGAGATTGGCTCCCAAACCTCCACGCCGCTGCCGGGGCTGAATCCGCCGCCCCAGGGCTTGCGGCCCGAGCGCATGCGCCGGCTGCCCTGCAGCTCGAATTGCAGGCCGCGCGCGGCCCGCGCCCTCACGCGCGCCTTGGTGAGGTCGGTCCGGAATCCCATGCTGGAACGCGGAGAAGCGGCGAGCGCGGACCGCAGGCGGGCGACGTAGCCGGCCGCGTTCGCCTGGTCCTGCGCTTGCATTGAATCGGGCACGACCTCCACTCCCGGAGCGATCTCGGAAAAGGGGGAATGCACGATGGAGCTCAGGTTGTGAGGAATCTGCCGGTACCCCACGTCGACCCGAAGCTTCGCGCCGTTCCACCAGCTGAGCGCGCTCGACTGGTCGGTCCGGAGCGCGTGCTGACCGTAGAAGAGGAGAAGATTGCGGTCCCGCCAGGTGCGCAGATCGTAGGAATCCAGGTACGCACCGCGAGGAACCTCATTGAACTCCTGATACTTCGCCTCGGGGGCGGTCTGGGTCCACCACTCAGTGCCGAATGTGGCGGATCCATCGGTGCCACCCGCGGCCGGAGCCGGAGCCCCCAACACGATCGCTATCAGAAGCCCTAGAAGCGCCACCAAGGTCCGAATCATCGCGTTCCACCTCCCCCTTTATCTCACAAAGAACATACCGGATGGGTGATTCGAGCCGTGAATCTGGCTGTGACAGTTCGTGCAGGACCGGTTGATGATCTTGTTGGCGCCACTCAACGTCAGATCCGGCGCGTCATACAGGGTGCTGGGATGCCGCGAACTGACGTGGCACCGCTGGCACAGGAATGGGCGCCTCCCGGCGAGGATTTTGTCGTTGTTCGACCCGTGCGGCGCATGGCAGGTCACGCAATTCTCTCGGACCGGCGGATGCTCGTACAGGAAGGGACCGCGCTTGTCCATGTGGCAGGTGACGCAAAGCTCGGTATTCGAGGCGGCCCGGATCATGCGGGGCCCGATCGAGCCGTGTGGATTGTGGCAATCGACGCAGGTCATGGCTCCATCGCGGAGCGGCATGCCCGCGGTGTGCTCCAGAGCGGCCTTCTTGTTAGCGTGACACGTGATGCAGAGCTGCGACGTCTTCTCGTTCACGAGCAGCTTGGCCTGTGCCTCGCTCTTCGCGCTGTGGATGGAATGACATCTCACGCATCCCACGTCGTTCCGCGCGTGGGTGCTCTGCGGCCAGTAGAACTGCTCCCCGGTCTTGTGGCAGGTCTGGCACACCGCCGAAGCCTCTTCCGGCTTCATCTTCTTGAAGTTGCGCATCGTGGCGAACCCGGGATTCTTCTCGTCGCCGTCGGCATCGACGTGCCGTGAGCCGGGGCCGTGGCAGGACTCGCACCCGACGTTATCCGCCACCAGCTTCGGGTCGAGCTCGGCCATGTGGTGCGGATTGCTCTGAAAAGCATCCCACTGTTCGGCGTGGCATTTTTCGCATGCCTGAGCGCCGACATAATGGGATTCGTTTTCCTGCGCGCCGGCGGCCTCGAATCCGGCGAGAAGGAGCACGGTTGCGGCTATCGGCAAAACCACGTAGGCGCGTGCTCGATTCATTTCCCTTCCCTCCGACCACGACCACAACCCCAATTCACTGCCGGAGTGCCTGTTGCTCTGCCGGGAAAACTATCGTCATCAGTGCGATACGGTCAACCAAACGCAGGTCGCATAGACACTGGTCCGTTGGTAGTAGCATCGGGCCCTGATTTCCAGCAACGTAAAGTTTCAACTTTACGGCGCCCGGGGGCGGCACTAGCATCGAGGGTAATGCCTCCTCGAGCCAAGACTTCCCCGAGATCAAAACCTCGCCGGCGCATCGCGGCGCCTCGCACGCGCGGTGCGAAGTCTGGCCCGCGGACCGCGGCGCCTCGCCGGGGCACAGGCTCACCCAAGATCACCATCCTCGTTGCAGACGACCAGGCGATGGACCGGAAGGCGCTGATGGCGCTCCTGGAATCGCAACGGGATTTCGAGGTCGTCGCCGAGGCCGCGAACGGGCACGACGCGGCCAGCCGGTGTAAGCGTTTCCGCCCCAACGTGGTCATCATGTCGATCCGGCTCCCGGATCTGGACGGGGTCTCCGCGATTTCCTTCATTCGCGCGGCTCACCCGGCGTCGCACGTGATCGCGCTGGCGGAACGTGGCGCGGGACACTGCCTTATCTTGAGTCCGCCCCGGCCCACGCATATTGGCCTCCCCATGGCCCAGGAGGCCGCGGTCCTGTGCACCGATTGCCTCCAGGTCGCGGTTTCCGAGGGGGCCCTCGGGGCTCTTCGGCGCGACGCCGAGCCGGATCAGCTCTACCGCGCGGTACGCACGGTGGCGCAGGGAAACGCCTGGTACGACGCCGGCACAGCCTCCGCCATGTTGAAGAGGGCCCAGGGTGCCGAATCGAAGAACGGCACCCGCGCGCTCTCGTCGCGGGAGTTGGACGTGGCGGGGCTCATCGCGGACGGGCGCTCTAATAAGGAAATTGGCCGGGCTCTCGGGATCAGCGAGCCGACCGTGAAGAAGCACGTCGGGCACATCCTCGGAAAGCTCGGATTACAAGATAGACTGCAGATCGGGATCTACATCGTCCGCAACCCACTCCTCTTCGACGACAAGAATCATCGAGGGTAGCCCGCTCCCAAGACCGTGAGATAGCGAGCTAGCGGCGAGGAGCGCGCGGGAGCAGGAGCGCCCCGCCCGCGACAACGGCTCCAATCCCCAGCAGCGCGAGTTCCCACGCGCCCGTGTCGCCCCGGCTCACCCCCCAGAATCCCCGGATGCCGTAGAACGTCCCGAGGACCAGAAGTGCGAGCCCCAAGAGGCCCACTATGAATCGGACGAGTGCCATAAGGTGGGTTGCGCGGTCCGAGAAAGTATACGCCCGCCCCCGCGTGGCGTGAAATGGGCCGTCACAGCCGCGTGAGCCCGTCCACCGTGAGCGAGCAGACGCCGAAATCCTCCTCCACGCGCCCGGTGAGAAGAAAGGGGCGGTGCGGGGCGAGCAGGTGGCAGAAGCGCGCGTAGGCATCGGGAAAGAACGTCGCGTCGTAGAGGGCCGTGGTGTCCTCGAAGCCGATGAATTCCATGAGCCGCTCGCTCTTGTCGTGGACCAGCTTCGACGTGACGTGCCAGCCCAGGACCGAGACGCGCCGCCCCACGTGACGCTCCAAGTCCTTGGCCGCGATCACGCCGCGGCCGCGGAGGGCGCGCTCGTAGGGCAGGAGCGGATGGACGCTCAGGAGAAACCCCAGCGTCTCGACCTCGTGCCGGAGCATCGTGCCGCGGTCGTACGCCTTGGCGCGTGGCACCGCGACCGGCTGCGGCGCGAAAAGATCGAGCGTCCCGGTCGCGCGCGGGGCCGCGAGGTCGAGATGGAGCTGCCAGAGAAGCTCGGCGCGCGTGGCCCCCCGCGCGATGGAATCGCACGCGCCGCCCTTCACGAGGAGCTCGGCGTCTTTGGGATGGAGAAAGACGCGGCGCGAGAGCTCCGCGAAGGAGGCGAACGGCCCGCCGCGCGCGCGCTCCGCCACCAGCGCGGCCACCGCGTCCGCGTGGAGACCCTTGAGCTGCATCAACCCGACCCGCACCTCGCGCCCGCTTCCCGAGTACTCGCGCGCGCTCGCGTTCACGTCGGGAGGGCGCACGGTCAGGCCCATGCGGCGCGATTCCGAGACGTAGGCGAGGGTGTCGTAGTAGCCGCCCTGATTCGAGATCACCGCCGCCATGAACTCGGCCGGGTGGTGGGCGCGAAGCCACCCCGATCGGAACGACACCAGCGCGTAGGACGCGCTGTGGGGCTTGCAGAAGGAGTAGCCCGCGAAGGAGAGAATCATGTGCCACACCTTGTCCGTCACGTCCCGCGCGACGCCCCGTCCCGCGGCCCCGGCGTAGAACTCGTCCCTGTACTCGCGGAGCGGTTTCAGCGGCCGCTTCTGCCCGAGCGCCTTCCGCATACCCTCGGCCTGCGCCAGCGAGAGCCCGGCCAGCTCCATCGCCACCTTCGTGATGTCCTCCTGGTAGCACATGATCCCGTAGGTCTCGTCCAGCGTGTGGCGGAGCGCCGGGTGGAGCGGATCGTACGCGCCCCCGCGGAGGCGTCGCACGTACTCCTGGATGTAGGAATTCGCCGCGGGGCGGATCATCGAGGAGTGGATGACGAGATGATCGAAGTCCCCTTTCCCCGCCTTGCGCTGGAGCTGGCGCATGGACGGCGACTCCGCGTAGAAGACGCCGATCGTGTCCCCCGCCGCCATGAGCCGCTGGGTCGCGGGGTCATCGATGGGATTCCAGGCGCGCTCGTCGATCCGGATCCCCGTGTTCCGCTCCACGGCCAGGATCGCGTCGCGGATCACCGCCAGGGATCGATTCCCCAGGAGATCCATCTTCACGAGGCCGAAGTTCTCGACCTGGTCTTTCTCCCACTGGACGATGGGGACGCCCTTCGGCGCCATCTCCACCGGCACGTGGTCCGAGAGATCGCGGGGCACGAGGACGATGCCGCCGCTGTGCACCGCGAGGTGGCGCGGCTGCCCTTCGAGCGCTTCGGCTTGCGCCAGGATCTCGGGCCACGGAGGCTCGAGATCGACGTCGCGGAAGCGGGCGCGTCCGCCCAGCCCCTCGATGGGATCCTCGACGCCCCAATGCCCTTGGAGGCGCTTCGTGACGTTCACGATCTCCGACTCGGGAAGCCCGTACACCTTCGCGATCTCGTGGATGGCGGCCCGGGCGCGAAAGCCCACGTGATTCGCCACCATGGCGGCGCGAACCGGGGCGCCGTTCTCGGCGAGCACGTCGAGCTGGATCTGGTCGCGCTCGTCCCAGGCGAAATCCACGTCGATGTCGGGCGGGTCCGTGCGGATGGGCGAGAGGAAGCGCTCGAAGAAGAGGTTGTGGCGCACCGGATCGACGTGCGTGATGCCGAGAAGGTAGGCCACGATGCTCGCCGCGCCGGAGCCGCGCCCGCAGATCCGCGCGGTGCGCGAGGTGATGGCTTCGACGATGAGGAAGTAGTCCGCGAAGCCTTTCTCGCGAATGATCGAGAGCTCGCGGTCCAGCCGCGCGCGGACTTCGGGGGCGGGATCGCGGCCGTACCGGTGGAGGATCCCGGCCTCGCAGCGCGCGCGCAGGATCTCGAAAGCGTCGCCGCGCTCGAGCGGATAGGAGGGAAAGACGGTTTTCCCCATGGGCCAGTCCACCGCGCACGCCTCCGCGAGGCGCGTCGCGTTCTCCAGCGCCTCGGGCGCGTGCGCGAAGAGCACCTCCATCTCCGAGGCGCCGAGGAACGAGCGCTCGGGCTCGGCCAGGTCTTCCAAGGGCACGCGGTCCAGCGTCGTGTTCCGCGCGATGGCGCGGAGCGTGTGGTGGATGCGGTGCCTCGCCCGGTGGACGAAGTGGACGTCGTTCGTCGCCACGGGTGCGATGTCCTGCTCGCGGGCCCAGTGAAGGGTTGCCCGGTCTCCCCGGCCGGGGACCAGCTCGGCGTAAACCGGGAGTGTTTCGCGCAGCGCCAGGAGCAGATCGCGCTGCGCGCTCAGGAGCACGAGCGAGGCGGCGTTCTCGCGCACGGCGCGCTGGAGCGAGAAGGCAGGATCGAGGTGGCGCGCGGTCAGGACGTGGCAGAGCGAGCCGTAGCCCTCGCGCCCGCGGGCGAGAAGCACCGCGCGGGCGGGCGTGGCACTCTCCGCCTCCACCACCTCGGCGCCCGCGATCGGCCGAAGCCCCCATTCCTCGCAGATCTGGCGGTAGAACACGAAACCATAGAGCGCGTTCGTGTCGGTGAGGGCGAAGCGGTCCATGCCGCGCTCGCGAGCCGCTTCGGCCAGCGCCTCGAGCGGCTCGGTCCCCCGCATGAGGGAGTAGTGGCTATGAACGTGGAGATGGGCGAACGGTGAGCCCATGGAGCATCCAGGCGGCGGGAACGAGCACCTCGGCGCCGAAGCGCTCCCGCGCGCGATCGAGCGCGGATTCGAGAGCGGCCGCCTCCGCGTCCCAGAGCGAAAGCTGCCGGCCCGCGGAGGCGATTCCCCAGGCGGAGAGCCTCAAACGGCGCACGCGGACCCGGCGTTTCACGGCCCGCGCGAGAAGCTCGGCCGCCGCCGCGGCGATCGCCGCACTTCCGCGGAGCGGCTGGGCGAACGTCCGCTTCGCCGCGCCCTGGACTCCGTCCGCGTACTCCACGCCGAGCGCCATCCCCCGCGCGCATTCGTCGCGGGTACTTAGTCCCGCCCAGAGCTCGGCGCTGAGCCGCGCCGTGTGCGCCGAGAGCGCGCGCGAATCGTTCGTCTCGCGCCCCAGCGTCTCCTCCGCGATCACGCGCGGGCGGGTGGCCCCGGGCGCGCGGACCGGAGTCGGGTCCACGCCGCGCGCCTGGTTCAAGAGCGGGGCCCCGTCCGCGCCGAAGGCGCGCGCGAGGTGCGTGAGCGAGAGCGCCTGCACTTCGCGCACGAAGCGGACGTTGAGAAGGTCCAGCCGCGCCGCGGTCTGGGCGCCCCGCGCCGCCGGCAGCATGTCCACCCGGAGCGGGGCCAGGAAACTCGCCTCGCTCCCCGGGGAGACGTCGAGGAGATCGCCGTCGGGCGCTACGACCAGTGCCGCGACCCGGCTCACGAGCTTGTTCCCCGCCACACCGAGCGTCGGGTGGAGGCGGAAGAACTCCTCGACGTCTCGCCCCGCCTTGACCGCGCGGTCCCGCGCTTCGGGATGGCTGCGGGCGACGCCGGTCAGGTCGAGGAAGAAGCGGCCGCTTCCCGCGCCCGCGCCCGTCCCGCCCCCCGGCTCCACCACCGGGGCGAAGGGGGTGAGCCGCTCGAAGATGGACGCGCCGATTCCCCCGTAGAAGTCGCGGTCGAGGGGGAGCGCGAGAAGGTCGCCGCAGAGGCGGCGCGCGTGGACGAGCGGAGTCCCCGGCAGAACACCCGCCTCGCGCGCCTCCCGCGAGGTCAGGACGACGCGAGGGCGCTCTAATCCTCCGGGAACGAGCGCGAGCGGGCGCCCCTCGAGCTTGGGGCAGCGCAGCCGCTCGGCCTGGATGGGAAAAGAATCGATGGCGAGATGAAGGATGGTGCGTTCCATGGCGGCACTCGGAGGGACTCAGGCGTAGCGGCGTAAGAGCCCGACCAGGACTCCCCGGATCTCGACGCGCGAGGCGGGCCACTCCGCGGACCGGAGCGCCGCGTTGGCGGGGCGAAGCTCGACCGTGGCGCCGCGGCGGTGGAAGCGCTTGAGCGTCGCCTCGCCGTCCACGACCGCGACCACGGTCTGGCCGTTCTCCGCCTGGGCCGCCCGGCGGACCAGAATCAGATCACCGTCCTGGATTCCGTCCTCCATCATCGAGTCCCCGCGCACCCGGAGCGCGTACCGCTGGCCGGGGCCGAGGAGCGATTCCGGCACCTCGACAGGCTCCGGGTTTTCGATCGCCTCGATGGGTTGACCCGCGGCGATGAGCCCCAGGAGAGGGACCGTCGCCCGCGGCCGCTGGCGCGCGCCGCGCAGCGCGACCGGAGCGAGACTTCGCTTAGCGTTGAACGGAGCGTCCGCCAGGGCGCCCCGCCGCCTGAGCTGTGCCACGAGCTTCGCCACCGAGTTGAGTGAGCGGAGACCCAGGTGACGGCGGATCTCCTCATAGGATGGGGCGTACTTCTCCCGCTCGATGAACCCGGCGATGAATTCGTAGGCTCTGAGCTGGCGCGGCGTGAGCATGGGTATGGACATGAGATGGCCTCGCTGTGGGTGTCCCGGGACGGCGGCGTGGCGCCCTGTCAGCAGCCGTCCGGGACCCCGGCTCGCCTGGCGGTACGCGACAGCGCGCCCTGCGAACGTGCCGTGAGCATAGGTGAACAAAAGGTGAAAGTCAAGGAACAATGTGATTGTGCTACGATGCGCTGATGGAGACGACCTCGTTCAGCCACTACCGATCTTTCCAGTCTCCAGTCACCTCCATCTGGCCCTGCCTCACCGTTCCCGATCGCATGGCCGGCTGGATCGGCACGGCGGACCTGGAGCTGAGCCGCGAGGGAGCGCTCAGCCTCAAGACCTGGAACGGGGACGTATTCCGGGGACGCGTCATCGCGGCGGTGCCCACCGCGAGGCTGGAGTTCGCATGGCGGCCCTTCGATTTCGACCCCGAGAGCCACGTCACCTGGCGCCTGGGCGGCGACGGCCCGGGATCGAGACTCACGGTCACCCACGACGGCCTGCGAAGCCGGGAGGAGCGGGACCACGCGAGGCTCCTCTGGCGCGACGCGTTCGACGCGCTCGCGAGATTCGCGGACGGCAAGGAGTCCTCTCCGGAGTGGGGAGGGGCGCATCCGGTCACCGTGCGCGCGCTCCTGCCGCGCACGCCGGCCGATCTCTGGTCCGTCCTCTCGACCGCCTCGGGGCTCGCCAAGTGGGTGGCGAACGTGGAGCAATTCGAAGCGCAGGCCGGGAGCACGTTCCGCTTTCGGTCGCGCTATCGCGGGCGGGACGTGCTGGAACAGGGCGTGGTGCAGGAGATCGTGCCGGAATCGAGGCTTCGACTCTCCTGGGAATGGGTGGGCGAAGGCTGGGCCGCGCCGACGGAGGTTCTCTTCGCGCTCGAGCCGGAGGCGGGCGGGACCTCGCTTCTGATCTCTCACTCGGGGTTCGAGCGGATCGACGTCGCGAGCGGCGTGGACGCCCGCAGGAACTACGCGAGCGGCTGGGCGGAAGTGCTCTCGGACCTGAAGCGGCTCGTGGCGCCGGTCCCGGCGCGCTAGACCCGCAGGACGATTTTCCCCACGTTTCGCCGTCTCTCGAGCAGATGGTGCGCGGCGCCGGCTTCCGCCAGCGGCATGACCCGGCCCGGCTCGGGATGGATCTCGCCCGAAGCGGTGAGCCGGATCAGCTCTTCCAGCGTCGCGCGCGCCAGCGCGGGCTCCCGCATGAGCGGCCCCAGGTTCAATCCATAGAATCCCGTGCTCGAGCGGAGCAGGCGGAGCGGGTCGAGCCGGGGCGTCGTGAGCCACAGCATGATTGCCCCGAGGATGCCGCGATTCGAGAGGCGCGCCACGCCGCAGCTGACCAGGCGGCCGCCTGGCCTCAAGGCGCGGAGCCCTTCGGCGATCGACCGCCCGCCGATCGAATCGATCACGAGGTCGAAGGCTCCTTCCTTCCCGTAGAGATGCTTGGCGACACGGTGCACGTGCGCCTTTCTCGAGTCCACGACGTGCTTCACGCCCTCGGCCTGGAGGCGCTCCCGCTTGAAATGGGAGCTGGCGGCGCCCACGACCTCGAGACCCGCGTGGCGCGCGAGGTCGATCACGGCGAGGCCGACGCCCCCGGCCGCGGCGTGGAGAAAGACCCGCATCCCCGGCTCGAGGGGTCCGGTGCGGTGGAGCGCGACGTAAGCCGTGCCGTAATTGAGCGGGAGCACGACCGCGGATTGCGAGCCCAGCGAATCCGGAATCGCGAGAACGTTCCCCGCGGGCGCCGTGACGCGCTCGGCGTACCCGCCCGAGTTGTGAAACGCCAGCACGCGCTGGCCGATGCGAAATCCGTTCACGCCGGCGCCCAGAGCCAGAACCTCGCCGCTCGATTCGAAACCTGGGATGAAGGGGCGATGGGGCGCGTCCGGATAGAGCCCCTGGCGCGCGAGCACGTCGGCGAAATTCACGCCGGCGGCTCGATTCTGTAAGAGGACCTCCCCCGGCTGCGCCACCGGTTCCGGCGCCTCCTCGACGCGAAGGCTCTTCGGCGGTCCGGAGCGACGGAGCAGGACGGCGCGCATGGTCATGCCACCCCCGCGCGCAAGCGCGCGGCCAGCGTCTGCACTCGGGCGTGGATCTCGTCGCGGATGCGCCGGACGTCCTCGGGGGATTTGTTCGAGGGATCCTCGATCGACCAATCCTCCACCTTGCGCCCCGGGTAGTCGCAGACGGCGGGGTCGTCGCAGCCCATCGAGATCACGTGGTCCGCCCGGTCGAGCATGGCCCGATCGACCCGCCGGGGCCTTCGACCCGTGAGATCCATGCCCACCTCGTTCATCGCGGCGATCACCGAGGGATGCACGGCCGCCGCGGGCTCCGAGCCGGCCGAGATCGCTTCATGGCCGGGAACCAAGCGCTCTAAGAAGGCCTGCGCCATCTGGCTCCGGCCGGCGTTCTGCCGGCATAGAAAGAGAACGGTCATGGAGCGACTATACACCCGCCAGTATCCGAGCCCTGTCGAACACGCGTCGCCACATGGCCTCGGTCAATTTCCCCGTGCTCGTGTTCTGCTGGCTGGGATGATAGGAGGAGAGAAGGTGCCCGCCCTCGGGCAGCTCCGCGGATACGCCGTGGCCGAACTCGGGCCGCGGCACGATCTCAGGGAGCCCGACCTCCCGCCGCGATCTCAGGAACGCGTCGAACGCGATGCGTCCGAGGAGGAGCCGAACGCGCACGCTCCCGAGGGCCGCCATCTCGCGGATCAGGTACTCGCGGCAGTTCTGCATCTCCTCGGGCGTGGGCTTGTTGTCGGGCGGAGCGCACCGGGCGGCCGCGGCGATGTAGACGCCGCGCAGCGTCAGCCCGTCGTCGCGATGTACGGAGAGCGGCGCGCTCGCGAGTCCCTGGCGGTGGAGCTCGCCGTAGAGCCACGCTCCCGAGCGGTCGCCGGTGAACATGCGCCCGGTGCGGTTCGCGCCGTGCGCCCCGGGCGCGAGTCCAATGATGAGGAGCCACGCGTCCGGATCGCCGAAGCCGGGCACGGGACGCCCCCAGTATTCCTCGCCCTGATACGCTTTCCGCTTCGCGCGCGCCACCGCCGCGCCGTACGCGCGGAGCCTCGGGCAGCGCTCGCAGGCGACCACGTCGCGCGCGACGGCCGCGAGATCAGGCGCTATAATGCGCAGCCGTTTCCCGGCCCTCACACACACCTTCCCGGAGGCAACGTGCCGAAGCAGCGCATCCTGTCCTTGACCCTCGCCGCTTCCCTGCTCTTCGCGGCGTTCCCACCGAGCGCCCGCGCCGAGCTGACTCCCGGAACACCGGCTCCCGACTTCGTGGGGAACAAGGTCTGGATCAACAGCGCTCCGCTCTCGCTTACGAGAGGATTGAAGGGCAAAGTGGTCCTCGTGGACTTCTGGGAATACACCTGCGTCAACTGCATCCGCACGCTCCCCGTGCTCAAGCGAATCTACACGCGATACAAGCCCTACGGCTTCGAGATCATAGGCGTTCACGCGCCTGAGTTCGATTTCGCGTACAAGCCCGCGAACGTGGGTATCGGGACGAAGCGCCAGGGCATCACCTGGCCGGTCATCGTGGACAGCGACTTCTCGGTCTGGCGCGCCTACGACAGCAATTCCTGGCCGAACAAGTTCCTCATCGACTCCCACGGCATCATCGTACGCCAGCACGCTGGAGAAGGCTCCTACGCGGAGCTGGAGCGGTTGATCCGGGACGAGATCATGAAGGCGAATCCCAAGGTGAAGTTCCCAGCCGCGTGGACCATCCCTCCCGACACCGACGACTTCAACCCGAGCAGCTGCGGCGCGATGTCCCAGGAGACCTACGTGGGAACCGCGCGCGGCGCGAGCTGGGGCGGCGCGATCGCGAACAGCGAGGGATTCCAGCCCGGGAAGACGGTGCTCTATTCCAGCATGGCCGGCCAGGTGAAGCGCGGGTTCTCCGCGCACGGCCTCTGGAAGAACGGCCCGGACGACTTCGAGCACGCGCGGACCACGCCGCAGCCCAAGGACTACATCGGCATCCGATACTACGGCGCAGAGGTGTACGTGGTGATGAACCTCCGGAAGGGCGCCAGCTCGCGCGTCTACGTGACCCGCGACGGCAAGCCGGTCCCCGCGGCCCGTCGCGGCGTGGACGTCCAGGCCGATTCGCGCGGCCGCACCTACATCGACGTGCGCGAGGGGCGGATGTACTACGCGATCCAGGGAGAGGACATGACGTCCCACGAGCTGCGCTTGAGCCCCACCGAAGCCGGCGTCGCGATCAACTCGTTCACGTTCGGAAACCGCTGCCTGACGAAGTTCGACCGGCTCTAGGTAGCCCTCCGGCCCCCTTGAATCTTCGCCTCATCCAAGCGAGAATGGGGATACCGGTCGAGGAGCCGGGCACCCACACATGCACTTTCTTGTCCCGCTTCTAACAACTTTACTTCCAGTACTTTACGCGCTCGCCGTGGCAGCGTACGCGCGGGCCTACTCGCGCGAGGGAGGCGACTCCGATCGCCTCGGGCCGGTCACGCTGCGGGCGGCGGTCCTGCTCCACATCGTCTATCTCTCGGTGCGCGGCGTGCTGGAAGGGCATCTTCCGCTCGCCTCGGTCTACGACTTTCTCTCCGCCACGGGCCTCTCCATGGCGGTGGTCTATCTCTACGTGGAGGCCCGCGAGGGGACCCGCGCGACCGGGGTCTTCGTCCTTCCGTTCATTTTCATGATCCAAATCATCTCCTCCGCTTACGGGGGCCAGACCTCGGCCGAGCCCGTGCCGCTCCGGCCGATCTGGTTCGAGCTACACACCCTGACCGCGGTCCTGGGCTACAGCGCGTTCGCGGTCTCGGCGATCTACGGGGTCCTATTCCTCCTGCTCTACCGCGACCTCAAGGCGAACCGCTTCTCCTTCTTCTTCCGGCGCATGCCGCCGCTCGAGACGCTCGCCCAGATGAACATCCGCGCCGCCGGAGGAGGGCTGGCCTTCCTCACGCTCGCGATCGTCCTCGGGGTGGGCTGGCTCAAGCGCTCGGGCGCGGGCGCGCTGACCGATCCCAAGATCTGGCTGACGCTCTTCGTGTGGTGCATCTTCGCCTTCTCCCAGTTGGCGTATCACCGCTTCGGCTGGCGGGGGCCGCGCGCCATCTACATGTCGCTCGTGGGATTCACGACCCTTCTCCTCTCCCGGGTCGCCGTCGATCTCTTCTTCCACTCCTTCCACTCGTTCCGGTAGCGGCGTGACCTCGAAATCGGCCCTCGCGCTCGACTTTCTCTGCGTCGGGCTGAACCACGAGACCTCGCCGCTCGAGATCCGCGACGCCCTCGTCATGAGTGACGCCGAGGTCGAGCGCGCGATCCATGTGCTGCGCCATCGCGGGGGTGCCGAGGAAGCCCTGATCCTCTCGACCTGCAACCGCACCGAGGTCTACGCCCGCGGCGCCTCGGTCGCCGACCTGCCGCTCTTCGTGAACGACCTCCTGCGCGAGATCAAGGGGATGGACCTGGGAGCGCGGGGGCACCGGCTCTATGCCTACCGGGAGCCGGACTCCGTCCGGCATCTCTTCCGCGTCGCGTGCGGGCTCAATTCGCAGGTGCTGGGCGAGCCCCAGATCGTGGGACAGGTGAAGGACGCGGTCGGCCTCGCGGCGCGGTCGGGTGGCTCCGGCCCCGTCACCGAGCGGCTCCTGGACGCGGCGCTGCGCTGCGCCAAGCGCGCGCGGACCGAGACCGGGATCGGGCGCGGACCCGTCTCCTCCGTGTACGCCGGGGTGAGCCTCGCGTCGAAGGTGCTGGGGCATCTGGGCGAAAAGCGCGTTCTTCTCGTCGGCTCCGGCGAGATGGCGGGGCTTTCGATGTGCCACCTCATGGACTCGGGCGTGGCGCAGTTCACGATCGCGGCGCGAAACCGCGAGCGTGCCGAGGCCCTCGCGTCCCAGACGGGCGCCCGCGTGGTGACCCTCGAGGCGATTCCCGTGGTGCTCCCCGGCGCCGACATCGTGGTGTGCGCCACGTCCGCCCCGGGGTACGTTCTCTTGGAGCCCACGCTGCGGGCGGCGATGAAGATCCGGAGAAACCGGCCGCTTCTTCTGCTCGATCTCGCGGTGCCGCGCGACATCGATCCGGCCGCGGCCCGGCTCCCCAACGTGTTCCTCCACGATCTGGACGCTCTGGCGGGCATCGTCGCTCAGAGCCTGGAGCAGCGCCGCGCGGAGATCCCCAAGGTCGAGGCGATCATCGAGGAGGAGGTGCTCCGGTTCATGCGTTGGCACCGCTCCCTCGAGCTCAAGCCCACGGTGACCGCGTTCCGCGCCCAGTTCGAGCGGATCGCCCAGGAGGAGCTGCAGCGCCACCGCGGGCGGTTCCGCCCGGAGGACCAGCCGGCGCTCGAGGCGCTGGCGCGCGGCATCGTGCAGAAGCTGCTGCACCGTCCCACGACCCGCCTGAACCGATCGGGCGAGGACGGGGGCACGGGGCTTCGGCGGATCGACACCGTTCGCGAGCTCTTCGGCATCGAGGGCGAGGAGGGTCCCGATGAGGATCGGAACACGCGGTAGCGCGCTGGCGCTGGCACAGAGCGAGCACGTCCGCGCCTCGCTCCCCGGAGGGCCGCGCGACCATCGGCTGATCATCATCAAGACCACCGGGGATTTGAACCAGAGCGCCTCCCTCGCGCGGATCGGCGGCAAGGGGGTGTTCACGAAGGAAATCGAGGAGGCGCTCCTCCGGAATGAGATCGACCTGGCGGTGCATTCGCTGAAAGACCTCCCAACCGACGAGCGGCCCGGGCTCAGGCTCGGGGCGCTTCTCGTGCGCGAGGATCCGCGGGACGCTCTGGTGAGCCGCGAGGGAATTCCCTTCGAGCGGCTCCCTTCGGGAGCGACGGTCGGCACCTCCTCGCTCCGGCGCCGCTCGCAGATCCTCGCCCGGCGGCCCGACCTTCGCGTCGACGAGCTGCGTGGAAACGTGCCGACGCGCCTCGGACGGCTCACGGAGGGTCACCTGGACGCGATCATCGTCGCGGCGGCGGGGCTCAACCGGCTCCACCTGTCCGACCGCATCACGCAGATCCTCGAGGAATCGGTCATGCTCCCGGCGCCGGGACAGGGGGTTCTGGCCATCCAGATCCGCGCCGGCGACAACGCCACGGCCTCCGCGGTCCAGGCCTTGAACGACGCCCCCTCGGCCGCGGAAGCCACGGCGGAGCGCGCGCTCCTGGAAGGTCTCGGAGGCGGTTGCCTGGTTCCCGTGGGCGCGAGAGCGCGCGCGAACGGCCGTATGCTCGAGCTGAGCGCGTACGTCGGGCATCCGGACGGCAGGCCCGCGCTCCGCTCCAGCGTCACCGGACCGATCGGCGCCCCCGAGGATCTCGGGCGCGCGCTCGCGGTCACGATGCTGGGACAGGGTGCGCGCCCGATCCTCGATGAGGTCCGGAGCATGGAGCGTTTCCCATGACGCCACTCTTCTTTCTGACCCGCTTCGAGCCGACCGACGACGCTCTCGCGGCCCGGGCCTCGGCGCTTGGGTTCATGGTGCTGCGGGTGCCGCTCTTCACGACCGAGCCGGGACAGGATTCCCCCGCGATCGCCAGGAGACTCGCCACGGTGGGCGATGGAGTCGCGATCGCGTGGACCAGCCGGCGCGCGGCGGAGTCGCTGGCCCGCGCTCTTTCCGGCGCCCGCCGGGGGCTGGAGCGTGTCCCGCTCTATGCTCTGGGCGAGGAGAGTGCGGCGCCGATGCGCCGCGCGGGGCACGCGCCGCTCACGCCCGCCGAGGGTCTGGGTGCCGCGGGTCTCGCTCAGTTCATCCTGAGCCGCGTCACACAGGACGGCGTGCGGTGCGTGCTCTTCCTGCGCGGCGACCGTTC
The DNA here is from genome assembly GCA_041486775.1 of Candidatus Eiseniibacteriota bacterium. Classification (GTDB taxonomy): domain Bacteria; phylum Eisenbacteria; class RBG-16-71-46; order SZUA-252; family SZUA-252; genus WS-7. The sequence goes on along the minus strand of JBGPMB010000008.1, from coordinate 16,852 downwards.
CCTTCCCGATCTCCCGAGCGGCCTGAAGGCGGGGGGACTCGAGGTTTTCTCTCTGGAAGTCTATCGCACGAGGTTCCTGGACGCCGACGTGGAGGGGCTCAAGACCTGGCTTCGAAAGGGAGACCCCGTCGCGGCCGCGTTCTTCAGCCCCTCCGGTGTGCTCGCGCTGGAGCGCCTGCTCGACGCGGACACACGCGCGCTGGCGCACGAGCGCGTGGCCGCGATCGCCCGAGGACACACCACCGCCCAGGCGCTCGAGGACCGCGGATACCGAAACGTGTTTCGACCGAACGGCTCGGGAGGCTTCGAGGCGGTGGCCCAGGAGGCGCTCCTGGCCACGAGCGGAGGGCGGGCATGAGCTTTCCCGCCACCCGCATGCGCCGTCTCCGCGCGAGCGAATCGCTCCGCGCGCTGGTGCGCGAGACCTCCCTCACGCCCCGGAGCCTCGTGGCGCCGCTCTTCGTCTGCCACGGCGAGCGGGTGCGGCGGCCCATCGCCTCGATGCCCGGGCAGGCGCAGATCTCCGTGGATGTCGCGGTGGAGGAAGCGAAGAAGCTCGCCTCCCTCGGGGTGGGCGGGCTGATCCTCTTCGGCCTTCCCGCGAAGAAGGACGCCGAGGGGAGCGAAGCGTACGCCGCGGATGGAATCGTTCCGCGCGCCTTCCGCGCCATCAAGGCGGCGGAGCCCGAGATTCTCCTCTGGGCGGACGTCTGCCTCTGCGAGTACACCGACCACGGGCATTGCGGCGTCGTGCGGGACGGCGTCGTGGACAACGACCGCACCCTGCCGCTTCTAGCCCGGGCCGCGGTGGCCTACGCGGAGGCCGGCGCCGACCTGATCGCGCCGAGCGACATGATGGACGGCCGCGTGGGCGCGATCCGGCGTGCGCTGGATCAGGCCGGGCACCGCGAGACACCGATCGTGGCCTACTCCGCGAAGTACGCGAGCGGATTCTACGGCCCGTTCCGCGAAGCGGCCGAGTCCGCTCCGCAATTCGGGGACCGGCGGGCCTACCAGATGGACCCCGCGAACTCGGACGAGGCCCTTCGCGAGGTGGCGCTCGACCTCGAGGAGGGGGCGGATGCGGTGATGGTGAAGCCGGCGCTCCCCTACCTGGACGTGATCCGTCGCGTGAAGGATCGATTCCAGGTTCCGGTGGTGGCCTACAGCGTCTCCGGCGAATACGCGATGATCAAGGCGGCGGCGCAGCTCGGCTGGCTGGATGGAGAGCGCGTCGCGCTCGAATCGCTCACCTCGATCCGGCGGGCCGGAGCGGATATCATCATCACCTATTTCGCGGAAGAGATCGCCCCGCTCCTGGGTAGGAACAAAGCATGAACGAGATCCGCGCGTTGCCGGCCACGAAGAAGAGCGAAGCGTTTCACGCCACCGCGCTCGGGCTTTTCCCGGGGGGCGTCAACTCCCCCGTGCGCGCGTTCCGGGCGGTGGGCGGAAAGCCCCGGATCATGGTCTCGGCCCGCGGCGCGACCCTGACCGACGCGGACGGAAACGAGCTTCTGGATTACGTGCTGGGCTGGGGGCCGATGCTCCTCGGACACGGGCGCCCCGACGTGGTCGCCGCCGTCGAGCGGCAGCTCAAGAGCGGGATCCTCTTCGGCATGACGAGCCCGCCCGAGATCGATCTGGCCGAGCGGGTGCGCCGCTTCTATCCCGCCGCCGAGCGCCTGCGCTTCGTCGCCACGGGGACGGAGGCCACCATGGCCGCCATCCGCGTGGCCCGGGCCGCGACCAAGCGGGACGCCATCCTCAAGCTCGACGGTTGCTATCACGGCCACGCGGACGCCTTCCTCATCCGGGGCGGGTCGGGTCTTCAGACCTTCGGCGTTCCCGATTCGGCCGGCGTTCCGGCATCGGTCGCCGCGGAAACCCGGGTAGCCTCCTTCAACGACCTGGCCTCGGTCGAGGGAGTCTTCGCGCGAGAGCCGGACAGGATCGCGGCCGTGATCCTCGAGCCGGTCATCGGAAACATGGGCGTGATCCCGCCCGCTCCGGCGTTTCTCGCCTCGCTCCGCGATCTCTGCGACCGCCACGGCGCCCTTCTCGTCTTCGACGAGGTCATGACCGGCTTCCGCGTCGCGCCCGGAGGGGCGGCGGAGCGCTATGGCATCCGGCCGGATCTCGTCACGCTGGGCAAGGTGATCGGGGGCGGGCTCCCGGTGGCCGTGTTCGGAGGACGGGCCGATCTCATGAGGCTGGTGGCGCCCGAGGGCCCGGTGTACCAGGCCGGGACGTATGCCGGCCATCCGCTCGCGATGGCGGCGGGGGCGGCGACGCTCGCGGCGCTCGAGAGCGATCCCGCGATCTTCCGCCGCGCCGAGGCCAGGACCACGCTTCTCGCCGCGGGGCTGCGCGAGATCCTGACGCGCCGCCGGCTTCGCGGCGTGGTGAACGCGATCGGATCCATGTGGACCCTCTTTTTCGGCGTGGATCAGGTCTCCTCCCCCGAGGAGGCGCGCCGCGCCGACGCGCCGCGCTACGCGCGGTTCTTCCAGTCCATGCTGGAGCGCGGCGTCTTCCTGCCGCCCTCCGCGTTCGAGAGCGCGTTTCTCTCCGACGCGCACGGCGAGGCCGAGATCGACCGCACGCTCGAGGCGGCCGACGAGGCGCTGGAGGGAGCGTCATGACCCAGGGACCGTCTTTGGCGCCGGCCTACTCCTTCCTGCGCGCCTGCCGGAACGAGCCGATCGGCGAGACGCCGATCTGGATCATGCGCCAGGCGGGCCGCTACCTGCCCGAGTACCGGGCCGTGCGCGAGAAACACGGATTCCTCGACATCTGCCGCATCCCCGAGCTGTGCGCCGAGGTCACCGCCCAGCCCATCGAGCGATTCGGATTCGACGCGGCGATTCTCTTCTCCGACATCCTGATCCCGCTCATCGCGATGGGCATCCCCATCGAATTCAATCCCGGCCCGAAGCTGGGCTCACGCATCACCGGCCGGCGCGACATCGCTTCCTTGGAATGGAGCGGGGCCGCGTCCTTGCCCCACGTGCGCCCGGTGATCCGAGCGGTACGGGAGCGCCTGGCCGGCCGTGTACCCCTGATCGGCTTCGCGGGGGCGCCGTTCACGCTCGCGAGCTATCTCGTGGACGGCGGCGCCTCGAAAGACATCGCCCTCACGCGGAGCTTCCTGGCGCGGGACGAGGCCGGGTTCGCGGAGCTGCTCGAGGTCCTGGCGGGCGCGACCATCGATTATTTGAAGGAGCAGATCGCGGCCGGGGTGGACGCGGTCATGCTCTTCGACACGCAGGCGGGCTGGCTCCCGCCCGGAGATTTCGCACGCGCCGCGGCCTCGGCCTCGGACCGCGTGCTGCGCGCCATCCCGAAATCGACCCCCACGATCTACTTCACCCTCGCCTCCTCCAACGGCCAGTTGGACGCGATGCGTGCCATCCACTCCGACGTGATCGGCCTCGACTACCGCGTCTCCCTGAGCCAGGCGCGCGCGATCCTCGGCAGCGCCCGGTGCGTGCAGGGGAATCTGGACCCCGCGGCCCTCATGGGCCCGCCGGAGCAGGTGGTGGCGCGGGCGGAAGCGGTGCTTCGCGAGAACGGAGGCCGCCCGGGATTCATCTTCAACCTGGGCCACGGCATCTATCCCGAGACGCCTGTCGAGAACGTGGCGCTCCTGGTGGAGACGGTGCGACGCCACCGCAACCCGGCGCGGAGGATCGTGTGAGCCGCCCCGACCCGAAAATCGCCGATCTCCTGGCGAAGTACGACCGCCCCGGGCCGCGTTACACCTCGTACCCGACCGCGGTCGAATTCCACGAGAGCTTCACGCCGGAGCGCTATTTCGAGAAGCTCGACGAGGCCGCGGCCGCCCCGGGCGAGCCGCTCTCCGCCTACGTGCACCTCCCTTTCTGCCGCGAGCGCTGCAGCTTTTGCGGCTGCAATGTGATCATCACGCAGAAGCCGGGAGTCGCGGCCGCGTACATCGAGGATCTGGAGCGCGAGGTCGCGCTCGTCGCGGACCGGCTCAAGAAACGCACGCGCCTGGTCCAGTATCACTGGGGCGGAGGCACGCCCACGTTCCTGAGCCTCGAGGAGATCGAGCGCGTCTGGAAGATGTTCGCCGACCGGTTCACGTTCGAGCCGGGCGCCGAGATCGCGATCGAGGTCGACCCCCGCGTCACGACCCACCGCCAGGCGGAGCTCTTGCGCCGGCTCGGGTTCAACCGGATCTCGATGGGCGTCCAGGATTTCGATACCGACGTCCAGGAAGCCGTGAACCGCTACCAGACGTTCGAGCAGACGAAAGACCTCCACGAGCACCTGCGCGGGCTCGGCGTGGAGTCGATCAACTTCGACTTCATCTACGGGCTCCCGCATCAGACGCCCGAGACCTTCCGGAAGACGATCCAGTTGGCACTCGAACTGCGGCCCGATCGGGTCGCGGTCTACTCCTACGCCTTCGTGCCGTGGATCAAGGCGCACCAGAAGGCGATCCACCTGGAAGACCTGCCCGCGCGCGAGGTGAAGCTCGAGCTCTTCGGCATCGCGCACGAGCTCTTCACGGCGGACGGCTACCAGCAGATCGGGATGGACCACTTCGCGCTCGCGGGGGACAGCCTGGCCCTCGCCGCCCGGGACCACACGCTCCACCGGAACTTCATGGGGTACACCACGCATCCCGCCCGCGACTCGGTGGGCTTCGGCGTCTCCGCGATCGGAGACCTGGGCGGCGCCTTCGCGCAGAACACGAAGAAGCTGAACCGCTACAAGGACGCGCTGGACCAGGGAAAGCCGCCCATCGAGCGCGGCTTCGAGCGCAGCAAGGACGACGAGATCCGCCGCGACGTGATCCAGAGCCTCATGTGCAATTTCTTCCTCGACATCCGTGCGATCGAGCGCGCGCATGGGATCGATTTCGCCGCGTATTTCGCGGATTCGATCCGGGAGCTGGACGAGGGCCCCAAGGCCAACGGGTTCCTGACCCGCACGCCCGAGACGATCGAAGTCACGCCGCAGGGCCGCCTCTTCGTCCGGAACATCTGCATGGAATTCGACGCCTACCTGAAACGCCATGAGGGCGAGACGAAGGTCTTCTCGCGCACGGTCTGAAGACAGGAATCCTTCTCCTCAACCTCGGCGGCCCGGACACGCTGGACGCGGTGCGTCCGTTCCTGACCCGCCTCTTCACCGACCGCGAGATCATCCAGCTCCCCGGCGGCCGGCTGGGCCAGGCCCTCCTCGGACGGGCGATCGCCTGGAAGCGCACCCGCGAGGTGAAGGAGAACTACGCCAAGATCGGGGGCGGCTCTCCCATCGTTCGCTGGACCACGCTCCAGGGGCGCGGTCTCGTGGAACGGCTCGCGGCGCGCGGTCACGACGCCGCCTTCGCTCTCGCGATGCGCTACTGGGATCCCTCGACGGACGATGCTTTGGACGAGCTCGAGGGCGCGGGCGTGGACCGGCTCCTGGCGCTCACGCTCTATCCGCACTACTCGGTGGCCACCACCGGCTCGAGCGTGGCTGAACTTCTCCGCGTCATGAAGCGGCGCGGGACGAAGCTTCCGCTCGACCGCATCGACACGTGGTACGACCATCCGGGCTACCTGGACGCGCTCGCGCTCCGCGCGAAGGAGGCGCTCGGGCGATTCGCACCCGGCGTCCGCCCCACGATTCTCGTGAGCGCGCACGGGCTGCCCAAGCATTTCATCGAGGCCGGCGATCCCTACCTCGAGCACATCCAGGTGACCACGGAGGGGGTGCTGAGCCGCCTCCCCGATCTGCCCCACGTCGTGGGATATCAGAGCCGCGTCGGCCCGGTGGAGTGGATCGGGCCGAGCACCGACCAGGTGATCCGGGATCTCGCCGCGCGCAACGTTGAGGACGTGCTGGTGATCCCGATCAGCTTCGTCTCCGACCATGTGGAGACGCTCTACGAGGTCGACATGCTCTACGGGGACCAGGCCCGCTCCCTCGGCATCAAGTGCTTCAAGCGCTCCGAATCGCTGAACGACTTCCCGCCGTTCCTGGACGCGCTCGCCGATCTGGTCGAGCCGAAGCTCCGCGCATGAGAGTCGCGATCCTCGGTGCGGGGATCGCGGGTCTCACCCTCGCGCACACGCTGAGACGCGGCGCCGCGCAGGGCGGCCGTCCGCTGGAGCTCGAGGTCTTCGAGGCCGGCCCGCGCGCGGGGGGCCGCATCCGGACCACCGAGGCGGACGGGTTCCTGGTGGAGTGGGCCGCCGACGCGTTTCAGACCGGCTCGGGGCCGGCGCTCGCTCTCCTCGGGGAGCTGGGGCTTAAGAAGGAGCGCGTCCAGGCCTCACCCAGCGCCGCGCGCCGCTACGTCTTCGCGCGCGGAAAGCTCCACCGCTTCCCCATGGGCCCCGCCTCCCTTCTCCGCTTCGGGGCGATCTCGCCCTGGAGCCGCTTGCGCCTCTGCGCCGAGCCGCTGGTGGCGAGCCGGATCGCCCGGGAGGAGACGGTGCACCAGTTCGCCGCGCGCCACATGGGCGAGGAAGCCGCGCGCGTCATGATCGGCGCCTTCGTGCGGGGCGTCTACGCCGGGGACGCGCGGAAGCTCTCGGTCGACGCCGCGTTTCCCCGCATGCGCGAGCTGGAGCGAAAGTATCGCTCGCTCTTCGTGGCCATGGCGAAGGAAGGCCGCCCCGGGCAGGCCCTCTGGTCGCTCGCGCACGGGATGGGCTCCCTCGTGGACCGGCTGGCGGAGTCCCTCGGTCCGGCCCTCCGCCTCAAGATGCCGGCGCTTCGTCTGAGCCGTTCCCCCGAGTACGCCCTGCCCACGCCTTTCACCGTTCGTTTCGCGAACGGGGAATCCCGAAGCTTCGACGCCGTCGTGGTCGCCATGCCTCCCGCCGACGCGGCCGCGCTGCTACGCGACCTCGACTCGGCCGCGGGGAAGGCGCTTCGCGAGATCCCCACCTCCGGGGTCGCGGTCGTGGCTCTGGCGTTTCGAAACGAGGCCTTCCGGTCGAAGCCCGACGGCTACGGGTTCCTGGTCGCGCCCGGAGAGAGCCTACCGATCCTGGGCGCGCTCTTCGAATCGAATCTCTTCCCCGGACGCGCCCCCGAGGGATTCACGCTCGTGCGCGCGTTCCTGGGGGGCGTCGACCGGCCCGAGCTGGTCACGGAGCCCGACGCGAAGCTCATCGGGCTGGCCTGTGAGGCGCTCGACCGCGCGTTGGGATTGAAGGGAGGGCCGGAGCGCACCTGGGTGATGAGGCAGGAATCCGCCATTCCCCAGTACATGCTGGGGCACCGGGAGCGGGTCGCCTCGGTCATGAAGCGGCTGGGCGCTTTCCCGGGGCTCTACGTCGCCGGAAACGCCTACCGCGGCGTCTCGGTGGGATCGATCGTGGAAGACTCGGACCGCGTGGCGGGGTGGCTGCTCCACGCGGGGCGGTAGCGAAGCATCTTCACCGGCCCTCGTATTCGCAGCGTGCTTCGCAGGTCTCGTGCACGGTGATCTTCGCGAGCGAGGGGAGCGCGGGCCGAAGCCGGTCCCAGATCCACCGGGCAACATTCTCCGAGGTGGGATTCCCCAGCCCGGACACTTCGTTCAAGTAATAGTGGTCCAGCTGGGCGCGGATCGGCTCCACCGCGGTGGCAATCACGCCGTAATCCAGAAACCACCCGGTCTCGGGATCCACTTCCCCCTCGACCGTGACCTCCACCCGGAAGCTGTGCCCGTGGAGCCTGCGGCACTTGTGCCCTTCCGGCGCCCGTGGAAGGAGATGCGCCGCCTCGAAGGCGAAATCCCGCGTCAGGCGTACGCGCACGCGCCCACCTCTTCGTTCCGGTTCAATGCATCCCCGCCATTTTGTGCGTTTGAGGAATGAGGCGCGCCTCCGGGTAGCGGTCCCACGGCCACCATTCGAAGATCCGCCGCGCGTCCCCTTTCGTATGCTCGGGCTGGAGAATGACGGCGCCTTCGTATCGTAGCCCGTCGAGGAGCCGCACGGCGTCCTCGAGATCCTCCCGCGTCTGGATCACGAACTTGAACTGCCGCCGCTCCGAGGGGAGCGCAAGGAGGCGCCTCAAAGTGGGCGCCTGCGCCTCGACCACGTCCCCCTCGAAGGTCTCCGCACTCCTCCCCTTCGGCGCCACGGTCCAGAAATCGATGGGATCCAGGAGCTCCTCCACCACGCGGGCGCCGCTCGTTTCGACCGAGATCCAGTATCCCTTGGCCTTCAGCTCCCCGATGAGCCACAGGAGACCCTGGCGCGGCGCCACCACCGGCTCGCCGCCGGTGAGACAGACCCGCCGTGTGTCGGGAAACGCGAGAACCGTATCCCGCACTTCAACCGGGGTCATGGCCTCGAATCGGCCCACCCCCGTGTGAGTCAGTGCCTCGGGCTGGTCGCACCAGACGCAGTGGAGGGGGCAGCCGTAGAAGCGGACGAATACCGTCCGCTCCCCGACGTGCAGGCCCTCCCCCTGCACCGAAAGGAAGATCTCGTTGATCCGAAGGCTCGGCATGTCTTGCACGGCTGCGATCATACAGCTTCCGCATTGACTCGAAAATCCACGGTCCTTAGAATTGCAATCCGTCGGTCGCGACGAAACGGCGCCCCGACCGCATCGAGGGAGCAAGGAAGCCATGAACCAAGCCAGCCGAACCGCCTACGCCAACCTGCCGATCAACCACAACGAAGAGCCCATCCGTCTCTTCAAGTCGGACTTTCTCGAGTTCTTCACGCATATCCATCCCGTCGTCGTGCTGCTGCTCTTCGTCCCGGTGGTGGCCTTCTTCCTGGGGCGCGCCCTGGCCCCGGGCGAAGCCCACGCGGCGATGGCGGACGTCTTCGTGGCCTACGCGGCGGGGCTTGTGGTCTGGTCCCTGAGCGAATACCTGCTCCACCGCTTCGTGTTCCACTACGAGCCGACGCAACCCTGGCTCCAGCGGGTGTGGTATCTGATCCACGGCGTCCACCACGAGCAGCCCCAGTGCAAGACCCGCCTCGTCATGCCGCCCATCCTGAGCATCCCGCTCGCGCTCTTCTTCTACGGGCTCTTCCACCTCGTCGTGGGGATGATCCTCGGGATGCCACGCGTGAGCGGCCCGGCGTTCGCGGGCTTTCTCACCGGTTACCTCTGCTACGACATGGTGCACTATGCCGAGCACCATCTCTCGATGCGCTGGGGCTTCCTGAAATACCTGAAGCGCTACCACCTGAAGCACCACTACAAGAATCCGAACCACGGCTTCGGCGTGAGCTCTCCCGTTTGGGACGTGGTATTCCACACCAAGCCGAAAGAGCCCTGATCGCCCCGCCCCCCGCGCTGGCCGCGGTCGGAAACCGGGTTCGCCGTGTTCTGGAGATCGTCCAGGACATGTCGCTGTTCTGCGTCTCGGTGCTTCGCTCCGCCTTCTTTCCTCCCTACTACAAACACGAGATCGTCGAGCAGATCCACTTCTCGTTGATCGGCTCCCTGTTCATCGTGATGTTCACGGCGCTCGTGGCCGGGCAGGCGCTGGCGATCCAGCTGGCGCGGGAGCTGGCGAAGCAGGGCGCCAAGTCGGAGCTGGGGCACTTCATGGTCATCTCCTCCGTCCGCGCCCTCGGTCCGGTGCTCACCGGAATCGTGGTCGCGTCGCGGATGTCGGCCGGAATCACGGCGGAGCTGGGAGCCATGAAATCGAGCGATCAGATCGACGCCCTGGTCGCCTTCGGCACCGACCCCATGAAGCGCCTCGTGGCGCCGCGGATGATCGGACTCTGGATCGCCCTCCCGGTGCTGACGGTCCTCGGCGATACCCTGAACGTCATCGGGGGCGGATTCATCGGCCTGGGCTACCACGTCACGCTCCAGTCCTATTACAACGGCGTGGCGAGGTATCTCACCCCCACGAACATCCTCGTGGGCATGATCAAGCCGATCTTTTTCGCCGTCCTCATCACCACCGTGGCTTGCTGGAAGGGATTCGCCGCGCAAGGGGGCGCCAAAGGGGTCGGCACCGCCACGACCGAATCGGTAGTCATTTCCTCCGTCGGAATTCTCGTGACGGATTTTATCTGCACGAAGCTCATCTTCCGGATCCTGGGCTTGTAGAGTGCGGTGATCGAGTTCCGGAACGTGACGTTCTCGATCGGGGACAACACGATCCTGACCGATGTGTCCTTCCAGGTGACGAAGGGGCAGACGAGGGTCATCCTCGGACCCTCGGGCTCCGGGAAGAGCACCATCCTGCGTCTCCTGATGGGACTCTGGGTGCCGGACTCGGGAAGCATCTTCGTGAACGAGGAGGACATCACGCGGGTGACTCCGGAGCGGCTGCGCGAGATCCGGAGGGCGATGGGCATCGTCTTCCAGCAGGGGGCGCTCTTCGATTCCATGACGGTGGGGGAGAACATCGGGTACACCATGCTCGAGGACAAGCAGGACGAGGACGACATCGAAGCCGCCGTGGGCAAGTATCTGGCGATGGTCGGGCTGGACCTCTCGGTCCGGGACCGGCTGCCGGACGAGCTCTCCGGGGGAATGCAGCGGCGTGTGGCGATCGCGCGGGCGCTCGCCGCCCGCGACCCCGAAATATTGCTCTATGATGAGCCGACGACCGGCCTCGATCCGCAGAGCGCGGAGCGCATCACGGATCTGATCGTCGGCTTGAGGGACTCGATGGGCAAGACGTCGATCATGGTCACCCATGACATCGCCGATGCGTTCAAGGTCGGAGACCGGATCACGGTACTGGACCGGGGGATGGTCGTGTTCGAAGGCACACCTGAAGAGCTGAACCGAGCCGGCGATCCGTTCATCGCCGAATTCCTGGCGCCCTTCCGCAAGGCGGTGGCTGCCGCGCGCCGGAGGGATCCGGATTCCGACCCGGGCCCGGGACGCCTTCGGTCCGGGCCTCCCACGCCCCAGCCTGGAGGATTGTCGTGAAACGCACCGGCCGCGTGCCGTTCATGAGGCTCCAGATCGGCTTCTGGGTGCTCATCGCCTTCGGGCTCTTGTTGTGGGCAACGTTCCAGTCCGGGAGCCTCAAGTTCTTCGGAAAGGAGGAGAAGATCGTCCTCCTCTTCGGGAGCGTGGGTGGGGTCGAGGAGGGCTCGACGGTGCGCCTGAACGGCGTGCCGGTCGGACACGTGCGGAACATCTCGCTCGAGAAGGGCGGGAACAACGTGGTCGTCGAGCTCGGGGTGAAGGGGGGCACGCGCGACAGGCTCCACCGCGGCGCGGCCGCGCGCATCACCTCCACGGGATTTCTATCGGAGCTGTACGTCGAGCTGGACGGCGGGGATCCTCATCAGCCGCTGATCCAGGACGACAAGGAGATCGCGGTCACCTCGGCTGCGGATCCCAGCGCGGCCATGAAGAAGGTCGAGGGGATCACCGACAGCCTTCAGGTGTTGCTCGGAAACCTGAACAACGCCGGCCGGTCGATCGGGAGCGGGCACGGGACGCTGGGACGCTTCGCCCAGGACGAGCGGCTGTACCAGGAGATGGTCGATCTGACCCACAACGCGAGCGTGCTCACGGCGAGGCTCAACGAGAACCAGTCCAAGGTCTCGACTGAATTCCTGAGCCTCGCGGCCTCGCTGGATACGCTGGTTCAGAGAATGGAGAAGGGCCAGGGCACCATCGCGCAGCTCATGAACGACGGCACGCTGCACCAGAAGCTGACCTCGAGCACCGCGCGCGCCGACTCGATGCTGGGCGCCATCTCCGCGGGGCGCGGGACGTTCGGAAGGCTCTACGCGGATTCGACGCTCTACGACGATACGAAGGCGCTGATGGCCTCGATGAAGCGTCTCATGGCGGAAATCGAGAAGAACCCGAAGAAGTACTTCAAGTTCAGCATCTTCTAGCCCTACACCCAGCCCGCCTCCCGGTACCACTGGGCGGTCGCGCGCACTCCCTGCTCGAGCGGCGTCACAGGCGCCCATCCCAGCTGCTCTTTGATCTTGCGCGAGCTCACGATCCAGGGGCCGGCCGTGATCTCCCGAAACTTCTCCCGCGAGAAGAAGGGGGCCCTCCGCGTGACCGCCCCCCAGAGCTCTCCCGCCAGCGCTCCGGCCTGGAGCAGGAACGCGGGGATCGGAAGACGCACCGCCCAGGTCCCCATGGCGCTCTTGATGAGGCTCCCCATCTCCTCGTAGCTCGTGAGGTCGGGACCGCCGACGAAGTAGATCTGCCCCACCGCCGCGTCAGCGGTCAGGGCCGCCCAGACCGCGCGCGCGTGATCCTCCGCGAACACCACGCTGAACGTTCGCGCCCCGCCGATGGAAGGCCTCACGTGATATTTCACCGCGCGGAAGTACTTGAGGAGCGCCGTCTCGCGCGGGCCGTAGACCGTGGGCGGGCGGATGGCGGTGACCGGCAAGCGGTCCGCCGCGCGCATCGCGAGCGTTTCGCCCACGAGCTTGCTGCTCCCGTAGGCGGACACCGGGCGCGGCGGGAGGTCCTCGGTCACGGGCGCTCCGTCGCGGCTCGGCCCCGCGGCGGCCTGGCTCGAGATGTAGACGAAGCGGCGCGGCTTGGGATGGGCGCGCTCCGCCGCCTCGAGAAGGTTCTCGGTGCCCCAGGCGTTCGCCCGGAAGAACTCGGCGGCGCTTCGCGCGTGGGTGAGGCCGGCGGCATGCACGATCCAGTCGGCGCCCGCCACGGCCTGGTCCAGGCCCTCCCGGACGCAGACGTCCCCCTCGACGTATTCGACCGGCTTCCCCTCGAGCCACCGTCGCGAGGAGGTGCCGCGCAGGAGGCAGCGGACGCGGGCGCCGCGGCGCAAGAGCTCGTCCACGACGTGGCTGCCCACGAAGCCCGACGCGCCGGTGACGAGCGCGACCGGACCGCTCACAGATTCCGCTCGTAGATCCGGTAGGTTTTGTAGTGATCGCCGTGCACCGCCTGGATGAGGCGGTTCACCAGATCGTTGTCCTCGAGCGTCCAGCCCACCTCGCACCAGACGTACCCGGCCGCTCGCGAAGCGACCGCGGCCTGATGGACCAGGGCCGCGTCGATACCGCGGCGCCGGTAGCCCGACTTGATGCCGAGCGCCATGAGCCGGAGCGTCTTGATCTTGCGAAGGGTCCAGAGGAGACGCACGATCCCGAAGGGGAAGAGCCTCCCGCGGAGCGGCTTCAGGGCGATGTTCACGTCGGGGATGGCGAGGGCGAAGCCCACCGGCTCGCCGTCGATTTCCGCGAAGAGGGCGAGCTCGGGGACGATGGCGGGCTTGAGCTGCGCCGCCATGTGATCGATCTCGGCTTCGGTCATCGGGACGAAGCCCCAGTTCTTCTCCCAGGCCGAATTGTAGATGTCCTTCACCCGCTGGAGCTCCTCGCCGAAGTGCTTCAGGCTCATCGGGCGGATGCGTACGTGGAACCGATCGCGGGCCTTCTGCGCGATCCGCGCGACCTTCTCGATCTGATCGGCGGGCGATTCGGGAATCGGGACCTTGAAGGCGAAGAGGTCCTTCACCTTCTTGAGCCCCGCCGCTTCCACCCACGAGGGGTACGTCGGCGGGTTGTAGGGCATGAGGATGGTGGGCGGGACCTCGAAGCCGCGGATCAAGAGCCCGCAGTCGTCGTTGGTCGTGAAATTCATCGGCCCGCGAATCACCTTCGCGCCGCGCTCCCGCCCCCAGCGCTCCGCCGCCGTCAGGAGCACCTGCGCGGCCTCGGACGATCGCGCCTCGAAAAAGCCGAAGGCGACCTGCCGCTCCCCGTGGAAGCCGTCGTGATTCTTGTCGATGGTCGCGGCGATGCGCCCCAGGTTCTCCCCGTTCCGGCGCGCCAGAAAATAGGCGGCCTCGGCGTGCTCGAAGTAGGGATTCTTCCCGGGGGTGAGCCGCGTGCGCTCGTCCGACGTGAGCGGCGCCACCCAGTTCGGATCGTCGCGGTAGATGTCGTGGGGCAGCTGAATGAAGCGGGCTAAGTCCTTCGCGCTTATGACGGGGACGACATCCACGGCATCCCCGGACGCGTCGTCGTGTTCTCGGCGGAAGCCATGGCGAGTCCCATTTCCGCGTCGACTTCCTTGACGATGCGCAAGATGGTGTCGAGCTGGTGGTCCTCGTGCGTGGCCATGTACGAAGTGCGGAGGAGATCGCGTCCCGGCTGCACGGCGGGCACGACGATCGCGTTCACGAAGACGCCGCGATCCAGGATGCGCCGCCATACCTGCATGGTCTTGACCCGGTCCCCGATGAAGATGGGCACGATCGGCGTCCCGGTGCCGGTCCCGACTTCGAGTCCGAGCGACTTGAAGCCGTTCCTCATCTTGTCCGAGATCTGTGCGAGCCGGGTCCGCAGCTGCGGCTCGTGCTCGATGATCTCGAGCGAGGCCAGGGCGGCCGCGGTGCTGGCGGGGGTGATGCTGGCGCTGAAAATGAGCGCCCGGGCGTGATGGCGCAAATAGTCCATCACCGCGCGCGGGCCCGCGATGAACCCACCCAGGGAGGCGAAGGATTTGCTGAACGTGCCCATCACCAGATCCACCTGATCCTCGACGCCCAGCGCCTCGGAAGCTCCGGCGCCCCGGCTTCCCAGCACGCCGAAGCCGTGCGCGTCATCGACGAGGATGCGTGCGTTGAATTTCCGGGCGACGCGCGTGATCTCCGGCAAAGGGGCGATGTCCCCTTCCATGCTGTAGAGCCCATCCACCACGATCAGCTTCCCCGCCTTCGCGGGAATCGACCCGAGAACGCGCTCCAGGTCGCGAACATCGTTGTGACGGAACCGCTTCACATCCGCGGGGCTCAGCCGCGCGCCGTCCACGATGCAGGCGTGCGCGTCCTTGTCCAGCACCACCACGTCCCCTTTGTCCATGAGGGCCGAGATGCTGCCGAGATTCGTGAGGTAGCCCGTGGAGTAGACCAGGGCCGCTTCCTTGCGGGTGAACTTGGCGAGCCGCTCCTCCAGCTCCACGTGCATCTCGAGGGTCCCGTTCAGGAACCGGGAGCCGTTGTTCGAGGTGCCGAACTTGAGCAGCGCGTCCTCGGCCGCGGCGATCACCTTCGGGTGCTTGGTCAGGCCCAGGTAATTGTTCGACCCCGCCATGATGATGCGGCGGCCGTCGATGGTCACCTCGGTCCCGTGGTTTTGCGCGATCGGAAGGAAATAGGGGTAGATGCCTGCGGCCTTGGCCAAGCGGTGTTCTTTGAAGCGATTACACTTGTCGAATAGATCCACGCGTACCCTGGGTTTTGGTCTATGAGTTCGCTCGAAACTCAGAGCGGCGGATCGAGGGGCGAAAAGCCTCCGGACGAAGATACTCGAATCCCGAAACCACGTCAATGTACCTTGATCGCCCGCCGGGGGAAGCCTAGTATCCCCCTCGTCGGTCGTAAGTTAGCCCTTGTCCGCACGGAGGTCTCGATGTCCACGCGTGTCCGGATTCTGCTCGGCTTGGCCCTGCTCCTCACCTTTCCCATCCCTGCCCAAGCCACGTTCTCCATCGTCGCCCGTGACCCCGAAACCGGGGACCTGGGTGTTGCGGTGCAGTCGCATTACTTCTCCGTGGGCCCCATCGTCCCCTGGGCCGAGCCCGGCGTGGGCGCCGTCGCCACCCAGTCGCTCGTCGAGGTGAGCTACGGTCCGAAGGGTCTCCAGATGATGAGCAGCGGGCGGGGCGCCAAGCAGACGCTGGATGAGCTTCTCTCGCAGGACCCGAACAAGGAAGTCCGGCAGGTCGCGATGATCGATTCGCACGGAGACGTGGCCGCGTGGACCGGGAAGCGCTGCATTCCCGCCGCCGGGGACCACGTGGGCGCGCAGTATTCCGTGCAGGCCAATCTCATGTCGAACGACAAGGTGTGGCCCGCCATGGCTCAGGCCTACGAGACGACGAAGGGGGATCTCGCGACGCGCCTCTTGGCGGCGCTCGAAGCCGGACAGAAGGCCGGCGGCGACATCCGCGGGCAGCAATCCGCTGCGATCGTGATCGTGAAGGGCAAGCGGTCCACCAAGCCGTGGAACGATCGCATCATGGACCTGCGCGTCGAGGACAATCCGCATCCCATCGCCGAGCTCGAGCGTCTCGTGCGGACCTGGCGCGCGTACCGGAACGTGGACCTGGGAGACGCCTACGCCACGGACGGAAAGATCGAGGACGCGATGAAGGCCTACGCCGAGGGCGCGCGCCTGGCGCCGGGGAACGACGAGATTCTCTTCTGGCAGGCGGCCTCGCTCTGGCAGCTCGGACGTGAGAAGGACGCGGCGCCTCTATTCCGGAAAGTATTCGCCCACGACCACCGCTGGGTTGAGCTGGTGCCTCGGCTGGTCCCCGCCGGTCTCCTGAAAGACGACCCGGCCTCGATCCGGCGCATCGAAGCCTTGGCGCCGGGCGGCGGAAAACGCCGATAGCGCGACCCTCTGGCTTGCATCGGGGCATCCAAACAAGCAGAATGCGCATGAACCCACATCTCGGAGGATTCGTATGACGGAGCGCATTGCTGCCCCGGCAGCGGAAGGGCAAATCAGCGTGCCGTACGTCCCCGGCTTGGCGGACGTGCCGGCGGCCCGATCGAGCATCTGCTTCATCGACGGCGAGATCGGGATTCTGGAATATCGCGGCTACCCCATCGAGGCTCTGGCCGAGCGCAGCACGTTCGAGGAGACGAGCTATCTCCTCCTGTGGGGCCACCTCCCCACGAGGACCGAGCTGGAGAAGTTCACCCGCGATCTCGCGTCACACCGGGATGTCCGGTTCCGGCTGATCGATCTCTTGAAGTGCCTCCCCGATACCGGCCACCCCATGGAAGCGCTGCAGGCCGCGATGGCCGCATTGGGCATGTTCTATCCCGACCGCGATCCCATGAACCCCACGGACCGCTACAACTCCGCGGTCCGGCTCATCGCCAAGGCCCCGACCCTGGTCGCCGCGTATCATCGGCTGAGCCACGGCAAGGAGT
>JBGPMB010000007.1:0-38210 GCA_041486775.1 Candidatus Eiseniibacteriota bacterium | reverse complement strand
AATCGTGCACCGACGTTGAACCAACCTGCGAACATGACGGTGGCGCAGAACGGGACGTCGGATCAGGTCATTACGGGGACCGATCCGGACGGCGACGCGCTGACGTTCTCCAAGGTCGCCGGGCCGACGTTCTTGACGGTCACGACGACGAATGCGACGACGGGGAACATCCACCTGGCGGCCGGAGCATCGGAGACGGTGGGCACCTCGGGGGCAACCGTTCGCGCGAGCGACGGCACCTTGACCAACGAAAAGACCCTCACCGTCAAGCTCACGGCCACGGACCAGGCGCCGACGCTGGCGCAGACGGCGAAAATGACGGTGGACGAAGGGGCCACGGCGGATCAGACGCTGAACGCCACGGATCCCGACGGAAACCCGCTCACGTTCTCGCTGGTTTCGGGCCCGACCTACGCCTCGGTCACCACGACGGTGCCGGGAACCGGAACGGCGACCGGCAACATCCATCTGGCGCCAGGATTCTCGGATTCGGGGACGGCGGGGGCGACGGTTCGCGCGAGCGACGGCTCGCTGAGCAACGATAAGTCGCTCACCATCACGGTGAACAACACCAACCGCGCGCCGACATTGAACGCGCCGGCGAACATGACGGTGGCGCAGGGCGCGACGGCGGATCAGGTCCTCACGGGCTCGGATCCGGACGGCGACGCGCTGACGTTCATCAAGATCTCCGGCCCGACGTTCATGACGGTTACGACGACGAACGCGACGACGGGGAACATCCACCTGGCGGCAGGGGCATCGGAGCCTGTGGGTGTTACGGCGGCGGCGGTTCGCGCGGCCGATGGCGCCTTGTTCAGCACCGCGCAGCCGTTCACGGTCACGGTCACGGGGACGAATCAGGCGCCGGTGCTCGCGCAGCCGGGAGACCTGACGGTGAACGAGAACTCCACGGCGGACGAGACGATCACGGCAACCGATGGGGACGGGAACCCGATCACCTTCTCGAAGGTGAGTGGTCCGACGTTCCTCACGGTGTCGACGACCAGCCCGGGCACCGGATCGGCCGTGGGGAATATCCACCTGGCGCCGGGATTCTCGGACGCCGGGACCTACGGAGCCACGATTCGCGCGAGCGACGGCAGCCTGAACAGCGACAAGTCGATCAGCGTCACGGTGAACAACGTGAACCGGACGCCGGTGCTCAACGCGATCTCCAACATGACGGTGACCGAGGGACTGACGGCGGACCAGAGCATCAGCGGCACGGACGCGGACGGTGACCCGCTGGCGTTCAGCAAGGTGACCGGCCCCACGTTCGTGACCGTCACCACCACAAGCCCGGGAACGGGATCCGGGACAGGCAACGTTCATCTCGCGCCGAACACGGGTGACTCGGGCAGCTCGCCCTACACCGTGCAGGCCAGGGTTTCGGACGGAACGGACCAGGACACGAGGATCTTCTCGGTCACGGTCAAGCCGCCGAACCGCGCTCCGGTGCTGGCTCAACCGTCCGACATGACGGTGGACGAAGGAAGCACGGACGATCAGGCGATCTCGGCCACGGATCAGGACGGAGACGCTCTCACCTTCACGAAGGTGGGCGGCCCCACGTTCCTGACGGTCACCACGACGAACGCGACGACGGGCAGTATCCACTTGGCGCCCGGGTTCTCGGATGCCGGAACGTACGGCGCGACCGTCCGGGCCAGCGACGGTAGCCTGAGCGACGACAAGTCACTCACGGTCACGGTGAACAACAAGAACCGGGCGCCGACGCTCAACGCGATCGCGAACATGACGGTGACCGAAGGGGCGACGGCGAATCAGACGATCAGCGGCTCGGATCCCGACGGTGACGCGCTCACATTCTCGCTGGATTCCGGACCGACCTTCGCTTCCGTGACGACCACGAACGCCACGACGGGCAACGTGCATCTCGCGCCGGTCACGGGCGACGCGGCAGGCTCGCCGTACGGCGCGACGGTCCGGGCGACCGACGGCACCCTGAGCGACACGAAAGACTTCGCGATCATCGTGAATCCGGTCCAGCAAGAGAATCACGCTCCGGTGCTCACCCAGCCGGCCGACATGACGGTGAACGAGGGCGCGACGGCGGATCAGACGCTCACGGGCAGCGATCAGGACGGCGACGCCCTGAGCTTCTCGAAGGTGGGCGGGCCGACGTTCCTGACGGTGGGGACGTTGACCTCGACGACGGGCAAGGCGCACCTGGCACCGGGCTTTGCCGACGCCGGGACCTACGCCGCCACGGTTCGCGCAAGTGACGGAAGCCTGTCCGACGACAAGTCGTTCCAGATCACGGTGAACAACGTGAATCGCGCGCCGGTCGCGGACGCGGGCGGACCGTACGCGGGCGCGGCGGGAGTCCCGGTCAGCTTCGATGGGACCGGCTCGTCCGATCCGGACGGCGATGCCCTGACCTACTCGTGGGATTTCGACGCCGCGGACGGAATCACCTCGGACGCGACGGGTTCGACGCCTGCGCACACGTACGCCGTCGCGGGAACCTTCACGGTCACGCTGACCGTGACCGATAACGCCGCGGTACCGCTCAGCGACACGGACACCGCCACGGCCGACATCTCGGCTTCGAACGGATTCCTGGCGAACGCCTTCATCGACGACGGCGATCGGGTCATCCGGCTGAAGTCGGCCAAGCCGTTCTGGTGCCTGGAGCTGGCGCCGGCGAATCACTCCTTCCGGGTGACCGACATCATTCGGACGTCGATCCTCGCCACCTTCAACGGAACCTCGATCCACGGGATCGGCGCGAGACACGTCGACGACGGGCGGCTCGAGGTCTGCTTCTCGAAGGATAAGCTCCGCATCCTCTTCGCAAGTCTTCCGAACGGACGGCGCACGGTGACCCTGATCATTACCGGAGACCTGGCCGGCGGCGGCACCTTCCATGCCAGCCTCGACGTGGTCGTGGACAAGAACGGCGGGCCGAGCAGTGCCGGGAAGGATGGCGAGGACGGCCGGTGCCACGCGTTCGCAAGCCCCAATCCTCTGAATCCGAGCACGACCATCAGCTTCATCTTGAGTCAGCCCGGAAGCGTGAGGCTCAACGTGTACGACATCTCCGGGCGTCTGGTGAAGACGCTCGCCAACGAGTTCATGGGAACCGGGCCGCACAGCGTCGGCTGGGATGGGACCTCGCGCCAGGGAGCGCGGGTGGCGTCGGGCGTGTACTTCTACGTCCTTCAGGCCCCCGAGGCCACGGTGAAGAGCCACCTGGTGGTTGCGAAGTAAGCGGCAGGTAACTCGGTTCTAGAAGAGCGGGGCGGCCCTCACGGGTCGCCCCGTTTCGTTTCCAGGCGGCGCTCCGCGGCGCGGATCAGGGTCAGGAGCGCGGTCTGCACGGGAGCGGGCACCGAAGCCTCCCCCGCGAGACGAACGATGGCGCCCGTGATCTCCTCGACCTCGGTCCGTCGCCCGCGGGAGAGATCCTCGCGCATCGACGAGAGATTTCCCGCCGTCTCGCGCAGGATGGCCCGCAGGGCTTCCTCGGGATCGAAGTCCGCCTCCACGATGCGGAGCTTCTCGCCCACCCGCGCGGCCTCCCGGGCGGCGCCGCGCGCGATCTCGAAGAGCGCCGGCTCGTGCAGGAGGACTCCATTGGCGCAATGGGCGATGGCCGTGGTGGGGTTCACCGCCGAGTTCAAGACCAGTTTCCGCCAGAGGACCGGGTGCGCGTCGGGGCGAGCCTCGGCCAGGAGTCCCGTCCCGCGCAGCGTCTCCGCGGCGCGCTCCGCGGCGGCCTGATCGCGGCCTCGCCACGGCGCGACAATCGTGGTTCCGCGATCCGCGGCATGGAGAAGTCCGCGGTCGTCGAGGTAGGCGCCGAGCGAGGTCGCTCCCGCCAGGAGCGGGAACCGGGGCAAGGCCTCGTCCAGGATTTCCATGTTTCCCCAGCCGTTCTGGAGCGAGCAGATCGAGACGTTCCGGAGACGGTGCGAGGCCAGGGAGCGGGCCACGTCCTTCGTGTGGAAGGCCTTCACGCAGAGAAAGACGAGGCTCGTGCCGTCGAGGAGTCCAAAGTCGGAGCCGAGCTGGATCTTGGGATGGTCCCGTTTCAGCGCCTCGTGTCTCGATCCCCCGGAGCGGGTGACGACGCGCACGTCCAGTCCCTGGCCGAGGAAGCGTGAAGCGAGGAGCGTCCCGAGCGCTCCGCCCCCCACGATCCCGATCGAATCCGTCACCGAGTGAACCTCCGCAAAGGGCGCGCTCCTTGACACATTCCCGAGACGCAGTCTACACTCCGCGCGTCTCGATCCTCAAGGGATGCCCCGGCTTCTACCCCGACCCGAAAACCACAGGACTCCATTCCTCCCCGCGCCAGGCGGCCCATGCTCGCTCGCGTGATGAGTTGCGCGACCATCGGTATCGAAGGCCTCTTCATCGAGGTCGAGGCGGATCTCGGTACGGGACTTCCCACGTTCACGATCGTCGGGCTGCCGGACGCGGCGGTCCGGGAGAGCCGCGAGCGCGTCCTCGCCGCCTTGCGGAATTGCGGATTCGAGTTCCCCGCGCGGAAGATCACCGTGAACTTGGCGCCCGCGCATGTCCGGAAGGAGGGGGCGCGTTTCGATCTTCCGATCGCGGTAGCCCTCCTTCTCGCCTCGGGGCAGATCCCGCGCGGAAGGTCCGTCGAGGAAGGAGTCTTCGTCGGCGAGCTCGCGCTCGACGGTTCGCTTCGGGGCGTGCGCGGAATCCTCGCCGTGATGGCCGCCGCGAGGCGCGGAGGACACGGACCCGTCTGGATACCCGTCGAGAACGCGCGCGAGGCCCGTGCGATCGGTGGCGTTTCGTTTCATGCTCTGGGATCCCTTCGAGAGCTCCGCGGAGACGATCCCTCCGAAAGTCCCCTTTCACGGAACGAAGGGCCCGGCGGGGAAGCGGGTCAGCCGCGTTCCGCCGTACCCGACCTCTGCGAAGTGCGCGGGCAGGCGGTCGCCCGGAGGGCCCTGGAGATTGCGGCGGCGGGGGACCACAACATTCTCTTCGTGGGGCCCCCGGGCGCCGGGAAGACGATGCTCGCGAAGCGCCTGCCCGGGATCCTGCCTCCGCTCAGCCGTGAGGAGGCGGTGGAGGTCAGCACGATCCACTCGGTGGCCGGGCGCCTCGCCCCGGGAGCCGGCCTCATACTCGACCCGCCGTTTCGAGCGCCGCACCACACCATCTCCGACGTGGCCCTGATCGGGGGCGGGCGAGGACTGCTACCCGGCGAGGTGAGCCTCGCCCACCGAGGAGTCCTCTTCCTGGACGAGCTTCCCGAGTTCCACCGAAACGCCCTGGAGGCGCTTCGCCAGCCGCTCGAGGACGGGCGCGTCTCGGTGGCCCGGGCCGGCGGCGCCGCGGTATTTCCCGCCGCCTTCTCCCTCGTCGCCGCCATGAATCCCTGCCCGTGCGGTTATCGGGGCGATCCCAGGCATGCATGCCGATGCGCCCCCGATGCCGCGGCGCGCTATTGGTCCAAGGTCTCCGGCCCCATCCTGGACCGGATCGACCTGATCCTCGAGGTGCCGGCGGTTCCGATGGAGGATCTCTTTGTGTGGGAGCCGGGAGAGTCCTCGGCCACGGTGCGCGAGCGCGTCATCAGCGCCAGGTTCCTCGCGGCTGCTCGAGCGCCGCACCTGGGAAGAAACGCCGCGCTGAGCCCAAGGGATCTGGAGCGGGTCGCGCCGCTGGACCCGCAGTCCAGGCAGCTGGTCCGGCGGGCCGCGGATGCCTTTCGGATCACCGCGCGGGGTGTGATTCGAATCAGGCGCGTCGCCCGGACGATTGCCGACATGTCCGCTTCGGAAGTGGTGCGCCCCGAGCACGTCGCGGAGGCGCTGCAGTACCGGATGCCGGTTTGAGGGCCCGATCGAGGCCCCGGATCTAGGGTCCGGGAATATATCCGATCGCCTCGACCTCCAGCCCGCAGCCCATCGGCGTCGCGCCCGATTGCATTCGCATCCGTGCGGGCATCGTCTCCGGCGACCGAAAATAGGGCCGGTAGACACGGTCGAAAGCCTCCTGGTCACTCTGATTCTTCAGCCACACATTTACCTTCAAGAGGTGGTCCATGGTGGACCCCGCGGCCTCGACAATCTGTTTTAGATGATCCATCACGATGGTGGCTTGCTCCTCGAACGGCATGTTCGGAAACGGCGGCAGGGGATGCTGCTTGGCGCGCGCGTCGCGGAGCCTCGAGGCGAACTCTTCACGAAAGGGTGGAATACCGGAGATGAAGAGCAACGCGCCGAAGCGAACGGCCAAGTTCAGCGGCGCGCCCGATTCGGGGATTCTCGTCTGGATCACGGCTTTCTCCACAGCATACCTCCAAGGGTGAAGGGCTAGGCCGAGCCGAACCTCTGGGCCGCGCGCGCCCTGGCCTTCGCCGCTTCCGTCTCCCGGTCTTTCTGCGGCGCGGTTGTGGTCAGGGCGTCGAGCAGGGTTCGCGCGGCCCGGGCGACCTCCACAACGGCCCGGTCGAACGCGGCCTCGTTCGAATGGGAGGGCTTCGTGAAACCGCTAATCTTCCGCACGAACTGGAGGGAGGCGGCGCGCACTTCCTCGTCGGTGGCGGACGGGTCGAAATTGAACAGCGTTCGGATGTTTCTGCACATGGGTTCCTCTCCTGGCCAAGGGTGGCCCCTAGTGTAAGCGCTCTCCCGGCTGGCCCGATACGGCCAGGAGGAGTGCCGAGGCCTCCCCTCGGGACGGGCCTGCCGGGGCGGGTTTCCGGGGAGAAGCCGGTTGACTTCGGGGTAGAGACTCGATAGCGTTCCCGACGTTGAACCCCTTACCCACAAAGACACGAATGATCCCGCACCACCGCGTATACCGGACTCCAGCCGTCCTCTGCGGCCTTATTGCATTTCTCCTCACGTCGGGCAGCGCCTGGGCGGAAGCCGTGCCGGCCAAGCCCGCCAAGGCCCCCGCGAAGGCGGCCGCTTCCAAGACCCCGGCATCGACGGCAGCCGCACCGGTCGTTTCCGTGGAAGAAGGCCTTCAGCTTGTGAAGAAAGCGCCGAAAGATCCTACTGCCTATCTGGCACTCGGCGGAGCGTACCGCCGGGCCAGCCGCTACCAGGACGCGGTGGACACGTACAAGAAGCTGGTAGCCCTCGATCCGACCAATTCGACCGGTCACGTCAGTCTCGGCGCCGCGTACATGGACCTCAAGCGTCCGGACGCGGCTGAGGGTGAGTTCCGGAAGGCGGTCAAGCTGAATCCCGCCGATCCGGCGGCCCACTACAACATGGGCAATTTCTACCTCGCGAAGGGGCGCCGGGACGACGCGTTGAGCGAGTTCCGCAAGTCGACCGAGCTCAAGCCTCCCCTCGCCGATGGGTGGGTCAGCATGGCGCTGATCCAGGGGGAGCTGGGGAAGACGGACGACGCGATCCAGGGCTACAAGAAGGCGCTCTCCGTCGATTCGACCAACGTGCGCGCCCTCACGAATCTCGGGAACGCGCTGTACACGCAAGGCAAGATTCCGGAAGCGACCGATCTCTATCGCAAGGCTCTCCGGTATGACCCGCAGAACCAGGAAGCAAACTACAACATGGGGGTCGCGTTCGCGGATGCTCAGATCTTCAAGCAGGCGCTCTCGTATTGGAAACAAGTGGTGGCGATCGATTCCACCTCGGCCGTCTCGGAGAGCGCGAAGAGCAGCATCCAGATCCTGGAGGACTTTCTCAGTTCTCAACAGGGAAAGGAACAGCAGGCTCCAACTGGAGTCTCGACCGAGAAGCATTAGCTTCCGCCGCTCCCAAGAACCAGGCGTTGGCCTGTTCCCGAGGAGGCACGGACTCATGCTGAAACATCCCTTCCGCAGCGCCCAGGCTCTCGCGATCTCGGCATTCCTACTCGTGACCGGATGTGCTTCGCACGGAAAGCCGCCCGCCGTCCCGGAAGCCAAGGTTCCGTCCGCGGCCCAAGCCGCTCCGACACCCTCCGCCCCGGAGTCATCGCCGGGGTCCGCGCCACAAAAGACGCTGTCCGGCCACCAGGAGGCTCGGCGCGATGTCGAGGCGGGAAACGATCTCATGAAGCGTGGCCAGTACGACGAGGCGGAGCATTTCTTCCGTCTCGCCCTCGAGGCGGAGCCCGGATCCCTGGAAGCGGTCGCGGGGCTGGGCAGAATCGCCGTCCAGCGCGGGCAGTATTCGGAGGCGCTGCCCCTTCTGGAGCGGGCGACCCGGGTCTCGAGCCAGACCGTCTCGGCCTTCCAGGCGCTCGGGGACGCCTACGCCGCCACCGGTGACGCGGAGCGCGCGGCCGCGGCCTACGAGCAGGCGGTGGCCCTTGCTCCGGAAGATCTGGATTCGCGCCTTTCGCTCGTGCGCTCGCTGACTGAGATCGGCCGATACTCCGAGGCGGAGGACGCCTGCTCGCGCGCCATGCGGATCGCCCGCGAGGATCCGGCCGGGCAGAGCCGCGTGCACCAGGCGCTGGGGGATCTCTACTCGCGCCAGGGCATGAGTCCGGCCGCCATGTCCGCCTATTACAAGGCGGCCGAGCTGAATCCCAACGATCCCGAGGTGACCCGTGGGCTGGCCACCTGCGCCGTACGCGCGGGGCTCTATGCCGAAGCGGCTACGGCATATACGAAGCTATTGCAGCTGAAGCCCCTCGACATGTCGGCGAAGAAGCAGCTCGCCTGGGTAAACTTCAAGCTGGAGCGCTACCCGCTCGCGATCAGCCACTACGAAGCGATTCGCGACTCTCTGGGCACCGTCGACCGGTACTACTTAGCGCAGGCCTACGCCAAGTCGAGCAAGGTGGATCGCGCGGTCGAGCAGTTCCGCGAAGTCGTACGGCTGGACAAGGAGAACTACAAAGGGGTTTACTGCAACATGGCGAACGCCTATTACGAGGCGAATCGCTACGAGAGCGCGATCAAGATGGTCCACGAAGGGCTTCTGGAGGACAGCACCAGCGCGTGTCTGCACTTCTGCTGGGCCCAGGCGCTCGACAAGCTGGGCCGTCACAAGGACGCCATTCCGGTGTTCGAGGCGGCTCTCGATGACCCCGCATACGCCGAAGCCGCGAAACGGGAGTTGGAACGGCAGCGCCGCATCGTGCGACTGCTTCAATCGAAGTAGAGTTGGGAAACCCATCACCGAGGAGGCCTCGATGTTTTCGAAGGGTATGCGATGTGCAGTGTTCGGTGCGGTCCTCAGCATGCTGGTGGCCGGAGCGGCGTTCGCGGACGACGCCACGGCCAAGTCGACGCCCGCCAAGCCCGCGAAGCCCGCGGGGAAGGCCATGAAGGCCGCCCCCAAGGCCGCCATGGACGAAGTGGCCGTCCTCGAAACCTCGAAGGGAAAGATGGTCGCCGAGTTCTGGGACAAGGACGCCCCGCAGACCGTCGCGAATTTCAAGAAGCTCGCGCGGCAGGGTTACTACGACGGGACCGGTTTCCACCGGATCATCAAGGGATTCATGATCCAGGGCGGCGATCCGAAGTCGAAGAACCCGGGCGCGTCGGACCTGGGGACCGGCGGGCCGGGCTACACGATCAACGATGAATTCAACGATCATGCGCACGTGAAGGGCGTCCTTTCGATGGCGAACGTCGGCCAGCCGAATTCGGCGGGCTCGCAGTTCTTCGTCATGCACGGCACCGCGCCCACCCTCGACCACCACTACACGGCGTTCGGCCACCTGATCTACGGCATGGACGTGCTGGACAAGATCGCGAACTCCCCGACCGGACCCAACCCGGGGATGCCGGGCGAGAACAGCAAGCCGATGGATTGGACGACGCTCAAGAGCGTCAAGATCATGTCCAAGACGGCCTACATGGCGAGCATGAAAGACGGCGCGAAGAAGACCGAAGCCATGAAGCCCGCCGCCGGCAAGCCCTCCGAGATGAAGGCAGGCATGGGCGGTAACGCCGGGATGGACATGAAGGCGGGAGAATCGAAGCCCGCCGCGAGCGCGCCCGCGAGCGAGGCCACGGGACACCCCGGGGCCGACACGGTCAACAAGGCCAAGGAGACCCAGAACACGCCTTCGAACTCCGCGCCGAGCGGCGATCAGAGCCAGGGCGGGGACGAGAGCGGCAAGTAAGCCCTCGACATTCGTTCGCAAGGGGCCGGGCGGCGGTTGCGCTCGGCCCCTTCGCTTTGCTAGCCTGAGGGGGTACGGAGGGTATCTCCTTTCCATGGCTCGCATCTACCTCGACCACAACGCCAGCACGCAGGTACGCCCCGAGGTCCTCGAGGCGATGCTCCCCTATTTCTCCGAGCATTTCGGCAACGCCTCGAGCGCCCATGCGTTCGGCCAGGAGGCCAAGGGCGGGATCGAGGATGCCCGGGCTCAGGTGGCGGCGCTCCTCAACGCGACGCCCGGCGAGATCGTATTCACGAGCGGCGGCACCGAGTCCGACAACCTGGGCGTGATCGGCGGCGCCAAGGCGCTGCCCTTCAAGGGCCGCCACGTGATCGTGAGCTCCATCGAGCACGACGCGGTGCGGCACGCCGCCGACGCGCTCGAGCGCGAGGGGTACACGGTGACCCGCGTGGCTCCGGATTCGCTGGGGATCGTTCACGCGGAGGCGGTGGCCGAGGCCATCCGTTCGGACACAGCGCTGGTATCGGTCATGGCCGCGAACAACGAGACCGGGGTGGTGCAGCCGGTCGCTCAGATCGGCGCCGTCTGCGCGAAGCGCGGGGTGGCGTTTCACGTGGACGCGGTGCAGGCGGCGGGAAAGATCCCGATCGACGTGCAGGCGTGGCAGGCCACCATGGCGACGATCGCGGGACACAAGTTCTACGCGCCGAAGGGCGTGGGCGCGCTCTACGTCAAGCGCGGCTTCAGGCCCGTGCCCCTGCAGCACGGCGGCGAGCACGAGAAGGGAAGGCGCCCCGGCACGGAGAACGTGCCGGCGATCGTCGGCCTCGGAAAGGCCTCGGAGTTGGCGCTCCGCGAGATGGGAGAGAGCACACCCCGGATCGCCCGCTTGCGGGACCGGCTCGAAGCGAGCATCCGCGATCTCGTGCCGAACGTCGTCATCCACGGAGCCGGCGCGCCGCGCGTGCCCAACACCGCGCACCTTTCCTTCATCGGCGCCGAGGGGGAGCATCTGATCCTCTCGCTCGACATGAAGGGAATCGCGGTCTCCAGCGGGGCGGCCTGCAAGGCGGGGTCTTCCCATCCGTCGCACGTGCTTCTCGCCATGGGCGTGCCCCGCGAGGTCGCCCAATCCGCGGTGCGCTTCAGCCTGGGTCGATGTAGCACGGGAGAGGAAATCGAGCGCGTGCTCGAGATTCTCCCCGAGGTCGTGTCCAAGCTCCGCGCCGCGTCGCCCGCAGCCGCATCCTGATCCAACCCATGATCAACTTCATTCCCGAGAAGCCTTCGACGATTCTGGTCGCCATGAGCGGTGGTGTGGATTCGTCCGTGGCCGCCGCGGTGCTCGCGGAGCGCGGACACACCGTGATCGGCGTCACCATGAAGCTCTGGTGCTACGCGGAGGGGCCGAGTCCCAGTCGCGGCTGCTGCACCCTCGAGGCGATCGACGACGCGCGCGCGGTGGCGCGTCGCATGGGATTCACGCATTACGTCCTCAATCTGGAGCAAGGCTTCCGCGAGCACGTGATCGAGGATTTCGTGGGCGAGTATCTCGCGGGCCGCACGCCGAACCCCTGCGTCCAGTGCAACAACTGGCTCAAGTTCGGAGAGCTGATGCGACGCGCCGAGAGCTTCGGATGCGACTACGTGGCGACCGGACACTACGCGCGGCGCGGCTTCGACGAGGAAGGCCGCGCCACGCTGGAGCGGGCGGTGGACCACGCGAAGGACCAGTCCTACGTGCTCTGGGGGCTTTCGCAGGAAACGCTTCGCAAGTCGCTCTTCCCGCTGGGGCATCTCTCCAAGGCGGAAGTGCGCGAGAAGGCGCGCGTGCTCTCGCTGTCGGTGGCGGACAAGCGCGAGAGCCAGGACATCTGCTTCGTCGAGGGGAAGACTTACCTCGAGTTCCTGAATCAGCGGTTTCCCGAGCGGATCCAGGCCGCCAAGCGCGGCGAGGTGCGGGACGGCTCGGGAAAGACGGTCGGTACGCACGCGGGCATCCACTCCTTCACCATCGGGCAGCGCCGCGGCCTTCATGTCTCGGTGGGGTCGCGCGTCTATGTGAGCGCGATCGACGCCTCGACCGGCACCGTGACCGTGGACCGCGAGGAGGCCCTGCTGCGGCGAAGCGCCCGCATCACGCGCGTCAACTACACGTCGGGCTCGCCCCCGGAGGGACCGGTCCCGGTCCTGGGCAAGATCCGGTATCTCCACGCGCCCGCTCGGGCCACGCTCACCCCGGGTTCGGACGGTCAGGCCATGGTCTCGTTCGCGGAGCCTCAGCGCGCCATGACGCCCGGACAGTCGCTCGTTCTCTACGACGGGGACCGGGTGGCCGCCGGAGGCGTCATCGAGGAAGTTGCCGCGGACTAGGCCCACCTCGTCCCGGCGCCGCCAGGTCGCGACGAGCGGCGCCGCTCCGCCCCCCACGCGGGACCTCGGGGCCTGGGCGCGTCCCGAAATTCTCGCCTCGGTACTGGTGCTCGGGGTCTTCTCGGCGGTGGCGCTCTTCCTGGCTCGCGAGTGGGCGATCGCTCACGTCTGGGGCTTTCCCTTGGACGACGCCTGGATCCACGCGCAGATCGCGAGGAACATCGCCAGCGGCCAGGGGATGAGCTTCAATCCGGGCGAGCGGGTCGCGGGATCCACGGGACCGCTCTACACGATCCTCTTGGCCCTCCTCTATCGCGTGACCGGCGAGTTCGTCTGGACCGCCAAGGTCTTGGGGGTCCTCTGCCAGTGCGCTTCGGGCGTGCTCATCCTCCTGGCCATGCTTCGCTGGGATCCGAGAGGGAAGGCGAAGGCGCTTCTGGCCGCTTTCATCGTGGCCCTGTCGCCCGCCCTCCTCTGGGCCTCGCTCTCGGGCATGGAGATCTCCCTCTACCTCCTTCTCGTCTGCGCGGGGATCTACTTCTACGCGAGGGGGCAGCCCCAGTGGACCATCCTCGCCTGGTCGCTGGGCGTGTGGGTGCGGCCCGACGGGCTGTTCCTGCTCGCGCTGGGCTTGGTATTCGTGAAGAAGAAGAATCTCTGGAAGAGCGCGCTCATCGCCTTAGCCGTGGTCGTACCGTTCTTCCTGTTCAACCTCTGGGTCGGCGGGACGTTGTTTCCCCAGACGGTCGGCGCCAAGGCGCACCTGGGCTTCCAGCCGGTCCAGCGCACGTGGAATCTGTTCCGGGAATGGACCGCCCTCTGGGGCGTTCCGTATCGCCCGGACGACGAATTGGAGCATCCGGCCCTGGTCCTCGTCGGGCTGGCCGCGGGCGCTTATGCGCTTCGCCGGAAGCATCCCCTGCTCGTGATCTACGCGATCGGTCTTCCGCTCGCCCTCTCGCTCTTCCGCGACCAGTCCGGATCCGCGAAGCGCTACATCCTCTACGTCATTCCCTTCGGCGCCATCCTGGCCGCGAACGGATTCGAATTTCTCTCGCGAAAGCTCCTTCGCGAGCGCGCGATTCAAGGGCTGGTCCTCGCGGGCGCGATCACGGTCGCGTGGCAGGGGGCCTACGTGGTCCACAAGGCCTCGCTCTACGCGTGGAACGTGCAGAACATCGACAAGATGCAGGGCTACCTGGGGCGGCTGTCGCGCTTTCTCACCAAGCCGGGGGATCGGATCGCCGCCAACGACATCGGAGCGATCGGGTACATGAGCGGGCGGCCGGTCGTCGACCTGATGGGCCTCGTGACGCCGTTGATGCCCCTGCCGCAGGCGCTCTCCCGGTATCGGCCCGAGCTGCTCATCATCTTTGTTGACTGGTTCAAGGACTACGCCGAGTATGACCCGCGTCACAACACGTTCCTGTTCTACGATGCGGACTCCACCCATCAGTACGCGGTGGTCGCGGGCGTGGAGCTGGCCCACAACACCATCTCCGCCAAGGATCAGATGCTTCTCTTCAAGCGCTATCCCCGCGGCACCCCGCTCCCCGAGCATCAATTGCTGCGGCGCTTTTGAAGCGGCCCGCGCGAAAGCGGTCCGCGGCGAAGAGGCCCGCGCCGAAGAGCGCCGCCATCGCGGGCTGCGCGAACGTGCATGACTTCGAAGCGGTGGCGCGCGGGCGCATGAAGCGCGCCTTCTACGACTACTACGCCGGCGGCGCCGAGGACGAGCAGACCCTCGCCGCGAACCGGGACGCCTTCGCCGAGGTATTCCTCAGACCCCGCGTTCTCGTGGGCGTGAGCCGCATCGACACCTCCTCCTCGGTCCTCGGAAGCCCGGTCTCCATGCCGGTCCTCATCGCGCCGACCGCGTTTCACCGTCTCGCCCACGTCGATGGGGAGCTGGCCACGGCGCGGGCCGCGGGCCGGGCGCGCACCCTCATGGTGGCGAGCACCATCGCCACGTGCACGCTGGAGGAGATCGCGAAGGCCGCGACGGGGCCGCTCTGGTTCCAGCTCTACGTGTACAAGGATCGCTCGCTGGCCCGAAACCTCATCCGCCGCGCGGAGGCCGCCGGCTACCGGGCGATCTGCCTCACCGTCGACACGCCGCTGCTCGGGAGCCGCGAGCGCGACCACCGGAACAAGTTCACACTGCCGGCCGGGATACGGATGCGAAACTTCGAGGACGCGGGGTTCGACATCGCGACTTTGGGGGACAGCTTCCACGCATACGTCCTGCGGCAGCTGGACGCTTCGCTCACCTGGGACGCGGTGGAATGGCTCCGCGGCGAGACCAAGCTGCCCCTGATCTTGAAGGGGATCATCGCCGCCGAGGACGGCGCACGCGCGGCCGAGCGCGGCGTCGACGGCATCGTGGTCTCGAATCACGGGGGCCGTCAGCTCGATGGCACCGAGGCGACGCTGCGGGCGCTTCCCCGGGTGGTGGATGCGGTCGCGGGCCGCGCGGAAGTGTTCATGGACGGAGGCGTGCGGCGTGGAACCGACGTGGTGAAGGCGCTGGCGCTCGGGGCGCGGGCCGTGCTGATCGGCCGCCCCGCCCTCTGGGGTCTCGCGGCCGCGGGGGAGGAGGGGGTGGCGAGGGTGCTCGAGATACTCCGTCAGGAGCTGATCCTGTCCATGACGCTCTGCGGCTGTCCCGACGTGGCCTCGATCGACCGCTCGCTCATCGCGGGCGGTTGAGCGTCCGCGGGATGCGTTTTCGCGTTCTGAGGCTCCCCGCCCCGGCCTGGGGCCTTCTCCTGCTCGTTTTCGCCTCGCCTGCCGCGGGGGGCGAACCGGCCACGGCCTCTCTGGTCCCGGACATCGCCCCCTACTTCGGCACCTGGCTCTGGGTGAAGAGCGAGGGCATGGTGGCGACCTCCAGCCCCGAGACCAAGGGCGCGGAGCGAACGCTCGTCCTGAATCCCGACCTCTCCTACGAATTCCACCAGCGCCGGGACACGAGCGACAGCGTCCTCTGCAGCGGCCGGTACTATTTCTCGGAGGAATCCCGCGCGGGGAGCATCCCCACCGATTACCTCGAATTCGAGGGATGGTTCGAATCCTACGAGCACCGCATGACCACCGACTTCACGGGTCCCGACACGCTGCTCCTGGTCGGGGATCCCTGTGACAACTGCCCCGAGCACACCTTCGTCCGCGGCCGGACCGCGGCGTTCACGGCCTCGGTCACGCGGGGGGAGCGCTTCCGGCACGATCTCGGGGAGGGGCTTGCCCTCGAGCTCTTACCCACCGAGGGGGGCTGGGAGATATGCGTTCGCGACTCCACGCGGCCCGCGGAGAACCTGGCGCGCCTCACGCCCCCGCTTCACTCCCTGCCCAACCCCAGGGACATCGAAGGCTGGCACTTCCGCAACCGGGCGAACACGGGGCCCAACCAGGGCGACGTGAACGCGCCTCAACGCTCGCGCTGGTTCATCTTCTCGCGGGAAGTGGGGCGCCGCATCCAGCCGGCCGATTCCACGGGAGAAGTCACCGAGGATGCGGTCACGCGAGTGGGGCAGTGGGGTCGAGGCTCTCTGGACATCGAGGACATGGTCTTGACGCCGCCCAAGCGCGGGGAGAAGGCGGAGATCCAGTCGATGCGATTCAAGGTCGCGATCGAGGAAGTTCGCCGGAGCGCGGCCGGTACCCGGTGAGGCGCCCTAGCGTCCCTGCTGCTTCGCCTGGCGCGCGAGGTCCAGCATCCGGCGCGCGTCCGGGTGGCCGGGATTCAGGGAGACCGCCGTCGTGAGCGCCGCGATTCCCTCGTCGATCCGGTTCTGTCCCAGGTAGATCGTTCCCCGCTTGTAATTCAGCTCCGCCCGCTCGGTCGTATCCTCGGCTTTCAAGGCGTGCATCGCGAACGCCTTGTCGTTCGCCCGGAGGGCGTCGTCGTAGCGCCCCGTCTTGTAATAGACCGCCGTGAGGCCGTCCCAGGACGTGACATTCGCCTGGCGCGAGCCCAGCCTGAAGAGGCGTTCCGCGTCGTCCCAGCGATTCTGCTCCATGCGCACACGCGCGAGGTTGTTGTAGGCGCGGAAGTCGTTGCTCGCCTGGATGGTGTAGGACCACAGGGTCTCCGAGTTCGCCCAGACCCGATCGTAGCGCGCCGTCCGAGCCGCGAAGAACGCGGCCACCACGGTTACGGCGAGTATGGTCGCGGCGGTGCCCATCGCCTTCGGCTTCAGGCGGGCGCCCATCCAGAACAGCGCGGCCGCGAGAAGCCAGCAGAATCCCAGGGCGGCGAGATAGAGATAGCGGTCGGCGAGGTAGGTCGGAACCGGAAAGAAGATCGCGGGAAGGAGCATCACGAAGATCCACCCCGCCCCGAGCGTGAGAACACGGTCGCGGCGCCGAAATCCCAGCCAGACCAGCGCCGGCAGGAGAAGGAGTCCGGCCGCGCTGGCCAGGACCGCGAGGAGATCGAGCGGGATGGGAGGCAGATCGTAGATCGGATTCAAGCGTGGAAGCCCCGTGATGTGCGCGAGATAGTCCCACGCGGTGTGCCCTTTCAGGATCAGATACCGGACGGGGTCGCGCGCGTAGGCGGCTTTCGTTTTCACTTCCACGATCCAGTTGACCACCGAGACCCCCACCCCGATCGCCCCGTAGGGAGCCTTGCTCCAGACCACCTGCGTCCACCACCGGCCGTCGCGGCGGGGGAGCTTGAGCACGGCGAGGTCCACGAGGATCAGAAAGAGCGGCGCGACCACCACGTTCACCTTCGAGAGAACCGCCAGCGTGAAGAAGAGGACCGAGGCGAGATAGGGCTTCAGGCGGAGGGAGCGCTCCCCGCGGGCGCTCAGGTAACAGAGGACGGCGGGGATCAGGAAGGCCGCCGAGAGGACGTCCTTACGGGCCGAGACCCAGGCGACGGATTCCACGTGCGAAGGATGCAGCGCGAAGAGGAGCCCGGCCGCCGCCGCGAGCCAGAAGCGTCCGAAGAGACGCCTCACCAGCTCGAAGGCCAGCACCGAGTCGAGCGCGTGGAGAAGGATCTGCTGCAGGTGGTAGCCGAAGGGCTTCAATCCCCAGAGGCTCCAGTCCAGCACGTAGGAGACGAGCTGGAGCGGCATGTAGCTCACGAAGTAGGGCTTGGTGAAGATGTGGCGCAGGTTCTCGGCGGTCCAGCCGCGGATCCAGGGGTTCTGCGTGACGTAGGAGGAGTCGTCCCAGCTCACGAACTCGAAGCGAAGCGTTGGGAGGTACATGAGGATGCCGGCCGCCGCGATGGTGGCCGCGGCCAGGAGCCAGAGTGCGGGGCTTTTCGCTCCTTCTTTCGGACGGCGGCGTCCCGTTACGGCCGGCGTCCGCCCCCGGTCACGGGCCACCCGGGTCTTTCCGGAGCTTGCCCCGGTCCACCTTGCCGAGGTGCGTGCGCGGCAGCGCGTCCATGAAGACGACCTCGCGCGGATGCTTGTAGGGATCGAGCCGCTCGCGGACGAATGCCTTGAGCTCCTCCCCGAGCCCCTCCCGCTTGGAGCGCGACACCACGTAGGCGCGGGGTTTCATCAGTCCGGTCTTGTCCTCGATGCCCACGACGCACGCTTCCGCGACGGCGGGGTGCTGGAGCAGGCACCCTTCCACTTCTTGTGGTGCGAGCCATTTCCCCGAGACCTTGAGCAGCTCGTCTCCGCGGCCGCAGTAGGTCACGTATCCTTCCGCGTCTTTCGTGATGAGATCCCCCGAGACGTACCACTCGCCCCGAAAGCTCTGCGCGGTCTTCTCCATGTGCTGCCAGTAGCCGATCGCGCGGGAGTCCCCGCGCACCCAGAGCCACCCGGTCTCGCCGTCGGGAAGCTCGGTCCCTTCGTCGTCGCAGACCTTGATCTCGAATCCGGGCACCACCGTGCCCAGGGTCCCCGGCTTCACGTGGCCGGGTCGGTTGGACACGAAGATGTGCCACATCTCGGCGGTACCGAGCCCGTCCAGGAGCTCGACCCCGAACGTTTCCTTCCATTTCGTGTAGAGCTCCGCCGGAAGGGCCTCTCCCGCCGAGGTGCACACGCGTATCGAGGAGAGGTCCTGCTTCTTCGCCTCGGGGTGCGACACCATCTTGTGGATCATCGTGGGAACATTGATGAGGATGGTGGGCCGGAAACGCCGGATCTTCTCGAACAGGAGGTCGGCGGTCACCGGCTCCGGGAAAAGGGCCGCGGCGGCGCCGGCCGAGAACGGGAAGAAGAGGTTCGATCCCGTCGCGTAGCCGAAATAGAGCTTGGGCACGGAAAGCGTGATGTCGCGCTCCGTGTAGCCGATCACGCCGTGGCCGTAGCACTCGGTCGTGTTGGCGAAGGAGCGGTGGGTCTGGACCACCGCCTTGGGACGGCCTGTCGTTCCGCCCGAGAAAAGCCAGATCGCCGGATCGTCGCGATGCGACGGAAAAGTCTCGAGGGAGGGCGCCGCGGCCCCGAGGCGCCGCTCGAAGGTCTCCTCGCCGGCCACGAGCACCCCCTTCACCAGGGGGGAGTCCTTGGCCGCCGCCTGAAACGGCCCCGCGACGTCCGCGTGCGTGACCACCGCGCGCGCGCGCGTGTAGTCGAGGAGGTATGCGATCTCGGCCTGGGGAAGCCCGGGATTCGCCATCACCGGGACGGCCCCGAGCTTGAGCGCTCCGAAGAGCGCCCCCACGAACTCGGCCGAGTCGGGGAGTGCCAAGAGAACGCGCTGCTCGGGCTCGACCCCGGAGTCGGCGAGGACGTGGCCGAAGCGGTTCGCGAGGGCCTGGACCTCGGCATAGGAGCACCGGCCGGCGTCCGTGAGGAGGGCGGGACGCCCGCCCCGGCCCTCGCGCACGCGCGCGTCGAGGAAGAGATCCGCGATGTTCAATCGTTCCGTATGCCCTGGGGTCATGGTAAGTTGGCCCGGCGCCGCCCCCATGATGGATGCCCGCCGGGCGAACGGCAACCCCTGAGGTGAGGGGACTCACGAGTCTGACGCGATGGCGATCCACGAGCTCGGGGACATGACGTGGGAGGAGGTGCTAAGGCAGGACCGCGCGCGCACCGTGGCGATCCTGCCGGTCGGGGCGATCGAGGCGCACGGGCCCCACTTGCCCCTCTCGGCCGACGTCATCATCGCGGGAGCCATGGCGCGGGCCGGTGCCTTGGCGCTCGCGTCCCGGGGTGTCCCGGCGCTGATCCTGCCTCCTTTGCCGTTCACCGCCGCCTCGTTCGCGGCGGGGTTTTCGGGCACGATCTCGATCGGGAGCGAGACGGTGACGTCGCTCCTTCTCGATCTGACGCGCGAGCTGACCCGGCAGGGGTTCCGGGCCCTCGCCATAGCCAACGCGCATCTGGACCCGGCGCACCTGAGCTCGATCGCGGCCGCGGAACGCCGCGCCCGCGAAGAAGGAGGGCTGATCCCTTTGATCCACCCCGACATCACGAAGAAGCCCTGGGCCCTTCGGCTCACCGATGAGTTCCAGAGCGGCGCCTGCCATGCCGGACGCTACGAAAGCTCGATCGTGCTCGCGGAACGGCCCGATCTCGTTCGCGAGGCGATCCAGCGCGAGCTTCCGCCTCACGCGGTGTCCCTGTCCCAGGCCATCCGCTCGGGATTGAAATCCTTCGAGGACGCGGGCGGAAAGCGCGCCTATTTTGGATGGCCCGCGGACGCCACGGCCGAGGAGGGGCGCGCTTCGGTCGAGGTCCTGGGCGCGATCTTGGCGGACGCCGTCTTGCTCGCGCTTCAACCCGGGGCGGGCTCATGAGCCGCGTCGCGCTGGCCGGTCGTGGAGCGGTGGTAACCGGCGCCGGCCGCGGCATCGGCGCGGCCGTGGCGCGCGCGCTTTCGGCCGAAGGCGCCCGGGTCGTCGTGGCCGCGCGGACGACGCGCGAGATCGAGGAGGTCGCCTCCCATTTGCGCGAGAAGGGCGGCCAGGCCTGGGCGGTGGCGTGCGACGTGACCGACGAGGCGAGCGTGCTCGATCTCGGCCGGGAGGCGCGCCGCGTTCTCGGGGCGGTGGACGTGCTGATCAACAACGCCGGGGATTCGGCGTCCGCTCCCCTGCGCAAGATCGCCCTGGCGGACTGGGAGCGGATGATGGACGTGAACGCCACGGGAACGTTTCTCTGCACGCGTGAGTTCGCGCCCGAGATGGCGGGACGCGGCTGGGGAAGAATCGTGAACGTGGCCTCCATCGCGGGGCTCGAGGGCGCGAAGTACGTGTCGCACTACTGCGCGGCCAAGCACGCGGTGCTGGGCTTCACCCGCTCCATCGCGCTGGAGTTCGCGGGAACCGGGGTCACGGTCAACGCCGTGTGCCCGGGCTACGTGGACACCCCGATGACCGAGCGCACCCTCGCGAACGTGGAGGAGAAGGCGGATTTCTCGCGCGAGGAGGCGCTGGCCGCCGTGCTCGCTTCGGCGGGGCAGGACCGGCTGGTGAGCGCCGCGGAGGTCGCGGCGGCGGTGATCGACCTCTGCGCCGGGGGAAACGAGCTGACGGGCCAGTCGATCGTGCTGAAGTCGGGGGGAGTGCGCGCGGGATGAAATTCGAGATCGTGAATCCCGAATCCCTGGGCGCTCCGAAGGGCTGGAACAACGGCCTCATCGCCCCGAAGGAGGGGCGTCTCCTCTTCGTCGCCGGGCAGGCGGGTTGGGAAGAGGAGGCCAAGGGCCAAGCTCCCGGCTTCGCCGACCAATTCGCGCGCGCTCTGGACAAAGTGCTCGCCGTTCTTCGCGAAGCCGGCGGGAAGCCCGACGACCTGGCACGCGTCACGATCTACGTCACCGATCTCGAAGCGTACCGCGCGAGCCGGAAAGCTCTGGGCCAGGCGTGGCGCGAGCGGCTGGGGAAGCATTACCCGGCCGTGGCGCTGGTCGAGGTGAGCGGGCTCGTGGACAAAGGCGCGGTGGTGGAGATGGAAGCCACCGCCGTCCTGAGCGGCGCGCGATAGCCATGCCACTCGCCCCGGGCTCCTTCCTCTACGCCGTGGACGCCGCCACCGGGGTGGCGAGGATCACCTTGAACCGCCCGGAGCGGCTGAACGCGCTCACGTTTCAGGTCTATGAGGAGCTGCGCGACACCTTCAAGGCGCTCGACACCGAGCCCGGCGTGCGCGCCGTCGTGCTCAC
Source organism: Candidatus Eiseniibacteriota bacterium (assembly GCA_041486775.1). Taxonomy (GTDB): domain Bacteria; phylum Eisenbacteria; class RBG-16-71-46; order SZUA-252; family SZUA-252; genus WS-7. Next base: position 16,691 of record JBGPMB010000007.1, on the reverse strand, counting down.
CGGCGCGGGGCGCGCCTTCTGCTCGGGCGGAGACGTCGAGGACATCATCGGCGCGCTCTTCTCCTACGATGCCGCGGGCCTCAAGCGGTTCACCGACATGACCTGCGACCTGATCCGGAACATCCGCCGCTGCCGCCGCCCCGTGATCGCGGCGCTGAACGGCACCGTGGCGGGCGCGGGGGCCGTCATCGCCTCGGCCTGCGACATTCGCGTCGCCTCCGAAACGGCGAAGATCGCCTTTCTCTTCGTGCGGGTCGGGCTCTCCGGCGCGGACATGGGGGCCTCCTGGCTCCTACCCCGCCTCGTGGGCCTGGGCCAGGCCACCGAGCTTCTCATGACGGGCGACTTCATCGACGCGCGGCGGGCGCACGAGATCGGCCTCTACCAGCGCGTGGTCGCGCCGGATCGCGTGCTCGCGGAGGCGACGGAGCTGGCTCAGCGCCTGGCGCGCGGACCCAGCGAGGCGCTCGCGGTGACCAAGCAGGCGCTCGAGGCGGAGTACTCCCTGGATTTCGACAAAGCCTTAGCAAACGAATCGCAGGTTCAGGCCCGCCTCATGGAGCACGCGAATTTCCGCGAGGCCTACGAGGCGTTCCGCGCGAAGCGCGAGCCCAAGTTCCGCTGATGATGATTCCCGATGTCACACCGGTCCGCGCGTTCCTCGAGGACCGCCACGCCGAGCGCGCGGCCTTGGTCGGCGCGTTCGCCGCGCGCGAGCTGGCCCCTCGCCCCGAGCCCAAGGACGACGACGCCGCGCGAATCGAAGCGCGCGCGCTTCTCGCCCTGATGGGCTCCGCGGGGTGGCTCGATCCGATCCGGAGCCAGGATTGGCGGGCCGTGAGCTTGGTACGCGAGGCGCTGGGCGCCTCCTCTCCGCTCGCCGACGCGGTCTTCGCGTTGCAGGGGCTGGGAACGCTTCCTATTCTTCTCTCGGAGAACGAGTCGATGCGCGGGCGCTGGGTGGACGCCGCCATCGGCGGGCGGGCCATGGCGGCCTTCGCGATGACCGAGCCCGAGGCGGGCTCGGACGTGGCCGCGATCCGGACCACGGCGCGGCGGGACGGCGACACCTACCGCTTGAACGGGACGAAGACCCTGATCTCGAACGCGGGCATCGCGGATTTCTACACGGTGTTCGCCTCGACGGATCCCGAGGCGAAGGGGAAGGGAATCTCCTGCTTCGTGGTCCCCGCCGACTCGCCGGGGCTCACGTTCGTAAAGGCGCAGGTATTGTCCGCTCCCCATCCCCTGGGCGAGATCGCGTTCCAGGACTGCCGCGTGCCCGCCGGGAACCGGCTCGGAGAGGAGGGGCGCGGGATGGCGCTCGGGCTCCGGACCCTGGATCGCATGCGCGCGACGGTGGGAGCCGCGGCCTGCGGCATGGCGGCGCGCGCGATGGCCGAGGCCTTGGCGCACGCGCGCGCGCGGAAGCAATTCGGAAAGCCGCTCGCCGAATTCCAGCTCGTCCAGGAGAAGCTCGCGCGGATGGCCACGGAGCTCACGGCTGCTCGTCTTCTCGTGTACCGCGCGGCGTGGGCCTTGGACCGCGGGGCGGAGCGCGTCACGCTGGAGGCGGCCATGGCGAAGGCCTACGCCACCGAGGCGGCGCAGCGGATCGTGGACGACGCGGTCCAGATTCTGGGGGGCTCGGGCCTCCTGGCCGCGCACCCGGTCGACCGGCTCTACCGGTCCGTGCGCGCGCTCCGCATCTACGAGGGCACGACCGAGATCCAACATCTGGTCATCGCGGGACAGCTCATGCAGGACTTCGCCACGTGAGGGTTGCGGTCATCGGCGGCGGACCCGCCGGCCTCTTCGCAGCGCTCCTCCTCAAGCGGGACGATCCGAAGCACGAGATCCAGGTCTACGAGCGAAACCGCCTGGACGAGACCTTCGGCTTCGGGGTCGTCTTCTCCGACGCGACGGAGCAGGCCTTAGCACAGGCCGACCCCGAGATCACCGCCGCCATGGCGGCGTCCAGCCACCACTGGGATTCCATCGAGATCCACCACTCCGGAGCCGTGCTCACCTCGACCGGCCACGCCTTCTCGGGGCTCTCGCGGAAGACGCTGCTCCACATCCTCGCCGAGCGCTGCCGCGCGCTGGGGGTTTCAGTCTGCTTCCAGCGCGAGGTGCAGGATCCGGAGACGCTCCGGGGTCTGGACTTAGTGATCGCGGCGGACGGCGTGAACTCGCTCGTGCGCGAGCGCTACCGCGATCGCTTCAAGACCGAGACCGACGTCCGGCCCAACAAGTTCGTCTGGCTCGGCACGTCGAAGCCCTTTCCCGCGTTCACCTTCTATTTCAAGGATGACCCACACGGGCTCTGGCGGGTGCATGCCTACCAGTACGAGCCCGGCTTCTCCACCTTCATCGTCGAGGCGCGCGAAACGACCTGGCGCGCGGCGGGCATGGACAAGGCGAGCGAGCCGGACACGATCGCCTTCTGCGAGCGGCTCTTCGCGAGGGAGCTGGAAGGGCACCGCCTGGTGGGAAACCGCTCGGTCTGGCGCAGCTTTCCCACGATCCGAAACGCCGCGTGGCGCCACGAGAACGTGGTGCTCCTGGGCGATGCCGCGCACACCGCGCACTTTTCCGTCGGCTCCGGAACCAAGCTCGCGATGGAGGACGCGGTGGCCCTCGCCGAGGCGTTGAGGGCGGAGTGCTATGTCCCGCGCGCCCTCGAGGTCTACGAGGCGGCGCGGCGCCCGCCCGTGGAGAGCCTCCAGCGGGCCGCGCAGGCTTCCCTCCAGTGGTTCGAGGACACCGAGCGCTACGTAGAGCTCCCGGAGATCCAGTTCGCCTTCGCCCTCCTGACCCGCAGCCTCCGCGTCACCCACGGGAACTTGAAGGCGCGCGATCCCGGTTTCGTGGCGAAGGTCGATGCCTGGTTCGCGGAGCAGGCGTCGCGGCAAGCGGGCGTGCGCGTGGCCGCGGACCCGCCGCCTCCGCCCATGTTCACGCCGTTCCGGCTCCGCGACCTCTTGCTCGCGAACCGCGTGGCGGTCTCGCCCATGTGCCAGTACTCGGCCGAGGACGGCATGCCGGATGATTGGCATCTGGTGCACCTGGGCAGCCGCGCCCTCGGAGGCGCGGGCTTGGTGTTCGCGGAGATGACCGACGTGAGCGCCGAGGCGAGAATCTCGCCGGGCTGCACCGGGATGTACAAGCCGGAGCACGCCACAGCCTGGAAGCGCATCGTGGATTTCGTGCACGCGCACTCCCAGGCCAAGATCGCGATCCAGCTGGGCCACGCGGGAAGGAAGGCCGCGACCCGCCTCTCGTGGGAAGGGGACAACGAGCCTCTGCCCTCGGGGGGCTGGCCCATCCTCGGCCCCTCGGCGCTGCCGTATTATCCGCACGGCCAGGTGCCGAAAGAGATGACCCGCGCCGACATGGACGCCGTGCTCCGGGATTTCGTCCGCGCGACGAAGCTCTCCATCCAGGCCGGGTTCGATCTGCTCGAGATCCACGCCGCGCACGGCTACCTGCTCGCGAGCTTCATCTCGCCGATCACGAACCATCGCCGGGACGCGTACGGAGGCTCCCTCGAAAACCGAATGCGCTTTCCCCTCGAGATCTTCGACGCGGTGCGCGCGGCCTGGCCCGAGGAGCGGCCCATGTCGGTCCGGATCTCGGCGACGGACTGGTTCCCGGGCGGGATCGGGCCCGAGGATTCGGTGGAGGTGGCGCGGATGCTGAAGGCGCACGGATGCGACATCGTGGACGTGTCTGCGGGACAGACGGTCCCGGACCAGAAGCCGGTTTACGGGCGGCTCTTCCAGACTCCGTTCGCCGACCGGATCCGGCACGAGGTGGGGATCGCCACCATGGCGGTCGGCAACATCTCCTCCTATGCCGATGTGAACACCATCCTGGCCTCGGGACGGGCGGACCTGTGTCTCCTGGCGCGCGCGCATCTCTGGGATCCCTACTGGACGCGGCACGCGGCGCACGAGCTGGGCTTCAAGCTCCCGTGGCCCGATCCCTACGAGTCGCTCAACACCTACAAACCACGGTTCACGTGACGGAACGGAGCGTCTGATGCCGGTTACCTACTCGAGCTACCTCAAGCTGGACGAGCTCCTCTCGCTGCAGCAGCCGGTCTCCGACGGACCGGAGCACGACGAGACCCTGTTCATCGTCATCCATCAGATCTACGAGCTCTGGTTCAAGGAGCTGCTGCACGAGGTGGATTACCTGATCTCGCTCCTCGGGCGGCAGGACTCGCCGCGGACGCTCCACACGCTGAAGCGCGTCCTCACCATCCTCAAGGTGGTCGTGGCGCAGATCGACGTGCTGGAGACGATGACGCCTCTCGAGTTTCTTTCCTTCCGAGCGAGGCTCGAGACGGGGAGCGGATTTCAGTCCTTCCAGTTCCGCGAGCTGGAGTTCGTGCTCGGCGCGAAGAGCGCGGCCGCCCTCGACCGCTATCCGGCCGGGAGCGAGCACCGGAAGAAGCTCGAGCGGCGCTTGCGCGAGCCGGCCCTCTGGGATGCCTTCCTCCGTTTTCTCGCGTTGATGGGGCATTCCATTCCGCGCGAGGCGCTCGAGCGCGACGTGACCCGCCCCGTCGAGCCCGTGCCCGCACTCCATCCGGTCCTGATCGAGATCTACCGCAAAGACCCCGTGCTCGCCTCGCTCTGCGAGCGGCTGGTCGACCTGGACGAGGGCGTCATGGAATGGCGCTACCGCCACGTGAAGATGGTGCAGCGCACCATCGGCACCAAGCGCGGGACCGGCGGCTCGGAGGGCGCCGCGTACCTCATGACCACGCTCAACCGGCCCATGTTTCCGGACCTCTGGGAGATCCGCACCGAGCTCTGACAGGTGTGCTAATCTCCCGCTCCCATGGCACTCGAAACCGGAAAACGCATCGGAGCCTACGAAATCCTCGATCTCCTCGGAGCCGGAGGGATGGGGGAGGTCTACCGCGCGCGCGACACGCGCCTGGACCGGACGGTCGCGATCAAGATCCTCCAGGGCCACCTGGCGCTGGACGACGACATCCGCCAGCGTTTCGAGCGCGAGGCGAAGGTCGTCTCCAGTCTCAACCACCCGAACATCTGCACGCTCTTCGACGTGGGGCACCAGGACGGGATGGATTATCTCGTCATGGAGTTCCTGGACGGGGAGTCGATGGCGGACCGGCTCGCGCGCGGGCCGATGCCGCTCCCCGAGCTCTTGAAGACAGCGGTCGAGATCGCGGACGCGCTGGACCGCGCGCACCGGCAGGGGCTCGTCCACCGAGATCTAAAACCCGGGAACATCATGCTCACCAAGTCCGGTGCCAAGCTCCTCGATTTCGGCTTGGCGCGCATCACGCCCCCGACACGCTCGATGAGCGATCTCTCCTCGCCGACGATGAGCCGTCCCATCACCGCGGAGGGGACGATCGTCGGAACCTTCCAGTACATGGCGCCGGAGCTGCTCGAGGGCGGGGAAGCGGACGCCCGGTCGGACATCTTCTCCTTCGGCGCCGTGCTCTACGAGATGGCCACGGGGCGGCGTCCGTTCGAGGGCAGGAGCCAGGCGAGTCTGATCGCCGCGATTCTGAAAGAGTCGCCGCGACCCATCTCCTCGCTCATGCCGCTCTCGCCGCCCGCGCTCGATCGCGCGGTGGCGCGCTGTCTGGAGAAGGATCCCAACGACCGCTGGCAGACCGCGCGGGATCTGCTCCTGGATTTGAAGTGGGTCGCCGAAGCGGGATCGCGCGCCGGCATTCCCGTACCCCTGGCGGCGAAGCGGAAGAACCGCGAGCGCCTCGCATGGATCCTGGCGGGCACGGGCGGGATTGCCTCGCTCGCGCTCCTGGGATTCGCGATCACGCACGCGCCACGAAAGCCCGAGCCCATCCAATTCTTCATCTCCACGCCCTCCGCGATCACCGCCATCGGGACACCTAAAGTATCTCCCGACGGACGGTACGTCGCGTTCAACGCCTTCGATTCCACCGGGATCTCCCGCATCTGGCTCCGCCCCTTCGGCTCGCTCACGGCGGAGCCACTCCCCGGCAGTGAGAACGCCGCGCGCCCCTTCTGGTCGCCCGACAGCCGGTATCTCGCGTTCATGGCCGACGGCAAGCTGAAGAAGATGGCGGCGACGGGAGGCCCGCCGCAGACGGTGGGAGAAACGGGAAGCCGCGGGGACGGATCGTGGAGCAAGTCCGGCGTGATCCTCTACGACAACTCCGCGACCGATTCGATATTGAAAATCGCGGCGGCGGGGGGAGTCGCGACCCCGGTGACGCGCATCGACCGAGCCCACGGAGAGACGGGGAACGCCTGGCCCCAGGTTCTTCCGGACGGGCGCCACTTCCTCTACCTGGGGCTCTCCGCCCGGCCCGAATCCACCGCGCTCAAGGTGGGGGAGCTGGGCTCCACGAAGACGCGTGTGCTCCTGACCGGCAATCTGTCCCGGATCGAATACGTCGCTCCCGGTTACGTCCTCTTCGTCCGGGATCGCGCGCTCCTGGCCCAGCCGTTCGACGCCGGGAAGCTCCAGCTCCGAGGCGAGCCGTTTCCCATCGTGGACGACGTCGCGGTCGGGGGAGGAGGCGCCGCCAACGCGGAATTCTCCGCCTCGGACAACGGCGTCCTGGTCTTTCGCGGGAGCGTGGGGGAGGGCACGAGCCGGCTCACCTGGGTCGACCGGGCCGGGCACGACCTCCAGGTGATCGGGGAACCCGGCCCGTATTCCAATCAGACCGCGTCACCGGACGGCAAACGGATCGCCGTCGAAATGGGCACCAGCAATCCCGACCTCTGGACGATCGAGAGCGATCGCAACGTGACCACGAGATTCACGTTCAGCTCCGCCCAGGACTACTGGCCCGTCTGGTCCCCCGACGGCACGCGGATCGCCTACACGTCGGACGAGAAGGGCACCTACGGCGTGTTCGTGAAGACCGCGACGGGCGCGAGGCCCGAGTCGTTGATTTCCCATGTCTCGGTCTCGATCGGGCCCGGCGACTGGTCCACCGACGGGAAGAATATCGCGTGCGTGGTCCAGGCCCCCGGCAGCTGGGACATATGGATCCAGCCGACGGGAGGCGCTGTGGCCTACCCTCTGATCGCAACGCCGTTCCGCGAGTTCGAGCCCCGGTTCTCGCCGGACGGCCGATGGATCGCCTACTCCTCCAACGAAAACGGTCGCCGCGAGGTGTACATCCAGCCGTTCCCCGGATTGGGGGGCAAGTGGCAGGTCTCGAGCCAGGGCGGCCGCGACCCGGAATGGCGGCGGGACGGGAAGGAGCTTTACTTCCTCTCGCTCGGCGGCGCGGTAACCGCCGTCGATGTCTCGGGGACCGCGGGCACCGACCTCGTGCTGGGCCCTCCCAAGGCACTCTTCATGGGCCTTATCGCGGGCGACAGTCCGATCGGTCACAACTACGCCGTGTCGGCGGACGGGCAGCGGTTCCTCATCCGGAAGACTGTCCACGCGGGCGAGCTCCCGGCGACGACCGTATTCATGAACTGGACCTCGATCTTCGCGAAGCGGTGATCCGATGCCCTCGCTCGAATCGAGCCGCGCCCTCTCGGTAGACGATCTCAAGAAGCCGTCCAACCCGCTCGCGCGCCATTACACGCGCTTCCGGGTCGCCGAGCGGATGCTCCTGACCGGGCATTCGCATCAGGCGTGGCCGGACGTCGCCTTCGAGGGGCAGGTCGAGGCCTGGAACGACGCCGCGGCCCTGGTCGACGAGAAGTGGCCCCGCGCGGGCGAGAAGGCGGACCGCGTTCGTCGCGGCTACGCCACGCTCCTCGGGGACCAAGACGGGACCATCGCGCTGGCCCCCGGCACGCACGACCTCTTGGTCAAGTTCCTCTCCGCCCTTCCGCTCCGCGAACGGCCGAGAATCGTCACCACCGACGGAGAGTTCCACTCCATCCGCCGCCAAATGGACCGGCTCGCCGAGGAAGGATTCCTCGAGGTCGTCAAGGTTAGCGCCGACCCCGCGAGCGCCGTGGCCGAGCGCCTCATCGCCGCGACGAACGCGCGCACCGCCGTCGTGCTCGCCTCCTCCGTCCTCTACAAGAACGCGCATATCGTGCCGGGGCTTCGCTCCGTGCTCGAGCATTGCCGCCGCGTGGGGGCGGAGCTTCTCGTGGACGCCTACCATCAGCTGAACGTCCTTCCGTGCTCGCTGGAGCGGGATGGGCTTCACGACGCTTTCTTCACGGGGGGTGGCTACAAGTACTGTCAGCTGGGGGAAGGAAACGCGTTCCTCCGCGTCCCGCCCGGACGCGACCATCTGCGGCCCATGATCACGGGATGGTTCAGCGAGTTCGCGCGCCTCACGGAGCAGGTGAAGGGCGGAGTGGCCTACGGGGAGGGTGCCGCGCGCTGGGCGGCCGCCACGTACGATCCGACCAGCAACTATCGCGCGGCGCGGGTGTTCGATTTCTTTCAGGCCGAGGGTCTGACGCCGGAGCGCCTGCACGAGCTGTACGCGCACCAGGTCGCTCTCCTGACGGAACGATTCGACGCCCTGGATTTGGATCCGGGCCTGATCACGCGGGACCGCTCGGTCCCGCTCGCGGCGGTCGGGGGATTCCTGGCGCTCGAGAGCCCGCGCTCCGTGGAGCTGGCGAAGGGGCTCCGCGCCCGCGGCGTCTGGATCGACATCCGCGGGACGACGCTGCGGCTCGGGCCCGCTCCCTACCTCTCCGACGCGCAGCTCAAAGCCGCGATGGACGCGCTCGCCGAGGCCGCCCGCTCCCTCTAATCTTCCCCGGCGATGAGAAGGCTCTCGGCAAACGGCCACTCCCGATCGATCCACTGCCCCTCCACCGCGAAGGATGTTTCGGCCGAGATGCGGACGGGCTCCTCGGGATCGTACTTGTACGAGCTCTCGGTCCAGATGCTCTCACCCGCCCGGAATTCCACCGCGAGGTCGAGCGCATGGATCCGGACCGTGTGCCCGCGAGACGCCACGAGATGCATTTCGACGCGGCGCTTCGGCGCGTTCCAGCGCGCCTCGTGCCGGAAGAGGTCGAGGTCGAAATCGGCGTCCAGCTCCCGGTTGATGCGGCGGAGCAGATTGAGATTGAACGCGGCCGTGACGCCCAGGGCGTCGTCGTAGGCCGCGATCAGGGTGGAGGCGGGCTTCACGAGGTCGGTGCCCAGCAGGAATCCATCACCGGGCCGAAGCCGCCGTCTCACCTCGCGGATGAACTCCATCGCATCCCTCGGCTCGAAATTCCCGATCGTGCTTCCCAGGAACAGGAGAAGCAGCCGCTCGTCCTTGCGGCGCTGCGATGCGACGATGGAGAGGCCGCTCAGGTAGTCGGCCTCGATGGGATCCACGCGGACAGCCGGAACGCGGCTCAGCTCCCGCTCGCAGCGCTCGAGGGCCGCGGCCGAGATGTCGATGGGGTAGTACGTCACGGGACGGCCCGTTCCCAGTGCCTCCAGAATCCATCGTGTCTTCCGCCCGCTCCCGCTGCCCAGCTCCGCGACCGTGCACGGGCCCCGCATCGCCCGGACGATATCTCGCGCGTGCCTCTGTAGGATTCGCTCGTCCGCGCGGGTGAGCCCGTACTCGGGCAGGTATCCGATCGCGTCGAAGAGCGCCGAGCCGAGGTCATCGTAGAGATAGCGGGAAGGAAGACTCTTCTGCCCGGCGCCGCCCAACCCGGCGCGGACGTCGAGGGCCAACTCGTCGACAAGGGTGGAATGCGCGGCTCCCGCCGCTTCGACTCGCACGGCTACCCTCGGATGCCGGTGGTGCGGAAGCCGGCGTAGACGTAGGGATAGTGCGGCTGGAACCAGTTCCGAAACGAGCGGCGGAGCATGCACGCCGCCGTGCGGGGGGAGCCCCCCTTCTGGACGAAGTGCTCTCCGTCGAAGAAGTTCGCCGAATAGCCCTCGTAATCCGGATGAGGGCGGAATCCGGGGAAGGGAGCGAACACGCTTCCGGTCCATTCCCACCCGTTTCCAACCAGCTCCGAAACCCCAAACGCGCTATCGCCGGAGGGAAAAGCCCCGAGCGGGGTGGGGTCCCATCGCCTGAGATCGAAATTTCCTTCCACCGTCGCGGGATCCTCGTCCCCCCACGGGTAGGCGCGCTCGGCGCCGTCCGGCGTGCCGTACGCGGCGCGGTGGAACTGGGGCTCCGTCGGGAGCGAGCGCTTGTGGCGGAGCGCGAACGCGGAGGCCTCGGCGTGACTCACGTAGACGGGGGCATCCAGGGGGAGCGGGACTTCCTCGAACATGCCGCGATAGAGCCAGACGCCGTCCCGCTCACGCCAGAACTGCGGGTGGCGCACCTCTTCGCGGGTCTTCCAGTCCCAGGCGGCGTCGGACCAGAGCTCCCGCTTCTCGTATCCGCCCTCTCGGAGAAACTCGAGGAAGCGGCCGTTCGACACCTTGTGCGAGTCGATGGTGAATTCCGGGACGTGGACGCGCATTCGATCGTATTCGTTGTCCCAGCCGAAGCCCCGTTCCTCCCGCCCGCGGCCCAGGGTCGCATGCCCCGCCGGGATCTCCATGTTGCGGGCCCCCCGATGTTCGCCAGGCCGGCTCGCGCGTGGAACAGGCGCCGAGGGCTGGGGCACCTTGGCTTCGTAGGGGAGCTGGTGCAGCAGATACGCGAGGGTCTCGGCGTGCATCAACCGGTGCTCGATCGCCATGTGGAACGCGGCGTCGAGGTCCGTCCCGTCGATCGGCCGGCGCGCGCCCGCCAGGCACTCATCCACGGTGGCGCGGACCCGCTCCAAGTAGCCCCGGACCGCCGCCGCTTCGGGCCAATCGGACGCGGGCTCGTTGGGGAGGCCGCCTCCGATCGGATCGATCCCGAACGCGAAAAGCTTGTCCAGAGAGGGGTGAAAAGGGTTGATTCCGAACGCCCGGCGGGCGATCAGGTTCCAGTCGAAGGCCTCGAGGTGGCCCAGATAGAAGATGAGTCTGTGACGTTCGGGGATGGGGCGGTCGTACAGGGCCCCCGGCCTCACGATCGAGAAGAGCTCGTCGGTCTTGGCTCGCGCGTCCGACAGGCGGGACGCCAGGGCGTGGCGGTCTTGGTCCTGGATCAGGGTGTCGGGCATGACGCCTCCATGTCGATGGCTGCGTGAATCGTCAATGATGACGCAGGTTTCCCGCCGGGTCTACGCCGGTCTGCGAAGCCCTGAGATGAGGCTTAGATGCGGGTTTCGGGAAGTCGGAGGCCCCGGGGAACCACAACGAGGTCGACGGCGTCGAAGATCTTCTGCACGAGGAGGGCCAGGACCGCCGCCGGGATCGCCCCCTGCAAGATCAGGGCGTTCTGCCGGAGCTGGATTCCCGAGAGGATGGGCTCTCCCAGGCCCCCGGCCCCGATCAGGGCCGCCAGGGTGGCCGTGCCCACGTTGATGACGGCGCTGGTCTTGATCCCAGCCATGATCGCGGGGGAGGCCATGGGGAGGCGGACGAGGAAGAGCTTCGCGGCATTCGAAAGGCCGATGGCCTCCGCGGCCTCGCCGAGAGGCTGCGGGATGGTGGTCAGACCCACGTAAGTGTTCCGCACGATCGGGAGCAGGCTGTAGAGGAAGAGGGCCACCAGGGCCGGGACCACGCCGATGCCCAGGAACGGGATGAGCAGGGCCAGGAGCGCCAGGGACGGGATGGTCTGGAGGAGGCCGGACAGAGAGAGGATCGCGCCGCCCAGGAAGGGCGAGCGCGTCGCGAGGATGCCGAGCGGAATCCCGGCCAGGACGGCCAGGAGAAGGGAGAGCGCCACCAGCTTCAGATGCTGCGCGGTATTGCGCGCGATCGAGGCCCAGAGGCCCGGCTCCGCGGCCCGCGGCGCGGGTGTTCCCGCCATGGACTCCGCGAGCAGCGAATCCGCGGATTCGCGGTACGTGCGACCCGCGAGCACGACGCGCCCGTTCGCGCGGATCATCTTCGCTTCGTCGATGCGACCGGTCAGGCGCGTCATTGCCTCGACGGCTCGGGGCTCCCGCCCAACCAGATCAAGCCGGTAGAGCCAGACCGCGTCATAGCGGGGGAAGAATCTCCGGTCGTCCTCGAGCACGGTGAGTCCCAGCCGCTCGATCTGGGCGTCGGTGGTGTAGATGTCGGTCCCGTCGATCCGCCCGCCCGCGAGCGCCGTGTAGGCCAGCTCGTGCTGGATTCCGACCACGTGTGGCATGGAGAGGCCGTAGTGACGCATCAGCCCCGGCCAGCCGTCGGGGCGGCCGAGGAACTCGTGGGTCAGTCCCAGTCTCACCTCGGGGTGCCGCGCGAGATCGGAGATCGTGCGGAGTCCGTAGCGATCGCGCGCCTCGCGCGTGACGGCGATCGCGTAGCTGTCGTTGAACCCGATCGGCTCGCTCACGCCCAGCCCTTCCTTCTTCAGCTCCTCGCGCATCTCCGGAACGGAAAGCGGGCGCGCGCTGTGGAGCACGACCTCGAGGATGGTGCCCGTGTATTCCGGGTAGACATCCACGTCGCCGGAACGGAGCGCCTGGAAGACGATCTCCGTGCCTCCGAGATTGTTCCGATGCCGGACGTCGGCGATTCCTTCCGAGCGGATGACTTGGGCGAGCGCCTCGGCCAGCACCCAGGACTCCGGGAACGCCTTGGAGCCCACGGTCACGGGAGCCCCGGCGCTCGATCCCGGGGCCGGCCCAGCGTACGCCGCGATCAGAATCAGGGCCGTGGCCCCAGAGAGGACGCGCGCGCGCATCAGGCTCCCGGAGCCCCGGCCAGGTCGAGAGGGCGCTGGGCCCGGATGAATTCCGTGACGAAGGGATCGGCGGGCATCCGTGCCAAATCCTGAAATGCGCCTCGCTGGAGAATCCTTCCGGCGCGCATGATCGCCATCTCTCCCGCCACGAACGCGGCCTCGGCCATGTCATGCGTCACGAAGAGGACGGTCTTCTGGAGCCGCGCGAACAGGGTCTTGAGCTCGCGCTGAAGGTCCGAGCGGATCATGGGGTCGAGTGCTACCAGCGGCTCATCGAGGAGCAGCACGTCCGGGTCGAGCATCAGCGCGCGCATGAGCGCGATCCGCTGACGCTGCCCGCCGCTCAGCTGGGTGGGAAACCGCCCGAGCAGATCACCCGGGATCTGACTCAGCTCGAGAAGCTCCTCGGTCCGGGCGCGGATCCGCTCCCGTGCCCAGCCCAGGTCCCGCGCCACGAGGGCCACGTTCTCTCCAGCGGTCAGGTGCGGGAACAGTCCTCCCTCCTGGATGACGTAGCCCATCCGAAGCTGGAGCGCTCGTCGTGTCCCGGGTCCCAGCACGGTTCCGCCGATCGAGATCCGGCCGCGGTCGGGGCGGAGGAGGCCGACGATGAGGCGCAGGAGCGTGCTCTTGCCGCAGCCGCTGGGACCGATCAGCGCGAGGGTCGCGCGCGGGGCGACGACCAGCCGCTCCACGTCGAGTGCCAAGACCTCGCCGTAGCTCTTCGCCACGTGCTCGATTTCGATTCCAGCGGTGTCGGGCAACCGGGCTCTCCGTCTGGCTGTGCGCGGATGATCGGGTGAACGAAGTGGACCATCATGGACCGAAATCGCATCGTCGTCACGCGGAAGGCGCACCGGGCCGGGCGCGCACGATCAGCACCACGCCGCTCAACGCCACCGCCGCCGCGAGCAGGATTCGCGGCGAGAGGGCCTCTCCGGCCACCGCCCAACCCAGCACGATCGCCACGACGGGATTCACGAAGGCATAGGTCGAGGCCCGCGCGGGCGTCGTCCTCTTGATGAGCCAGAGGTAGGCGGTGAGGCCGACGAGGGATCCGAAGAAGACGAGATAGGCGAGCGCGAGCAGCGAGCGGGGCGAGATCGCGCTCACGTAAAGCTTCGGCCACTCGCCCGTCGCGGTCCCGGTAAGGAGGAAAAGACAGCCTCCCGCGATCATCTGCATGGCGACCGAGAGAAGGGACGAAGACGGAAGCTTCGCGCGGCGGGCGTGGAGTCCGCCGGCCGCCCAGGATCCCGCCGCCAGCAGGAGGACCAGGGCGCCGAGAATCGACACGCCCCCCTCCACGGTCGACGCCGTTCCCGGGCGCACCAGGAGCCCCACGCCGACGATTCCCAGGGCGAGTCCCAGAAACATCCTCGGGCTCGGACGCGCGCTCCGGAGCCAGAGCCAATCGAGCAGAACGACCCAGATGGGGATCGTGGAGACCAGAAGGGCCGCGAGACCGGAGGGCACGAACTGCTCCGCCCAGGAGACGAGCCCGTTCCCGCCCAGGAGCATGAGCCCGCCCACGATCGCAGCCTCGCGCCATTCGCGCCACGTCGCCCGATGCTCGCCGCGGATCCGAAGCCATCCCCACAGGAGGAGGCCGGCAATCGAATAGCGGGCTCCGGCCATGAGGAAGGGAGGAAGCGTCTCGATCGCGATTCGGATCGCGAGGTAGGTCGAGCCCCAGATGACGTAGATCGCCGAAAACGCGACCCAGACGCGCGCGCGCATGCTCATCCGCGAAGCGTACCAACGCTGCGTCGCGGCGTCGCGCCGAAAGCTGCTTTCTTATTCCGTGAGCGGCTTGACGGATCGAGTCGATCTAGGGGACTCTTACGCATGCTCGCGACGATGCCTCACTCCCGGAAGCTGCTCGTGATGGTCGGCGTGATGATGGCGCTCTTCCTCGCGGCGCTGGATCAGACCATCGTCGCCACGGCGCTCCCGCGCATCGTGCAGGAATTCCACGGGCTCGAGCACCTGAGCTGGGTGATCGCCGCCTATCTCCTGGCCTCGACCGTCGTGGTCCCCATCTACGGCAAGCTCTCCGACATCTACGGGCGGAAGCCCTTCATCCTGTCCGCGATCGTGCTGTTCCTGGTGGGATCCGTGCTCTCGGGGATCTCGCAGAACATGCTCCAGCTCGTCCTGTTCCGCGCGATCCAGGGGCTGGGGGGAGGCGCGATCTTCGCGAACTCCTTCGCGGTGGTGGGAGATCTCTATCCGCCCGCGCAGCGCGGCCGCTGGCAGGGACTCCTGGGCGGCGTGTTCGGACTCTCTTCGATCATCGGGCCGACGCTCGGAGGTTGGCTCACCGATCATGCGTCCTGGCGGTGGAATTTCTTCATCAACATCCCGGTGGGGATCGTGGCGTTCGCGGCGGTGGCTTCCCTCCTGCCGCACATCGCGCCGAACCGGAAGGGGAGATCCATCGACTACGCGGGGGCTGTGCTCCTGACCGTCTCGCTGGTGTCGCTGCTCCTCGCCTTGATCTGGGGCGGCACGCAATACGCGTGGTCTTCCCCCACCATCGTGACACTCTCCGCGACGGCGCTCGTGGGGCTCGTGTGTTTCGTGCTGGTGGAGGGCCGCGCCGAGGAGCCCGTTCTTCCGCTCTCGCTCTTCTCCAACACCATCTTCCTGGTCTCGATCGTTTCCCTCTTCTTCGTCGGGGTCGGCATGTTCGGCGCGATCGTGTTCATCCCGCTCTACGCGCAGCTCGTCCTGGGCGTGACGGCCACCCATTCCGGGACCATCCTCACGCCCCTCACGCTCGCCTTCGTGGCCGCCAGCGTGTTCTCGGGCCAGGTCACGTCACGAACCGGCCGTTACAAGGCGATCGCGGTGGCCGGCCTCGCCCTGGCCACCGTGGCGCTCTTCGTCCTGTCGCGGATGTCGGCGTCCACGTCGCCGGGATCCCTGATCCTCCGGATGATCGCCACGGGCCTCGGCATCGGCGCCACGCTTCCCGTATTCACGCTCGCCGTGCAGAACGCCTTCGAGCACGCGAAGCTCGGGATCGCCACGGCCTCCACGCAGCTCTTCCGGAGCATCGGGGCCACGGTGGGGACCGCGGTCCTGGGGAGCGTCCTCAACGCGCGCTTGGCGCACGAGCTGGGGAACTTGGCCGCGGACCCGTTCATCCGCATCGCGGCGAGCGCCGTCCCTTCCGCGAATTTGGGATCCCGGGCGGACGCGAACTCGCTCCAGATGATCCTCACACAGCCGGGGAGGGGGATCCTCGAAGCGCGCCTCCGGGCCTTGCCTCCCGCGCTTCAAGGCCCATCGCAGGAGGCGTTCGCGTCCTTCCTGGTCCGCGCGCGACAGGCGTTTGCGGTCTCGATCACGGAGACGTTCTTCATCGCGGCCACGCTCATGGGCGTGGCGCTGGTGGTGTCGCTCTTCCTGAAGGAGATTCCGCTCCGGAGGACCCACGCGGAGCGCCCCGCCGACCCGGCGGTCTAGCTCTTTCCGACCCGCTCGAAGTCGATGAATCCGCGCTCCGGGTCGGTGCTGATCAACTTGAGATGGACCGTATCGCCCACGTCTAGCCCCGCGGCGCCCCGCTCCACGCGTCCTTCCGCGTGGGGATCCAGGATTCGCGCCCAGGTCCCCTTGGGGGAAGCGCCGGTGACGATTCCTTCGAAGATCTCGCCGATCCGGCCGCTCAGCAGGCACGCCGCCGCGGCTTTGTGCGTCAGCCGCTCGACCTTCTGAGCGGAGTCTTCTTTCTCCGTGCAGTGGAGGGCGAGCGCCTGGAGCTGATCGGGGCGGTAGGGGACCGCGCCCCCTGTGAGCGCGGCCTGGAGGAGGCGCTGCGTGATGAGATCGGGGAAGCGGCGATTGGGGGCCGTTGAATGCGTGTACTGGCTCACCGCGAGGCCGAAGTGCCCTGGGACCTGCTCCCCCGGGACGCTCGCGACGTACTCGCCGCGGCCGAGGAGCTTGATGACGCTGAGCGACAAATCCGCAAACTGGTCCGCCCTGACGGCGCGCTGCGCCTGCAGGAAGGCTT
>JBGPMB010000006.1:0-42400 GCA_041486775.1 Candidatus Eiseniibacteriota bacterium | reverse complement strand
CTGATTCTCGAGCACGAGGGGGACCGCCACGTGCCCGGCGGCGCCGCGAACGCGGCGATGAACGTGCGGGCCCTGGGAGGCGTGGCGCTGGTGGTCGGGCGGCTCGGCGGAGATCCCGCCGGCGTCGCGCTGGCGAAGGCACTCCGTTCGAGCGGACTGGCCACGTCGTGGCTTTTCCGGGACCCGCGCGGCGGCACGATCGTGAAAACCCGGATCCTCGCGGGCTCGAGCCATGCCGCGCGCCAGCAGATTGTCCGGCTGGATCGCGGGCACACCACGCCGCTCTCGCGCGCGGCGGAGCGGAAGCTCACCCGCGCCGCGCGGAGCGCGACGCGGCGGGCGCACGCGGTGCTCCTCTCCGACTACGGCTACGGCGTGCTGAGTCCGGGGCTGCGGCGGGCGGCGATCACGGCCGGGCGCCGGGCGAAGCTCCCGATCGTGGTCGACTCCCGCTACGCCCTCACCTCCTACCGGGGCGCCACGCTGCTCACCCCGAACGAGCACGAGGTCGCGGAGGCGATGCATCTGCCGTCGCTGGGCACCTCGGCGCTGAAGCGCGCCGGCGAATCGCTGGTGAAGGGAGGCGGTGCGCAATCGGTCTGGATCACGAGAGGGAGCGACGGCATGATGCTCTTCACGCGGGGGAGCCGCCCGGTCGGGCTCTCCATCGTCGGCTCCTCGGACGTGGCGGACGTCACCGGAGCGGGGGACGCGGTCTCCGCGACCGCGGCGCTGGCGTTGGCCGCGGGCGCTTCGCAGCTCGAAGCCGCCATGCTCGCCACCTACGCCGCATCGGTCGTGGTCATGAAGCGCGGGACGGCAACGGTGAGTCGCGAGGAGCTACGCTCGGCCATCCGCGCGCAGGCGCCTCCGCGGATCCGCGCGTGAAGCCGCCGGAGGAGAAGATCGTGGCGGCCGCGGCGTTGGAGGAGAGGCTCGCGCGTTCCCCCGGAGAGCGTCAGGGTCTCGTGCTCGCGAACGGCATCTTCGATCTCTTCCATGTGGGACACGTTCGATACCTCGAGGGGGCGAAGCGCGAGGGAACGAGTCTCCTCGTCGCGCTCAATTCGGATGCCTCGGCCCGGCGGCTGAAGGGGAAGGGCCGTCCCCTTCTGCCGCTCGCGGAGCGCATGGAGATCGTGGCCGCGCTTCAATGTGTGGACTGGGTGACGTCCTTCGAGGAGGACTCCGTGGAGGGCCTCCTCCGGCGGCTCCTTCCCTCGGCGCACGCCAAGGGGACCGACTACACCGTGGAGAGCGTGCCGGAGCGCGCCGTCGCGGCCTCGCTGGGGATCCGGACCGTCATCGTGGGCGATCCGAAGGGGCACGCGACGAGCGACCTGATCGAGCGCATCCGGCGATGAATTCGGTCGCTCCACGCCGCGCGCTCGTCACACGGCTCCGGCGGATCGGCGACGCCATCCTCTCGCTGCCGGTGCTGGACGCGATGCGCGAGAGCTTCCCGGACTGCGCGATCGACTTCATGGCCGAGGAGGGGCCCGCGCAAGCCGCGGTGGGCCACCCCGCCGTCGATCAGGTGCTCGTGCTCCGCCCGGCCCTTCGCTCGCTTCTGCCCGCGCCGCCGTCGATGCTCTGGAAGCTGCGGGCGCGAGGCTACGACTGGGTGATCGATCTCTACGGAAATCCCAGGAGCGCTCTCCTCGCGGCCTGGACGGGCGCACCGGTTCGCGTCGGGCCCGCCCGCCGCGGGCGCCGCCGCCTGTACACGCATCCGGTGCCGCCCTCCTCCGGACCTCTCTCCGCGGTCGCGCACCATCTCCGATCGCTCGAGGTTCTCGGACTCTCGCCCGCCCGTCACGCCCCGCGCATCGCCTTGAGCGACGTCGAGCGCGCGGCAGGGCGCGCCCGGCTGGACCAAGTCCTCCCGGCGGGCTCGCCGCGCGTGGGCCTCCATCCCGGGAACCGGTGGCCCGCGAAGCGGTGGCCCGAGGCCCGGTTCGCGGCGCTCGCGCGCGCCATCCCACGCCTCGATGCGCGTATCGTGGTGCTGGGGGGACCCGGCGAGGAACTCCTCGCGCGGCGCGTGGCCGCGGGCGTGCGAGGCGGCGAGGACGCGCCCGTCCTGGCGGGCCTCACACTTCGCGAATCGTGGAGCGTGATCGCCGCGCTGGACGCGCTCGTCACGGTGGACGGGAGTCCCATCCATGCGGGCCCCGCTGTGGGAACGCCGACGGTCGGGATCCTGGGTCCCACGGAGCCGGAGATCTGGTTTCCGTATCGACCCGAGGAGGGGCACCAGATTCTCTCGCGCGAGATCTGGTGCCGCCCCTGCCATCGCCACGAGTGCGCCCGGATGGATTGCATGGACTGGATCAGCGTGGGGGATGCTCTCGGGGCCGTGAGCCGAGCCCTCGCGCACGGCGGAGGCGCGCGTGCGATCGCGTGACGCGACCACTCCGTCTGACCTGTCCGGGGTGCGGCGCGTCCTGGTTCTTCGCCATCGCGCCGCGGGAGATCTCCTCCTCACGACGCCCGCGCTTCGCGCCCTCCACGCGGGCCTGCCCGCGGCCACGATCGACATCCTGGTCTCGCGCGGAACCGACGCGCTCCTGTACCACAATCCGGACGTGAGCCGCGTCGTGACGCTCGACCGGCGCTCCCTCTGGTCCCAGGGCTCGCGATACGCGTGGCTTTTGCGGGGCGGATACGATCTCGTGCTCGACATGGTCTCCAATCCGCGCAGCGCCCTGATGACCGCGATGACCCGCGCGCCGATCCGGGTTGGGTACGACATTCCCGGGCGGCGGCGCGCGTACACGGTCCGGGTCCCTCGCGAGCCGCTCGGCCCCGAGGGCCCGGTGGCGCGCTACGCGCCGGAAGCCTCGCTCGACCTGGTGCGCGCGCTCGGCATCGCACCCCGCGGCCTCTCGCTGACCCTTCACGTATCGCCGGAGGCGCGCGCGCGAATGGACGGCTGGCTGCATGATGCCGGACTCGGGGCGAGGCCCGTCGCCGCGTGCCTTCCGTCCGGGACCTGGCCCGCGAAGACGTGGATCCCGGAGCGGTTCGCCGCCGTGATGGATTCCTTGTGCGAGACGGCCGACCCCCTCTGGCTCTGGGGGCCGGGCGAGGAGGCGCTCGCGCGGGAATGCGCCGCCCGGATGAAGAACTCATCGACCGTGGGGCCCAGCGCCGGATGGGAGGACCTGGCGGCTCTGGTCCAGCGCTGCGCGATCCTCGTGAGCAACGACTCCGGCCCCAAGCATCTGGCCGTCGCGCTCGGAGTCCCCACCGTGACGGTCTTCGGCCCCACGCATCCCGGCGCCTGGCAGCCTCCCTCCGGGCCGCACATCGCCGTGGAAGCGCGCGGCCTCGCGTGCCTGCACTGTAACCACACGGAATGCCCGCTTCCGGGTGACCGGCATATGCGCTGCATGAGCGACGTGACGGCGGCCATGGTGGTCGAGGCCTGCCGGGTGCTCATGAAGGCGAGAGCCGGGAGCGCCGCGTGAGCCGCGAGCCTTTGAGCGCGCTCGTGACCACGAAGAACGAGGAGCGGACGATCCGCGCTTGCCTGGAGTCCATCCGCTGGGCGGACGAGGTGGTGGTGGATTCCGGGAGCACCGACGGCACGCTCGCGATCGCCCGCTCGATCGCCGATCGCGTGCTCGAGCATCCGTACGAGAATCCCGCGGCGCAGAAGAACTGGGCGCTGCCGCAATTGACGCACTCCTGGACCTTGATCCTCGACGCGGACGAGCGCGTGACGCCGGAATTGCGCCGCGAGATCGAATCCGTGCTCGCCGACCCCGGCCGCCGCGACGGGTACTGGATTCGCCGCGAGAACTACTTCTACGCGAAACCCATCCGGTCCGCGGGATGGCAGCGGGACAAGGTGCTCCGTCTCTTCGATCGGCGGAAGGGCGCCTATCGCCCGGTGCTGGTGCACGAGGAGGTGGAGCTCCAGGGACACGCGGATCGTCTCGAGGGGAAGCTCCACCACGAGCCCTATCGCGATCTGGACCAGTACTTCGAGAAGTGGAGCCGGTACTCGCGTTGGTCCGCGGAGGAGCTCAGGCGTCACGGTGTGCGGGCCTCGGGGTTTCGTCTTCTGGTCCGTCCCTGGCTTCGATTTCTGCGCATGTATGTCCTCCAGGGCGGGTTTCGCGAGGGGAGGCGCGGCATCGTGCTCTGCTGGCTCGCGGCCTTCTCGGTGTTCACGAAGTACGCCCGGCGCTGGGAGGGCGAGATGCGGGACGGGGAAGGGTGAGAGTCGCTCTCTTCGGCGCCTACGATCCTTCGTACCCGCGCACGCGCGTGCTCCGGGAGGCCCTGGAGGCGCGGGGCGCGGAGGTGCTCTCCATCCGCGCGCGGCCCGGGGCCCTGCCTGGAATCCGCGAGCTGGGGTTGTGTCTTCAATGGATGCGCAGCGCCCGAAAGCTCGACGCCGTGCTCGTTCCCTCCTTCGGCCATCGCGACATTCCCCTCGCGGGTCTCCTGGGGCGCGCGGCGGATTCTCCGGTTCTCTTCGATCCGCTCGTCTCCCGCTGGGACACGCAGGTCGGTGACATGGGCCGTCTCAAGAAGGGAAGCATGAGCGAGCAGAGGGTCCGCGCGAGCGACCGCCTCGCGCTCTCGCTTGCGGACATGGTGCTCTGCGACACGTGGGAGCACGGGGATTTCTACTCGAGCGAGTTCGGGATCGCGCGGAAGAAGCTGAGCCGGGTGCCGGTGGGAGCGGATCGTTTCGCGTTCGACCTGGGCGAGCGCCGGTCGACGGCGCCCCGGACCGGCCCGATCGACATCGTGTACCTGGGCGGCTACCTTCCGCTCCACGGCCTGCCCGCGATCGTCGACGCCGCCACCGAGATCCTGAGAAAGCACGGGCCGCGTTTCGCGACCTTTACCCTCATCGGCGACGGGATGATGCTCCCCCGGGTGGAGCGCGACGTGGCCGCGCGCGGCTTGCAGAACGTCCGGCTCCTCGGGCGGATGCCCTACGAGGAGGCGATGTCGCGACTCGCCCGAGCCGACATCGGGCTCGGGATCTTCGGCACGAGCGCCAAGTCGGGACGCGTGGTGCCGCACAAGGTTTTTCAGTCGATGGCGCTCGGCGTGCCCATCATCACGCGGCGGTCCGCGGCCATCGCCGAGTTCTTCCGCGACGAGGAGCACCTGGTGCTGGTGCCCGCGGGAGACGGCCCGGCCCTCGCGCGCGCCATCGAGTCGCTCGCCCAGGACCCGGAGCGGCGGGAACGGGTCGGCGCGGGGGGGCGCGCGGCGGCTCTCGCACAAGCCTCGCCGGCGCGGATCGGCGATCTCCTGGTGGAAGCCATCCAGCGCTCCCGCGAGGCGACCGCGCCCGGCGCGCGCCGGTGATCCGGATCCTCCACGTCGATTCGGAGCGCTCCTGGCGGGGCGGGCAAAACCAGGTCCTGCTCCTGATGCGCCGCCAGCGGGCGAGCGGCTGGGAGCCTCATCTCGCGGCGCCACGCGACTCGGCGCTCCTCACGCGGACGGCCGGGGAAGGGTTCGCGGTACATCCCGTGGCCATGCGCGGCACCTGGGACCTGGCGTCCGTGCTCGGGCTCGCCGCGATCATGCGCTCGCTGAAACCCGAGGTCGTGCACTGGCACGCGGCGCGGGCCCACGCGATCGGTGCCATGGCCTCGCTTCTCGATCCGGGTCCGGCCCGGGTGCTGTCCCGGCGCGTCGTGTTCCCGGTGCGCCGCTCGGTCGGGAGCCGTCTCCTCTACGCGCTGCCCGTGGATCGCATCGCCGCGATCTCGGGCGCCGTCCGGGACGCCCTGGTCCGAAGCGGCGTGGACTCCCGAAAGATCGACATCGTGCCGAGCGGCATCGAGCCCATGCCCCGCCCGGACGGGACGCGGCGCTCGGAATTGCGCTTACGTCTCGGCGCCGGAGAAGGGGACGTGGCCGCGATCGCGGTCTCGGCCCTTGCGCCCGGCAAAGGGCACGGCGACCTCCTCCGGGCGATGGCGGTCGCCGTCGAAGAGGCTCCCGGACTCAAGCTCTGGCTCGCCGGAGAGGGGCCGCTCTTGGCCCGGCTCCAGGCGGAGGCGCGCGCGCTCGGTCTCGAACCGAGCGTTCAGTTTCTGGGCTTTCGTACCGATATCCAAGCGTTGCTCCACGCCGCGGATTTCTTCTGCCTGGCCACGCAATCCGAAGGGCTCGGCTCCTCCATTCTCGAGGCGATGTCCGCCGGCTTGCCGGTGGTGGCCACACGCGTGGGCGGCATTCCCGAGATCGTGGAAGAGGGGGGCACCGGGGTCCTCGTGCCGGCGTCGGACCCTGCCGCGCTCGCCGGCGCGATGGCGCGAATGGCGGGGGACCGGGGTTTGAGGGAGACCATGGGGGCCCGCGCGAGGGAGCGGGCCTCGCTCTTCAGCGCCGAGCGCACCGCGGAAATGACCGATCGGGTCTACCGGGCGGCGCTAGAGGCGCGGGGGCGCTCGACCGGCCTGGGCGCTGGTTGACCCTGTAAATTCAACCTGTTAGAGTGACAGACCATGCACGATTTCTGGACGATCGCTCTCTACGGCGCCTCGGTCCTGGGCGCGCTCGTTTTCTTTCACGAGCTGGGCCATTTCCTGGTCGCCAAGTGGTTGGGGGTCCGGGTTCTTTCCTTCTCCATCGGGATGGGGCCACGGCTGTTCGGCTTCCAGAGGGGGGGAACCGACTACCGGATTTCCATCCTCCCCCTGGGCGGGTTCGTGCGCATGGCCGGGGACAGCCCGGACGCGACGGATCGCGAGGGCAAAGAGTACGAATTCCTCGAGAAGCCCTGGTGGGCGCGCGCCCTGATCACCGCGGCCGGACCCTTCGCGAACCTCATTCTCGCCTTCCTGCTCAACATTGGCGTGTATCTCATCGGGGTACGGACCCCCGATTTCCCATCGACGGTGGGCCACGTGGCGCCGCAGTCCATCGTGCAGACCGTCGGGCTCCGGGAGTGGGACAAGATCGAGTCGCTGGATGGCCGGCCCGCGCGGACCATGCGGCAGCTCGCCTCGGCCGTGGATCGCGTCGTGGGCGGCAAGGGAGCGGTCGAGGTCCCGCTCACGGTCTCGCGCGGCAGCGAGCGCGTCGGCCTCCTCCTCCCGCGCCGGGAAGCGGCGCGTTTTGCCGAGGAGCTGGATTGGAACACCGGGACCGTGATCGGACGCGTCTTCCTGGGGCTGCCCGCGTATCAGGCCGGGCTCCGCGAAGGCGACGAGATCCTGAGCGTGGACGGGAAGCGCGTGGACAACTGGACCGACCTCTCCACGCGGATCCGCCGGAGCCCCGACACGCCGCTCGATCTCCAGGTGCGGCGCGGCGCCAAGGTGTTCCCGGTCACCGTGAGGTCCACACCGGACAGCGTGATCGGAATCTCCCTGCCCGAGACGATCACGAGCGTGGAGCGCTTCCCGATCACCGAGGCCGTGCCTCTGGGCGTGCGCCAGACCCTCTATGCGGCCGGTCAGATCTACCAGGGCCTCTGGGGCTTCGTGACGAACCCGATCAAGCTGAGCTCCAGCGTGGCGGGGCCGATCGCCATCGCCCAGGTGGCGCGCGATCAGGCGCGAAGCGGGCTCGACCAGCTCCTGTCCTTCGCCTCCTTCATCAGCGTCGCCTTGATGGCGATGAATCTCTTGCCGATCCCGATCCTGGACGGCGGCCACGTGCTGTTCGCGCTCCTGGAGGGCGTCCGGCGCAGGCCGCTCTCCTTCAAGACACAGGCCGCCTTCCAGCGGGTCGGTCTCGCCGTCCTGGGCGGCCTCGTCATCTTCTCCTTCGCCAACGACCTCACTCGGGTGTCGCAGCGAAGGCGCGCCGAAGCGGACATCAACCGCCGGCTGAATCACAACGCCCCCGCCGACTCGGTTCCCGTTCCGGGCGGGCGTTGATAGCGCCGGACTAGGGCGCGACGCCACGATGCGCGGCGGGTCCGTCGCGAGGCTCTTCGTCATCTCGCTGCTCGTCCTGGCCGTCGTTCCGGCCGCGTTCTCCTCCGCGCAAAAACCCCTCGAGCTCGAGAAGACGCGCAAGGTGCACCGCGTCGAGATCCACGGGAACAAGGCCTTCCCCTCGCGAAAGCTCCGCGGCTTCCTCCGAACCCGGGGGGAATCGTTCTGGCACCCGTGGCGTCACTCTCCCTACCGTTCCGACTTTCTCCGCTTCGACGGAGCCGCGCTGCAATCGTATTACCGGCGGCGCGGCTATCTCACGGCGCAGGTGGACAGTGTCCGGACCGAGCCGGTTCCCGGCGGCGACTCGAAGGTGGACGTGGCCTTCTTCCTCACCGAAGGGCCCCTGTCGCGTCTGAGCGAGATCTCCATCGAGGGAACGGATCCGCTCCCGGAGTCCGAAGTGCGGAAGGTTCTGGGTCAGAAGCCGGGCGATCCCGTGGATATCGCGACGATGGAGTTGGACCGCCAGGCCATCGAGGATCATTACGCGGACCTGGGGTACGCCGCGGTCCTGGTGCGCGACAGCCTCGAGGTGGACAGCGTGCATGTCCACGTGGTGTACCGGATCGATCCCGGCGTCGTGGCGCGGATGGGGAGGGTCGAGGTCGAGGGCCAGCGGAAGACGCGCGGGCGCGTGGTCACCCGGGAGCTGACCGTGCATTCCGGAGACATCCTCTCCCGCAAGAAGCTCGCGGACAGTCAGCAGCGAATCTACGACACCGGGCTCTACAGCGACGTGGTGTTCGAGCGGGGCGACATCGATTCCACGACCCACTTGGCCGACGTCCACCTCACGGTGCGCGAGCGGAAGATGGCGTGGATCGACGCCGGGCTCGGGTACGGCACCCTGGATCAGCTGCGTCTCACCAGCGAGTGGGGCCACCGGAACATCGGCCGCGAAGGCATCCGCTTCATCGTGACCGGAAGAATGGGCGTCATCGTGAAGCCGGTCCTGCCGGTGTCCGAGTGGAAGCTGGGCAACCGCCGCGTGGATGCCTCGCTGTCCCAGCCCTGGATCTTCGGGACCCGCACGCAGACGACGCTGGGCGGCTATGCCGAGCAGGTCGTGCAGACCCAGACCGGGGACCGGCGGTTTCTCGAAATCCCGCTCCGCGCGTATGGCGCCGCCCTCGCCTTCCGGAGGGACCTCTCGCTGTTCACGCGGGGAACCCTCTCCTTCGAACACAGGCACGTGATCTCGGATAGCGCGAGCCTTCCCCTTGCCGCCGGCGTCGAATCGAAGAGCTATACCACCCGGCGCGTCGGGCTCTCCATCGAGCGGGACACCCGAGTCAATCCCTTCGATCCCAAAGGGGGAAGCGATCTTATCGGGAACACGGTCGTTGCGGGAGGGGTACTCAAAGGTAGCGCCCGCTTTCTCAAGTTCAGCGGCTCGGCGACCACCTACCGACCTATTCGGCGCCGGCTCACCCTGGCGCTCCGGATCCAGGGCGGATACGTGAACCCGTTTGGACACTACGCGGCTCGGAGCGATACCCTGCACGAGCTCGATCTCATCCCTCTCGAGGATCGCTTCGTGACCGGCGGAGCGTCCAGTGTGCGGGGGTATTTCGAGAACGAGATCGGTTACCGGATCGCGCCGCCGGACTCGGGGCTTCGAGGCGGGGAGGTCCTCTTGCAAGGATCCGTCGAGGCACGATTCCCGCTGATCTGGATCCTGAGCGGAGCCGTCTTCATGGACGCGGGGAACGTGTGGGAGCGGCCTCAGGACATCACCCTCCAGCGCCTCTTCACCGTGACAGGGCCCGGCGCCGGATATTCGGACATGCGGTATTCGGTGGGCGGGGGGATCCGGATCGGGACGCCGGTCGGACCGGTCCGATTCGACTACGGATGGAAGCTTCGCCGCTCGAAGCCCGACGAGCGCGATCTGAGCGCGACACGGGGCACGTTCCACTTCAGCCTGGGGCAGGCGTTCTGACATGTTCGGCGGCGAGATCGAGAGAATTCAGGCCGAGAAGAGCCAGGGCCCTCCGGGAGGGAGGCGTGGACCGGGCTGGCTCCCGCACGTCCTGTGGGGCATGGCGGCCATCTTCCTCGTCGTGTGCGTGTGCGCGGGAGTCTTCGCCCTCCTCTTCGCCCGGGGCGACCCGGTCGTTTCCAGCCGCATCGTCAAATTCATCAGCACGTCGATCGGTTCCGACTCCACGCGGCTCGAGTCCGATCGCATCCACGGCTCCATCTTCGGCGGCGCCGTGCTGGAGCATCCGCGGCTGGTCGTGCTCACCAAGGACGGCCCGGTCACCTGGATCAGCGCCGACCGGATTCGGGCGGAATACGACACCTACCAATTGCTTTTTTCGCGACGGCGGTCCCTCCGGATCACCATCGACGCGCCGGTCCTTCCGCTCGTGCACGACCGCCGGGGCAATCTCGTGGTACCTCGATTCCGCGGATCGGGCAGGAACGCGCTGGACAAGACCGCGACCCGGATCGATGTCGAGTTCCATGACGGGACGATCTCGCTGGACCGGGGGAATGTGCGCTTCGGGAGGATTTCCGGCAACGCCGTAGCGCTCCTGGAGCCCACCAAGACCACGCTGCGGGTGAGCCGCCTCTCCGGCACGAGCCTCATGCCGGAGAGACCGGGATCGATCCGGGCAAACGGCGTGGCGACGGTGTCGGGTGGGCGGCTCAAGTTCGACCCTCTCTACCTCAACCTGGACCGCTCGCGTATTCGCTCCGCCATCGACTGGGATCTCGAGCACGCGCGCGTGGTCTCCTCGCGAACCGGCTTTGCTCCGCTCGACGTCGAGGAGGTCATGAAGCTCCTCGACTTGAGCCCCCTCACGCGCGGGTCGCTCACCGGGGAGCTCGCCTTCGCGGGAGACCCCAGCTCGGGCAGCGCCACGATGCGGCTGTCGGGAACCGTCGAGGGGGAGCCGGTCGATACGCTCTTCGTCCGGGCCGCGCTCGTTCCCGGCGAGATCCACATCGACGAAGCCCGCGCCCGCGTGAAGCAGGCCGAGGTCGAGGGGCGCGCCGTCGTCGAGACACGCGGCGTCCTCACCGCCGAGGTGCATCTCACGAACGTGGACCCGGCGCTCCTTCCGTGGTGGCGGCTTCCTCCCAACACCCCGCACGGAAGCCTCGCGGGGCTCGCTCGAATCCGCGCGGTTCGCGCGAAGCCTTTTCCCGTAGCCTCCGTTTCGCTCGCGATGGAGCGAGGCTCGCTGGGGCGGCTTCGGATCGATCGCGGGAACGTCGCGATGCGGCTGGGGCAGCGAGGCGACGTGGCGATCGACACCGCATGGGTGGACACGCCCGGTGCGCGGCTCCTGGGATCCGGAACCATCAGTCCGGACACGACCCTTTCCTTCACCTTCGAGGCCTTGGTCCGCGACATCGGAGCCATGGACGCGCTGCTCTCGCCCGTTTCGATGGACGCCGGTCAGGGCCGGGTTACGGGGTGGCTCCGCGGCAGGTCCGCCGCGCCGGAGTATCAGCTGCAGGGGCTCCTGACCTCGGGCCGCCTCAAGAACGGGATGGCCTTCGACTCCCTTCGGGTTTCCTCCCGCGGCCGCCTCAGCTCTCCTCCCTCGGCGTCCGCCGACGTGAGCGTGGTCCATCTGCGCGCGGGGGAGCGCTCGCTCGGCGACGTGGTCTCGACACTCACCCTGACCGATGCCATCTCGATCGACCGCTTCCGGGAATCCCTCGGCGACACCACGCTGACCCTGCGCGGGAACGTTCGCTTCCGCGACAAGGCCGCGGAGGCGAGGCTGGATTCGATGAAGCTCGCGATCGGTCCGCGCGAATGGAACAACGTAGGTCCCGTCCAGGCCACCCTCGAGGGGGACCGGCTCCAGGTGTCGCGGTTCTCCCTCGCGACCGATACGGGCCGGATCGACGCCGCGGGGGACATCCGTCTCGAGAAGAGCGTCGTGAACGCGAGGGCGTCGCTTCAGCGCGTGGATCTGGGTAGAGCCGCCGGAAGCGCGGATTCCACGGAGGGACTGCGAGGAATCGCCGACGGAGACGTCCTCATCTCCGGGCCCTTGGCCGACCCGGACGTTCAAATGAATCTCCGGGTGGCGCATCCGCGCCTTGCCGGTGTGGAGGGGGACACGCTGGCCGTCGTGTTCGGTTATTCCCCGGGGCAGGTCTCCGTCTCGGAGCTTCGCTGGGTGAAGGGCTCGGGCAGCGCCTCCATCGCGGGCACGGCGCGCCCGAAGCTCACGCTTCAGGAGTGGATGCGCGCGCTGAGCCGCGGCGATCACGGCTGGACCTCGCGCGTGGACTTGGCACTCGAGCTCAAGGTCGACCGATTCGACCTCGCCTCCCTGGCGCCCCTCGACACCAGCCTGAGCTCGCTCCGCGGATTCGCCACCGGGAAGATCCGCGTGACCGGGACGGCCGCGGAGCCGGTGCTCGCCGCGCGGGCCGCGGGTGCCAACTTCGCGTTCCACGGCGTGGAGGCGGAGTCGGTCGCGTTCGCCGGGGGGTACACGGGCCGGAAGCTCACCCTCGAGCATCTCGACTTCACGCGCGGCGGAGCGACCACCCACGTCGACGGTTTCGTGCCGATCGACCTCTCCCTCTACGGAGGGCACCGGCTGATGCGCGAGGAGCCGGTATCGCTCAAGCTGCGGATGGCGGACGCGGACTTCGGGATCGCCGCGCTGTTCGTCCCCGAATTCGCATCCAGCGCGGGCAAGCTCAACGTGACCGCGGACCTTCATGGAACGCCGGCTCGGCCGATGGTCACCGGAGCGCTCCGCCTGGTCGACGGCACCCTGCGCATTGCGGGCCGCGACGAGGTCCTGGAAGGGCTCGAGGTGGATGCCTCCTTCGACCAGCATCGCGTCAACGCCACGCGGATCGTCGCGCGGGAGGGGAAGCGCGGGAAGGTGACCGGGACGGGGTGGTGGCAGTCGGCGGAGGGGAGGCAGTGGGGAAACTTCGAATTGCGGCTCCATGCGGCCGAGTTCACCGCGACCGACCGTGAGACCTACATGATGCGGTTCACGGGCGACTTCCTCGTGAAGGATGCCCTGAATCCCGACGGCGAGGAAACATACCGGATCACGAGTGTCGCTCCCGTGGCCCTGGCGCGCGGCGAGCTCACGCTGGACCTGAGCCAGCCCCGCGAGGACGAGGGCACGGCCGTCCCCTTTCTCTACGAGGTCGTGGTCGACGTGCCCCGCAATCTCTGGTACCGGAATCTGGACACCGAAGTGGAGCTCTCGAACGGCCAGCTCACGCTGCGGAACGAAGGGGTGCGAGACCAGATTCTCGGCTCGCTGGACGTGAAGGGGAAGTACTACATCTACTCGAACGAGTTCCGGATCGTGAACGGCCAGATCAGCTTCACGTCTCTCGATCGCATCGACCCCGACATCTCGATCGAGGCGCAGACCACCGTTCCGGGCCAGGGTGGAGAGGCATACCCGATCTATCAGACGCTCTCGGGCCGGGCGAGCCAGCTCAAGGTGCATCTTCACGACGACAGGCAGTCCAACGAGAGCTACCTCTGGAAGGTGCTCACCGTGGGACAGTTCACGGCGGTGGGCGCGGAGCAGCTCGTGGCCGGGACGCCGGGCACTCCGGAGGTCCCTGGCTCCGCGCCGGTCGCGGGGTCCGACGCCACCCTTCCCGTGCGCAATTACCTCTTCCGGAACGCCGAGCGCTGGCTTGCCGACGTGGGGTTCATCGACACCATCGATCTCAAGTCGGGTACCGCGAGCGGTACCAGTCCCGGTGCCAGCACGATCGGCCTCGTGGGCGTCGGAAAGTACGTGACCCCGGAACTCTATGTTAAGTATTCTCGCAACTTCTCCGGCACCGCCGAGCAGGCCCAGAGTGTCAGCGCCGAGTACCGAGTGACGCGGCATCTGTTGTTGCGGGGCGAACAGGTCCGCCCCGGGCCGCAAAGCTCGACATTGTCCCCGACACAGAACACCAAGCAGCAGTACAACCTCGATCTCAAGGTAAGGCTCGAGTACTAGGAGAAGCGTGGACCTCAATTCCGTGCAGCGCCAGGCGGTCGAGCACCCGGGCGGGCCCCTCCTGATCCTGGCGGGCGCGGGAAGCGGCAAGACCCGTGTCCTGACCGGCCGCGTCGCGCACCTGGTGCGCGAGCGCGGGATCCCGCAGGGCTCGATCCTCGCATTCACCTTCACCAACAAGGCCGCACGCGAGATGCGCGCGCGCGCACAGGTCCTTCTCGGCCGCGAGGACTTGGGCGTCTGGCTGGGCACCTTCCACGCGACCTGCGTGCGAATCCTGCGCCGACACGCCGAGCTTCTCGGCTATCCCAAGAACTTCGTGATCTACGACACCGACGACCAGCGCTCCGTTCTGCGCGATCTGCTGAAAGGGCCCGGTCCCGAGGATCGCAGCCTGACGCCGGCCGCCGCCGGGTCGCGGATCTCGAGGCTCAAGAACGAGGGGGTGGGGCCGGAGGAGTTCGTGAAGACCGCCTTCACCATGGTGGACCGTAGGCTCGCCGAGATCTACGCCTCCTATCAGAAGACGCTCCGGGACCGGGGCGCCATGGACTTCGATGACCTGATCGGGCTCACCGTGCGTCTCTTCGAGCTGGACGAGGACATCCACCGTGTCTACGCGACGCGGTTTCTCCATGTCCTCGTGGACGAGTACCAGGACACGAACGGAATCCAGTTCCGCCTCATCGAGAGCCTCTCGCGCATCCATCGGAATCTGACGGTGGTGGGGGACGACGATCAGTCCATCTACGGCTGGCGCGGCGCCGACGTGGGGAACATCCTTTCCTTCGAGAAGACGTTCCCGGACGCCACGGTCCTCCGCCTGACGCAGAACTATCGCTCGACGCAGACGATCCTTCGCGCCGCGAACGGCGTGGTGCGGAACAACGCGGCGCGGAAGGAGAAGGAGCTCTGGACCGAGAACGGCGTGGGAGAGAAGATCCGCGTGCATCTCGCCGAGGACGAGGAAGCGGAGGGCGAGCAGATGGTATCGCTCCTCCTCGAGACCCGTCGCACGCACTCGCTCAAGAACCGCGACTTCGTCGTGCTCTACCGCACGAACGCGCAGTCGCGCGCCGTGGAGAACGCGCTCCGCCGCTCGGGCATTCCCTACCAGCTGACGGGCGGGATCTCCTTCTACGAGCGGCGCGAGGTCAAGGACGTCATCGCCTACGTGCGCGCCCTCGTGCAGCCCAAGGACTTGGTCTCCTGGCTCCGGATCCTGAACGTGCCCCCGCGGGGCATCGGACGCACCACGATCGACCGCTTCCGGAGCTTCGCCGAGGGGCGCGGCTTCACGGTGCCGGAGGCGCTCGCGCATCCGGACCTTCTCGTCGCGGTGGGACTCCCCGCCTTCAAGAAACTGCAAGAGCTGGGACGCCTCCACACCTCGCTCACGTCTCTTCTCTCGCTTTCGCCCCCGGCGTTCCTGGCCGAGCTGATCGCGAAGATCCGCTACCGCGAGTTCCTGGTCGAGGAGAACCCCGCCGAGGCCCCCGAACGGATCGAGAACGTGGACGAGCTGATCGCCGGAGCCGAGGCGTATCTGCGCCGCGCGGAGGACCCGAGCGTCGAGGGATTCCTCGCCGAGGTTGCGCTCCTGACCGACGTGGACCTCTGGAACGACGAAGACGATACGGTGAACCTCATGACCATCCACTCGGCGAAGGGGCTCGAGTTTCCGGTGGTGTTCGTGGCGGGCCTGGAGGAAGGGCTTCTGCCGCACGTCTCCTCCCTGGACGATCCGGCCCAGCTCGAGGAGGAGCGCCGGCTCTTCTACGTGGCGCTCACGCGGGCGCAGGAGCGGGTCCATCTCTTCCACGCCTCCTACCGGCGCGCCTGGAACTCGGTCGGCGGCAGCTCGCGCTTCCTGAGCGAGATCCCCGAAGATTGCGTGGAGTGGATGGACCGCCGGCCGTCGGCGCAGCCGAAGCCCGTCGTGCGGAGACGCCGCCGCGACGGCGAGGAGACGGCGGGAGCGCGCGGCGCCGGAAGCCCGATCGGCGTGCGCGTGAGCCATCCCCAATTCGGGGAGGGGATCGTCGTGGCCTGCGAGGGGCTGGGCGAGCGCGCCAAGCTCACCGTGGAATTCCGGCGGGCGGGGACGAAGAAGATTCTCGCGGCGTTCGCGGAGCTGAGCCATGCCGATTGACGCCGGGGTCGTCCACAAGGTCGCAGCACTCTCCCGGCTTCAGGTGGATCCGGCCGAGGAGGACCGGTTCGTGAAGGAGCTGCAATCGATCCTCGCCTACGTGGAGCAGCTCCAGGCGCTCGACGTGAGCGGCATCGAGCCGACGAGCCAGGTGGGCGCGGGCGCGGGGTCCTCGCTTCGCGAGGATCGCGTGGTGCCCTCGGACGTTCGCGATGAGGCTCTGGCGCAGGCGCCCGACCGGGACGGCGATTACTTCCGCGTGCCCCGGGTGGTATGAAGCACGAAGACGCGTCGCCGGAATCCGCGGAGTCGATCGGCCGCTCGGTCCAGAGCGGAGAGCGCTCGGCGGTCGAGGTGGCGAAGACGTTTCTCGCGCGCGCGGATAAGACCGCGGAGCGGCTTCGCACGTACCTCCATCGGGACGCCGGGCGAACCCTCGCGGACGCGGGCGACGTGGACGCGCGAATCCGGGCGGGGGAGAAGCTTTCGCCGCTCGCGGGCGTGCCGGTGGCGCTCAAGGACAACCTCTGCACGCGGGGCATCCCCACCACCTGCGGCTCGCGCATCCTCGAAGGATACCGCCCTCCCTACGACGCGCACGTGGTGGAGCGCCTCCGCCAGGCAGGGGCCGTCTTCTCCGGGAAGACCAACTGCGACGAGTTCGCGATGGGCTCCTCCACGGAGAATTCGGCGTATTTCCCGACCCGAAATCCCTGGGACCTGGAGCGCGTGCCGGGTGGATCGAGCGGCGGATCGGCGGCCACGGTCGCCGCCCTCGAGGCCCCGCTCAGCTTGGGCTCCGACACCGGAGGCTCGGTGCGGCAGCCGGCGGCCTTCTGCGGGGTGTATGGACTGAAGCCCACGTATGGGGCCGTCTCACGGTACGGGTTGGTGGCGTTCGCCTCCTCGCTCGACCAGATCGGGCCAATCGCTCGGACCGCGCGGGACACCGCCCTCCTCTATAACGCGATCTGCGGGCGCGACGAGCGCGACAGCACCAGCCGCGCCGAGGCGAAGCCGGTGGCGCTGGAGGATCTGGAGCGCGGCGTGCGCGGCCTGAAGCTCGGAATCCCACGTGATTTGATCGCGGAGGGGGTGGATCCCGAGGTCCTGGCCTCGCTGGAGCGAATGGCGAAGACCCTCGAGGGCGAGGGTGCGGAAATCTTCGACGTGGCCCTCCCGCACGCCCGGTACGCCATCGCGACCTACTACCTCATCGCCCCGGCGGAGGCGTCGAGCAACCTCGCGCGCTACGAAGGCGTGCGGTACGGATTCCGGGACAAGAGCGCGTCGGATTTGCAAGAGATGTACGCGGCCACCCGCGGGAAGGGATTCGGACGCGAAGTGAGACGGCGGATCCTTCTCGGCACGTACGCGCTCTCGGCCGGCTACTACGACGCCTATTACCTGCGCGCGATGAAGGTGCGCACGCTCATCCGCAAGGATTTCTCGGACGCGCTCTCCCGCGCCGACGCCGTCCTGCTTCCCACCACACCGACGCCGCCGTTCAAGCTGGGCGAGAAGACGAACGATCCGCTCGCGATGTACCTGAACGACATCTTTTCCATCCCGGCCTCGCTCGCCGGGGCGCCGGCGCTCTCCGTTCCGGCCGGGATGACGCGCTCCAA
The DNA here is from genome assembly GCA_041486775.1 of Candidatus Eiseniibacteriota bacterium. Classification (GTDB taxonomy): domain Bacteria; phylum Eisenbacteria; class RBG-16-71-46; order SZUA-252; family SZUA-252; genus WS-7. The sequence goes on along the minus strand of JBGPMB010000006.1, from coordinate 24,717 downwards.
TCTCCCGATCGGCATGCAGCTCGTCGGGCGTCCCTTCGACGAGGGGACGCTCCTCCGGATCGCGCGCACGTGGGAGAAGCGGAACGGGGACGCGCTCCGCCTTCCGCCGATCGACGCGGGCGGCTCCGCATGAGCGCGTACGAGACCGTCGTCGGGCTGGAGGTCCACGCGCAGCTCAAGACCGAGTCCAAGATCTTCTGCGCGTGCAGCACGCGATTCGGCGCGCGCCCCAACACGCAGGTGTGTCCCGTGTGTCTGGGCCTCCCGGGAGTGCTGCCGGTCCTGAACGAGCGCGCCGTGCGGTTCGCGGTCATGACCGGGCTCGCCGTGGGGAGCGCCATCGAAGGAAGGAGCGTCTTCGCGCGGAAGAACTACTTCTATCCGGATCTTCCCAAGGGCTACCAGATCTCGCAGTACGACCGCCCGCTCTGCTCCGGCGGGGGCGTGGACATCCATGTGGACGGCGTCTCGAAGCGCATCGGCCTGGTCCGGATCCACCTCGAGGAAGACGCGGGGAAATCCATCCATCCCGAAGGAAGGGAAGGAGTGACGACCACGCTCGTGGACCTGAACCGGTCCGGCGTGCCTCTCATCGAAATCGTCTCCGAGCCCGAGATCCGGAGCGGTGCCGAGGCGTACGACTACCTGATTCGCCTCAAGCAGACCCTCATGTACCTCGACGTGTGCGACGGGAACATGGAGGAGGGGAGCCTGCGCTGCGACGCGAACGTCTCGGTCCGCCCCCGCGGGCAGGTGGAATTCGGGACGAAGACCGAGGTCAAGAACATGAATTCCTTCCGGAACGTGGAGCGCGCCATCGCGTTCGAGACCGAGCGCCAGATCCGCCTGCTCGAATCGGGCGGCCGGGTGGTGCAGGAGACGCTGCTCTGGAACGCGGACAAGGGGCAGGCGGAGTCGATGCGGAGCAAGGAGGAGGCGCACGATTACCGCTATTTCCCGGAGCCCGACCTCCTGCCGCTCGATCTGACGCCGGGCTGGATCGAGTCGGTTCGATCCGGCCTGCCCGAGCTGCCCCAGCAGATCTGCGAGCGGCTCATGCGGGAGTTCGAGATCCCCGCGTACGACGCGGAAGTGCTGACGGAGACCCGCGCCCTCGCGCAGTACTACGAGGAGGTGGCCCGCCGCGCCGGGAACGGGAAGCTCGCCTCGAACTGGGTCATGACCGAGGTGAACGGAATCCGGAACAAGAAGGGCCAGTCGATCGAGGAATTCCCGATCCGTCCCGACCGTCTCGGAACTCTCGTGAAGATGATCGCCGAGGAGCGGATCTCCGGGAAGATCGGGAAGCAGCTCTTCGAGCTGATGCTGACCCAGCCGGAGGGCCCGGAGGAACTGGTCATGGCCCGAGGCCTTCTCCCCATCGACGATGAAAGCTCGCTGCGCGCCCTCGCGCGGGAGGTGATCGCGGCCAATCCCGGCCCCGTGGCGGAGGTGAAGGCGGGCAAGGAGCGGACGTTCGCGTTCCTCGTGGGCCAGGCGATGAAGCAATCGCGTGGGCGCGCGCATCCGGAGAAGATCCAGGACGCGCTCCGGAAGGAGCTTTCCGCCTCGTGACCCCGCACCCCAAAGTCCTGGTGGTCGGCGGCGGAGGTCGAGAGCACGCCCTCGTGTGCGCGCTCCACGATTCCCCCGAGCATCCCGCGGTGTACGCGGCCCCGGGGAATCCGGGCATGGAGCCCGAGGCCACGCTGGTGCCGATTCGCGCAACGGATGTCACGGCCCTCGTGGCGTGGGCCGAGCGCGAGAAGCCCGACCTGGTCGTGATCGGGCCGGACTCGGCGGTGGCGATGGGCCTTGCCGACGCGCTCGCGAAGCTCAAGATCCCCGTGCTGGGACCGGTCCAGGCCGCGGGGCGCCTGGAATCCAGCAAGAGCTTCGCGAAGCAGCTGATGCAGGAGCTGAACCTTCCGACGGCCCCCTACCGCCTCGCGCACAGCGCGGCCGAGGCGAAGCGGATCCTCGCGGGTGCGACGTATCCGATCGTGCTCAAGGCGGACGGCCTCGCCGCGGGCAAGGGCGTGGTGGTCGCGGAGCGCGAGAGCGAGGCGATGGAGGTCATCGCCGCGTGGATGGAGCGCGGGGAGCTGGGCGAATCGGGCAAGGTCCTGGTCATCGAGGACTTTCTGCGCGGGGAAGAGGCGTCGCTCCTGGTCCTGACCGACGGGGAGCGCTGGATGCTCTTTCCGCCGGCCCGCGACCACAAACGCGCCTACGACGGAGATCAGGGCCCGAACACGGGCGGGATGGGCGCGAACGCGCCGGCCCGCGTTCCGAGCCGGGACGATGCCGTGGCGATCGCGCGCCGCGTCGTGGATCCGCTGCTCGAAGCGCTCCGCTCCCGGGGAATCCCCTATCGCGGGATCCTCTATATCGGGCTCATGCTCACGGCCACGGGGCCGATGGTGCTCGAGATCAACGCGCGCTTCGGAGATCCGGAGGCCCAGGCCGTGCTTCCACTCCTGGACGAGGACGTGTACCCGCTCTTCCTGGCCGCCGCGGGCGGCGCCTTGCCGGCGGAGCGGCACGGGTCTTTCATCCGGCACGCGGGCGCGGCCGTCTGCGTCGTGCTCGCGACCCCGGGCTATCCCAAGGAGCCCAAGACGGGGCAGCTCATCGAAGGCTTGAATCACACGCGCCCCCACGGAATCCGGTTCTATTGCGCGGGCGTGGACCGCCGGGCGGGCCGTTTCGTCACGAGCGGCGGGCGGGTGATCGGCGTGACCGCGCGCGCGGAGACGCCGGCGCGCGCGCGCGAGGCGGCCTACGAGGCAGTCTCCTGGATCCGCTTCGACGGAATGCAGTATCGCCGCGACATCGCCGAGGCACAAAGCGACGTCGCCGAGGCACGAAGTGAGGGGAGGCCCAGCTCATGACCGAGAAAGCCCGCGTCCTGATCCTGTTCGGAAGCGACTCGGACCGCGCGGTTATGGAGGAGTCCGCGAAGGTTCTCGAAGGCTTCGGCGTTTCCTCCCGCATGGAGACCGCCTCCGCGCACCGGAGCCCGGACCGGGTTCGGGAGCTCGTGCGCGGCGCGGCGGGCCAGGGGATTCAGGTCTTCATCGCCGGCGCGGGCATGGCGAATCATCTGGCGGGCGCGGTCGCCGCGCACACCACGCTGCCGGTGATCGGAGTTCCCTTGGGCGGATCGGCGCTCTCGGGCGTGGACGCGCTCTATTCCACCGTCCAGATGCCGGCCGGCGTTCCGGTCGCCACCGTGGCCATCGGATCGGCGGGGGCGAAGAACGCCGCGGTGCTCGCGGTCCAGATTCTCGCCCTGGGAGATCCGGGGCTCGCTCTGAAGCTGGAGGACTTGAAGGCGCGCCTCGCCCGAGGCGAGCGTCTCTGACGGACGTGGGCCCGCCGTGGCCACCGACGATGGAGCGACTCGTACTGAAGCCCGGAGCGCCCTGGCGCGAGGCGGCCGAGCGGGCCGCCGCGGTTCTCCGCGAAGGCGGCGTGGCGCTCCTTCCCGCCGAGGGTGTCTACGGCCTCCACGTCCTGGCCGCGGACACGGCCGCCGTGGATCGGCTTCTCGGGATGAAGCCGCGCGCGCCGGAGAAGAGCTTCATCGGGCTGATCGCCGATCCGGCCGAGATCGGGCGCTGGTCGGTGCCGAACGCGCGCGCGGACGAGCTGGCGCGGGCGCACTGGCCGGGAGCGCTCACCCTCGTGCTCCAGGCTCTGCCCTCGGTTCCCGAATCGATGCGCCATCCTCGAGGAACCGTCGCCCTTCGTTGCCCCGGGAATGAATTCATGCGCGCGATCGTGGCCGCGGCGGGCGGGCTCGTGATTTCCACGTCGGCGAACGAGCCGGGCGATCCCGCGATGATCCGTCCGGAGGGTCCACTGGCGGACCGCGCGGATCTGGTGGTGGATCAGGGCGCTCTCTCCGGTGTTCCATCGACCGTGGTTGCGGTGGAAGGGGAGGACCTTCGCGTACTCCGCGAGGGAGCGGTCCGGGTGACCGGAAGGCGTACTTGACGGGGTACACCACGGCTTCTAGACTCAATCTTTCGACGATCCCCTGATCTCTCTTGCTCGAAGTGGGGACCATGGTTCAGATCCTGATCATATGCACCGGCAACACCTGCCGGAGCCCCATGGCCGAGGGAATTCTGCGATCCTTGCTTCCCAGGGAGCTGGCCCAAGTGACGCGGGTCCTTTCCGCGGGGACCGGGGCCGTGGACGGCATCCCGGCGACGGCGCTCGGCGTCCAGATGTGCGCGGCCTCCGGCATCGACATCCTGGCGCACCGCTCCACTCCGCTCACGGCCGCTCTGGTCCGGTCTTCGGATCTGATCCTGGGCATGGAGCCGCATCATGTGGAGGCGGCGCGCGGGCTCGCTCAGGACGAGGCGGGTCGGGTGCATCTCATCACCGAACAGGGCGCGGCCACGGGGGCCGCTGAAACTCACGGCGTGCTGGACCCTCTGGGGGGCACCGCCGACCAGTACCGGGACACCTTCCATCGGATCCGGAGCCATCTCTTGGGATGGATTCCGGTGATCCGGGAATCGGTCGAGCGACGCGAAGGCGTGCGTCGGTCGAGCGAATCGTGACCACCACGCCGGAAGGAGGAAGGAATGGCGCGTGAATCGGGCGGCGTGATCTGGATGAACGGGAAGCTGGTTCCCTACGAGGACGCCAAGATCCACGTTCTGTCGCACGTCGTGCACTACGGCTCGAGTGTGTTCGAAGGGATTCGCGCGTACGCCACACCCGCCGGCGCTTCGATCTTCCGCCTCGACCGGCATGTGCAGCGCATGCTCGATTCCTGCAAGATCGCCCGACTGGGCTGTCCCTATGGCTACGACGAGCTGATGGACGCCATCCGCGAGACCGTCCGGGCCAACGGAGGCGGCGCGTGCTACATCCGTCCGGTGGTCTACCGCGGATTCAAGACGCTCGGGGTGAACCCGACCGGCGTTCCCATCGACGTCGCGATCGCCTGCTTGAACTGGGGCAAGTACCTGGGCAAGGACGCGCTGGACCACGGCATCTCCGTCCGCGTCTCCTCGTGGAATCGCCAGGCGCCGAACACCTTCCCGGCCATGGCGAAGACCGGCGCCAACTACTTGAACAGCCAGCTCATCAAGCTCGAGGCGGTGGCCGACGGCTACGAAGAGGGCATCGCGCTCGACACCTTCGGCTACATCGCGGAGGGAAGCGGCGAGAACATCTTTCTCGTGCGCGGCGAAACACTCTACACGCCCACCATCGCCAACGCGATCCTTCCCGGCGTGACGCGCGACTGCATGCTGACGCTGGCGCGCGAGATGGGCCTCGAGGTGCGAGAGGAGCAGCTCCCGCGCGAGATGCTCTACATCTGCGATGAGGTCTTCTTCAGCGGCACCGCGGCGGAGATCACGCCGATCACCCAGATCGACCGGATTCCGGTCGGAACCGGGGTGGTGGGTCCCGTCACACGGAAACTCCAGAAGGCGTTCTTCGACATCGTGGAAGGCCGCGCGCGCGACCGCCATGGCTGGCTCTTCCCGGTGGAATCGCGCGGCAAGGTCCAGCGCGCCGCGAAGAAGGCGCGGTAGGCGGTTCCCCGATGACATCGAAGCTCGGCTCGGCCGCGGCGAACCCGCGCGAGGCCTCACTCCGGTCCGTGGACCCCGAGATCGACCGGGCCATCCGCGCGGAGATCGGCCGCCAGCAGCAGACGCTGGAGCTGATCGCCTCCGAGAATTTCGTGAGCGAGGCGGTGCTCGAAGCGATGGGCTCTCCGCTCACGAACAAGTACGCCGAAGGCTATCCGGGGAAGCGTTACTACGGCGGCTGTGAGTTCGTGGACCAGGCGGAGACGCTCGCCATCGAACGGGTGAAATCCCTGTTCGGGGCCGAGCACGCCAACGTGCAGCCGCACGCCGGGGCGCAGGCGAACCTGGCCGCGTACATGGCACTCATGCCTCCCGGCTCCACGCTGCTGGGGATGGCGCTCGCGCACGGCGGCCACTTGACCCACGGACACAAGGTCTCCTTCTCGGGGATCCTCTTCAAGCCGGTGCAGTACGGCCTCTCTCCGGAGACCGGGCTCCTGGACTACGACCAGGTGGCGAAGCTGGCTCGCGAGACTCGACCACAAGTGCTCGTGGCGGGGGCGAGCGCCTACCCGCGATTCTTCGACTTCCCGAAGCTTCGCGCGATCGCCGACGAGGTGGGGGCCAAGTTCGTCTTCGACATGGCGCACGTCGCGGGCCTCGTGGCGGGGGGCGTTCATCCGAATCCCACCCCCTACGCCGACGTGGTCACGTCCACCGCGCACAAGACGCTGCGTGGGCCCAGGAGCGGCTTCATCCTCTGCAAGAGCGAATACGCCAAGGCAATTGACAAGTCGGTGTTTCCGGGGATGCAAGGCGGGCCCTTGATGCACGTCATCGCGGCCAAGGCGGTTTGCTTCAAGGAGGCCGCGACCCCCGAATTCAAGGCTTACGCCAAGCAGGTGGTCCTGAACGCGAAGGCGCTGGCCGACGGCCTCACCAAGCGCGGATTCAAGCTGGTCACGGGCGGCACGGACAACCATCTCCTCCTCGTGGATCTGCGCGAGGCCGGGTACTCCGGAGCCGATGCCGAGGCGGCGCTGCATTCGGCCGGGATCACGGTGAACAAGAACGCCGTTCCGAACGATCCGCGTCCCCCCGCCGTGACGAGCGGGATCAGGATCGGGTCCGCCGCGGTCACGACGCGGGGCCTGGGCGAGCCGGAGTTCCAGCGGCTGGCCGCGTGGATCGACGAGGCGCTCCGCCACCGCGCCGAGCCCACGGCCCTGGCCAAGATCAAGACCCAGGTCGAGGAGCTGTGCCGGGCATTTCCTCTTTACATGAACCGCGGCTTGTAACCTCCTTCTCGCGAGCCTGATGACCCAGCCCACCGTCGAAGAACGAAACGAGAAAGTGCGCGAGGAGAGCGCCTTCGTTGCGCCGCTCTTGAAGGCGGTGGAATCGGTCATCGTCGGACAGGGGGAGATGGTGCGCCGGATCCTCGTCGGGCTCCTGGCCGACGGTCACCTTCTTCTCGAGGGCGTGCCCGGGCTGGCCAAGACGCTCGCCGTGAAGACGGTCTCGCAGGCCATCCACGCGACGTTTCACCGGATTCAGTTCACTCCGGATCTCCTGCCGGCGGATCTCACCGGAACCCTCATCTTCGATCCGAAGAAGGGATCCTTCGCGCCGAAATTGGGCCCGGTGTTCACCCAGATCCTGCTCGCCGACGAGATCAATCGCGCCCCGGCCAAGGTTCAGAGCGCCTTATTGGAGGCCATGCAGGAGCGGCAGGTCACCATCGGGGACACGACGTATCCGCTCGAATCGCTCTTCTGGGTGCTCGCGACGCAGAATCCCATCGAGCAGGAGGGGACCTACCCCCTGCCCGAGGCGCAGATGGACCGCTTCCTCCTCAAGATCCGGGTGGGGTACCCGAGTCCCGAGGAAGAGGGGCTCATCCTGGACCGGATGGGCGGCGAGCCGCCGGAACCTCCCAAGCCCGTCGTGGACGCCGCGACGATCTTGAAGTCGCGTCACTCCGTGAACGCCATCTATCTGGACGAGCGGATCCGGAACTACATCGTGGATCTCGTCCACGCCACGCGCGAGCCCGAGCGGTTCGGTCTCGATTTGAGGCCGCTGATTCAGTACGGCGGGTCGCCGCGCGCGACGCTCGGCCTTGCCAAGGGCGCCCGCGCGCTCGCGTTCCTGGAAGGCCGCGCGTACGTGACGCCCGACGACGTGAAGACCATCGCACCCGACGTGTTCCGCCACCGCATCCTCCTCACCTACGAGGCCGAAGCCGAAGGCGTGCCGGTGGACGAAGTCGTCCGCCGCATTCTCGCCCGCGTCGAGGTCCCGTGATCACTCCGGAGCTCCTCGCTCAGGTTCGGCGTCTCACGATCCGGAGCCGACGGGCGGTGGAGGAGGTCTTCTCCGGCGCCTACCGAAGCGCCTTCCGCGGCAAGGGGCTCGAGTTCGCCGAGGTGCGCGAGTACGTGCCGGGGGACGACGTCCGCTCCATCGACTGGAACGTCACCGCCCGGCAGGGGCGGCCGTTCGTGAAGCGCTTCGACGAGGAGCGCGAGCTCACGGTGGTGGTGGCGCTGGATCTCTCCGGGTCGCTCCGCTTCGGGAGCCGGTCCAAGACGAAGCGCGAAGCCGCGGCGGAAGCGGGCGCTCTGGTCGCGCTCGCGGCGAGCCGGAACCGGGATCGGGTGGGGCTGCTCCTCTTCACCGACCGGATCGAGCTCTATCTTCCTCCGTCGAAGAGCCGGTCCCGGTCGCTCCGGATCGTCCGCGAGCTGGTCGCCTTCGAGCCGAAGGGGACGGGAACCGACATGAGCGGAGCGCTCGCGTTCTTGGGCCGGGTGTTGCGGCGGCGCGCGGTCCTCTTCCTCATCTCGGACTGGCTCGCCGACTCGTTCGAGCGCCCCCTGAATCTGCTCGCGCGCCGTCACGAGCTGGTGACGATCGAGGTGGAGGATCCGTTCGAGGAATCGATGCCCGACCGCGGCCTGATCCAGGTGCGGGATCTCGAGACCGGCGCTCCACGGCTTGTGGATCTGCGCGTCTCGGCGGCGCGCCGTGAATGGAGGACGCTTCGGGCCCGGCGCCAGCGCGCTCTCAAGGAGACCCTGATGCGCGCGCGGGCGGAGCGGATCCGCGTGATGTCCGACGCGCCGGTCGCTCCCGAGCTGGTCCGCCATTTCGAGCAACGCGCCTACCGGCGCTGATTCCGTGCCCACCACGGCCCCATCCGACAGACAAAGAAGGATACCGCTTCCCCTCGGCTGCGTGACCGTGACGCTGGCGTGCGCTCTGACCGCGCTCGCGTGCTTCGCCTTCTCCTTCGCCCTGTCCGGCTGCGGAGGGCAGGGAGCATTACCCCGGCGCATCGTCGAGCGCGAAGAGACGGTGGGGAAAGCCCACGTCCGCCTGAAGAGCGAGCTTTCGCCCGCGCGCGGCACGCTGGGGGACCCGATCTCGTGGCGGCTCACGGCGACACTCGGGGACAGCGCGCGCGCGGGTGCCGGGGTCGTGGAGGCGCCGCCCGCCTCGCTCGAGACCGACTCGTCGAGGGCGCCGGCCGAAGCGAGGGTCCCCGCGGGGCTCTCGTGGTCGCGCGAGTACGTCCTCCGCGGGTTCGACATCGGCGCGATCCCGCTTCCGCGCGCCCTGCTCCCAATCACGACGGCGGGGCGAACCGATACCCTCGAGTTCCCGCGCGACACCCTCTTCGTCGATTCGCTCACCCCGACGGCGACCGGGATGATCCGGCCCGACCGCGGACCCATCACGCCGCCGCTCCGCCCGGTGGACGTCGCGGTGGTGGCGGTCGCGGCCCTCCTCCTCGTCGTGCTGCTTCTGCTCCTGGTCCGGCTGTTGCTCCGAGCGCGCCGGAAGAAGCGGGTGGCCGAAGCGCCCGCGCCGCCCGAGCCACCCGAGGTCATCCTCGCGCGCTCCCTCGACGCCCTCGAGGCCGAGGTGGCGACCCTGCCGCGCGACGTGTTCTACGAGCGGCTGGCGCAGGCGCTCCGGGCCTACGCGGCCGCCGCGACCGGCGTGCCCGCCATCGATCTCACCACCCGCGAGCTCGACCGCGAGCTTGTCCGCCGCGCACAGGTGTCCGCGGAGGGACGGGAAGCCCTGATCGCGGCGCTCCGGCGCGCCGATCTCGCCAAGTTCGCACGGTATCGGGACGAGGAATCGGAGGCGAGATCGATCGTACGGCAGGCGCGATCGGTTTCGGGGAAGCTCTAGCGATGCGCTTCGCGGAGCCCTGGTATCTCCTTCTCTTTCTCCCGTTCCTCGCCGCGTTCTGGTTCGCCCACAAGAAGCGCGCGTGGCGCGATCCCGAGCTGGGCGTTTCCAGTCTCGCGGCGGTTCCACCCACGGCAGGTTTCCGCGCGCCGGCGGCGCGAGCGTGGACCTCAATTCGTCCGCTCGCGGTGGCGCTCCTTCTCATCGCCGCGGCGCGTCCCCAGGGCGGGCGCGAGATGCGCGAGATCGTGAGCCAGGGCATCGACATCATGCTCGCGATCGACCTCTCGGGCAGCATGCGGTCCGAGGATTTCCATCCGAAGAACCGCCTCTTCGTCGCGAAGGAGGTGGCCAAGGAGTTCGTGCGCGGACGGCAGCAAGATCGGATCGGCCTCGTGGCCTTCGCGGGCCAGAGCGAGCTTATCTCGCCCTTGACGCTGGACTACGAAGGTCTCTCGGCTCTGATCGACGGGCTGGACTTCGGGCAGCTCCCGGACGGAACGGCGGTGGGTGCGGCCATCGCGCAATCGGCCGAGCGCCTCAACCGCGCGCCGGGGAAGAGCAAGGTGTTGATCCTGCTCACGGACGGAATCAACAACGCCGGAGCCGTCGATCCGGTCACCGCGGCCCGGCTCGCGAAGGCGGTCGGGGTCCGGATCTATGCGATCGGGGCGGGGACCCAGGGAGCAGCGCCCTTCCCGGTGGACGACCCGCTGATCGGCCGCCATTACGTGTGGGTGGAATCCGAAGTGGACGAGGCCACGCTCCAAGCGGTCGCGAAGGAAACGGGGGGGCGTTACTTCCGCGCGACCTCGGCGGAGCTCTTGGCCCAGGTCTATCGCGAGATCGGGGCCCTGGAACCCTCGCGGGTCGAGACGCGTTCCTACACGCGATGGGCCGAGATGGGCCCGCTCGCGATCGCGCTCGGACTGGGGCTCCTGGGGCTGGAGATCCTGCTCGGCTCCACCCTCTTACGAAGGTATCCCTGACATGCGCTGGTCCTCGCCTGAACTGATCCATTTGCTCTGGGCCGTCCTGGCCCTGGCGTTGCTGGCACTCCTGGCGGAGCGGGCGCGCCGCCGCACCGAGCGCGCGCTGGGCAATCCTGCTTCACTTCGCGCGCTGAGCGGGGAGGCCGGTCCTCGCGCGCGGTTCTGGCGGACCTTCCTCACGCTCCTCGCGGTCGCGGTCGCGGTGCTGGGGCTCATGCGGCCCCAGGCGGGATTCCGCCTCGTGACCACCACCTCGCAGGGCGTGGACGCGGTGGTCGCCCTCGATCTCTCCCGGAGCATGGACGCGCGCGACGTGCGCCCCGACCGGCTCACGGCCGCGAAGCGGGAGGCTCTGGCGCTCCTCGGCGCTCTCGAGGGATCGGAGATCGGGCTCGTGGAGTTCGCGGGCTCGGCCCGGATCGTGAGCCCGCTCTCCACGGACCGCGAGGGACTGTCGTCGATCATCGAGACCGCGACCACGCGAGATCTCGACCATCCGGGAACCGACCTGGGCTCAGCACTCGAGCACGCGGCGCGGCTCTTGAACCGGCCGGGGGATCGTCCTCGCGTGATCGTGCTCCTCTCGGACGGAGAGGATCTGACCGCCAATCCGCGCCGGGCGCTGGACGTGGTGAAGCGCGCGGGCGTCAAGCTCTACACCATCGGTCTGGGAACCGCGGAAGGCGCCACGATCCCCATCGCGGACACCACCGGCGCCGTGCGGGACGTCAAGCGGGACGCGCAAGGACACGTGGTGATCACGCGGATGGACGAGCGAACGCTCCGGGATCTGGCGGAGGGCGGAGGCGGCCGTTACGAGCGCGGGGATGGAACGGGACGCGCGGGGCTACGTCTCGTGGATCCCATTCGCTCGGGCGGAGCGTACGAAGCGAAGGGGAGGACCATCCGCGCGTACGACGAGCGCTTCCCCTGGTTCGCGGCGGTCGCGGGGCTCCTGCTCATCGCGGAGCGGCTGGTCCCGCGCCGGAGGCTCCGGTGAGGCGCGGCTGGGCGCTCCTTCTCCTGGCGCTGACGGCGTGCGGCGCCTCCGGGTACGAGTGGGGCGGACCCGCGCGCCACGGTTTGCGCGATCTGAAGGCGGGCCGGTTCGATGAGGCCCTCCGCGAGCTTTCGAGGGGACGCACGGATTTTCCGGGGGCCTCGGTCATTCCCTACGACGAGGGCCTGGCGTTCCTGGGAAAAGGACAGGCCGACTCCGCGGCGGTCCGGTTCCGGGAAGCGATGAGCCTTCGGGGCGACCCGCCGCGCGAAGGGGCCGCCTACAATCTCGGCAACCTCGCGATGCGCGCGAAGGATTACGCGCGGGCGTCGCGCTCCTACCGGGAAGCGCTTCGCCTCAAACCCTCGGACGTCGATGCGAAGAAGAATCTCGAGGAGGCGTTGCGGCGGATGCGCCAGCCGAACGCCCCCGATCAGCGCCAGCCGCCTTCCGGAGGGCAGGGTCCGCCCCCGCCCGGAGGGAAAGAGCATCCCCAGCCGCAGGCCTCGCCCGGCGGCCGCAACGACCACGGGCAAGCGCCCGCGCCGAAGACGGGCCCCGGCGAGTTCACCAAGGACGAGGCGGAGCACTGGCTCCAGGCCCTGGAATCCGAGCGCCGGGCGCGGCGGCAAGAGGGGAAGGGGCGGCCGGAACAGGAGACGGGGAACCGTGACTGGTAGGCGCATCCTGGCCCTGGCCCTCCCGCTCCTCATCCTGACGCTCGTTCCGCGCGCGGCGTTGTCCAACGCGTCGGCGAGCGGGAAGCTCGCGATCGACGCGAAGCTCGATACCGACACGATCGCGCCCGGCGAGACCGCGACCCTCACGGTCGAGATCCGGTCGGAGGGGCTCAACCTGCCCGACATCGCGCTGCCCACGATCTCGGGCGTCGCGGTGGAGCGCGCCGGAACCGCGCAGAACTTCTCGATCATCAACGGCCGGGTTTCGCGCACCTCGACGACGGTGTACCGCTTGATTCCGCGCAACGAGGGGGTCGTGACGATTCCGCCCCTGCGCATCGCGGTCGGCGGTGAGCAGGCCGAGACCGCGCCGCTCACCCTCACGGTGTCCCGCAACGCGATGCCACGCGCCCCGAGTCCCCTGCATGAAAACCTGCCTCCCGGGGCGGCGCCCGCGGGAACCCCGGAGATCTTCGTGAAGGCCACGGTGGACCATCCGCGCGTCTACTGGAACCAGCAGATCACGCTGCGGCTCCGGCTCTACTCGCGCGTGGACGTGATCGGCGACGTGGACTGGAAGCCGCCGAGCACGGACGGCTTCTGGACCGAGGGGCTGGGGCCGGCGAGACAGGGGCGTCAGATCGTGAACGGAAAGGAGTACGCCGTGATGGAAATTCCGACGGCGCTCTTTCCGACACGCACGGGAACCCTCACCATCGGATCGGCGCAGGTGCGCTGCCGGGTCGCGCGCGTGATCCAGCCTCCGGATCCGTGGAGCATGCTGGCGATGCCCGACGTCGTGCCCGAGGACGTCGCGATTCACTCGGATCCGATCACGATCGTCGCGGACCCGCTGCCTCCGGGCGCTCCGGCCGGCTTCGGGGGCGCCGTGGGAGACTTCCATCTGGCGTTCCACGTGGACTCCCTGACGGCTCGCGCCGGAGAGCCGGCGGCGGCCCGGGTGACGATCGCCGGGACCGGGAACATCGCCACGATCCGCGATCCCGAGGTCCAAGCACGTGGCGCGACCCGCGAGTACGTGGTGGGCACCTCGACTCGGGTCGACCGGAGCGGGGACCGCCTGGGCGGCCAGCGGGAGCACGACGTGGCGTTCGTGGCCGACCAGCCCGGCACACTCGAGATCCTGCCGGTCCGCTTCGCGTGGTTCGACCCGGAATCCAGGAGTTACCGCACGCAAACCACCGAGAGCGTGAGCGTGAAGATCCTTCCCGGCGCGGGCGGGGAAGCAAAGCCCAGCGGCATCCTGCCCGGCGGTCTCGCGATCGCGGCGCCGCGCGGCGCGAGCGGACCCTTCGGGACGCTCTCCCTCGATCCGTCCGCGGCGAGCGCCATTCTCCTCGGGTCCTCCGTGCTGGCCTTCGGGGGCGCCGTCCTGACCGGAAGGTCGCGGCAGCGCCGCTTCCGCGATCCCCGCTACAAGCGGCGGCGCGCGCTGGAGGCGATCCTGGGACGAGACCTCGTTCGCGCGGCCACGCTGGCTGGCTCCGGGGAGCCCGCGAAAGCCGCGGCCCAGGCGGAGCAGGCGGTTCTTGCGGGCGCGGGGCATCGCTACGACGCGGAGCTCATGGGACTCGCGAAGGCGGAGCGCGATTTTGCGCTCCGGGACCGCGGCGCCTCCGACGGCGAGGTCTCGATCCTCGAGTCGCTCCTCGGAGCGCTCCAGGCGATCGCGTACGCGCCGCCGGAGACGCGGAGATCCGATGCGCAGCACGCGATCGCCGCCGCCTCCCAGGCGCTCGAGCGATACCGCAAGGAGATGGAGACGTGAGCGGGCGCTGGGCGGTCCTCGTGCTCGCGATGGCGGCGGGACTCTCGTTTCCGTCGTACGCCAGGCCTGACACCAGGGCCGACGCGTCCTCGCTCTACAACGCGGGGACCGGGGCGCTGACCCGAGGGGACGTGGGCCCTGCCGTCGCATTCCTTCTCGCCGCGCACCGCATCGATCCACGCGCGCGCGACATCCGCACCAATCTCGCGATCGCGCGGGCCCGTGTCGAGGAGAGCGAGGGATCGAGCGCGCGCGGCGAGGTGCGCACACCTCCGGCGATTGCCCTCTCTCCCGCGGAGTCGTGGGGCGCTGCCGCGGCGCTCGCGTGGATCGGCGCTCTTCTCCTCTGGGCCTCCGCGCTCCGTCCGGGCTTGCGCTTCCTTTCGCTCCTGGGGCCGCTTGTCTTCGCGGGCGGGCTCCTGCTCGGCCTGGGCCTGACGCTTCGCGCGAGGGAGGAGGCGAGGCATCCGCAGGCGGTCGTGGTGGCGCCCGTGCTCGACGTCGCTCCGGCGCCGGAGGAGCGGCCGCTCTCGCCGTATCTGCTCGCGGCCGGCGAGGAGGTGCGGCTGGGTCGCGCGCGCGGGGATCTGGTCGAGGTCCGGGTCGGCGGGAATTCGATCGGCTGGGCGCGGAGGTCGGGACTCTGGCGCGTCGCGGACGCCGCACGGTATACTCCGAATTCTGGGTCGCGATGACCCTCGAGGGCAGGGAGAATCCCGGGGAGAATCCATGGAGCAGGACGCGGCGTTCGTGACGGGCGGGACGGGGGCGCTGGGCCGCGCTGTCACCGGGCGCTTTCTCCGGGAGGGCTATCGCGTGGCCGTGACGTACCGATCTTCGGAGGAATGGAAGGCGCTCGAGCGCGAATATAGAGGCCCCGCGAGCGATGGCGCGCTCCTCGGCTTCGAGTGCGACGTGACGCAGGAGGAGCCGGTGCGCCGGGCGGTGGCCCAGGCGGCCGAGCGCTTCGGCTCGCTCCGTGTCCTCGTGCATCTGGCGGGGGGCTACCGCGGGGGACAGCCGGTGGAGTCCGCCGACGAGCGCACCGTTCGCGGCATGATCGAGCTGAACCTGATCTCGGCGTTCTGGGCGGCCAAACACGCCATCCCCCACGTGAAGCACGGGGGCGCGGGGCGTCTTCTCTTCGTCTCCTCCCGCGGCGCGGTGGAGTATTTCCCGGGCGCCTCGGCCTATGCCGCCGCCAAGCTCGGGCTTCACGCGCTGGTCCAGACGCTGGCGAAAGAGTTGAAGAAGAGCGGGGTCACCGCGAACGCGATCCTGCCCAGCATGATCGACACACCGGCGAACCGCGCGGCCATGCCCGACGCGGATTTCTCGGCCTGGGTCCCTCCCGACGCCGTCGCGGGACTCCTGGCCCACCTGGCATCGCGCGACGCGGGATTCACGTCGGGCGCGCTCGTGCCCATCTACGGGAGAGCCTGATGAGCGGTCGGAAGTCCACCGTGAGCAAGGGTCCCAAGATCGCGCCCGATCCCATGACGCCGGGGATGACGGTCGAGCAGATGGTGGACACCACCTTCCTCGCCTACAACGCGGCGCGCCTGCGCGAGAGCTGTCGTCTCTTCGTCGAGCGGATGCTGGAGCCCGATGTGACGGTGGGGCTCACCTTGAGCGGCGCGCTCACACCCGCGGGGCTGGGGCGCTCCTGCCTGATTCCTTTGCTGAAGTCCGGCTTCGTGGACTGGATGGTCTCGACGGGCGCGAATCTCTACCACGACACGCATTTCGGAATCGGGCTCACGATGCATCAGGGACAGAGCAACGTGGACGACGTGGCACTCCGCGAGCAGGGCATCGTCCGGATCTTCGACATCTTCTTCGACTACGAGGTGCTCCTTTCCACCGACTCGTTCTTCCGCGAGGTGATGCGGGCGCCCGAGTTCCGAAAGCCCATGGGGACCGCGGAATTCCATCACCGCGTCGGGCGCTACGTGCTCGAACGGGAGAAGGCGCTAGGCCAGAAGGAAACCTCGCTCCTGGCGCAGGCGCACGCCCTGGACGTGCCGGTCTACACCTCCTCGCCCGGGGACAGCTCCATCGGGATGAACGCCGCGGCGCTCTCCTTGAGCGGCGAGCCCATCCAATGGGACGTGTTCCGGGACGTGAACGAGACCGCCGCCATCGTCTACGGGGCGAAGAAATCGGGAGGGAAGAGCGCGATTCTGATTCTGGGAGGCGGCTCACCCAAGAACTTCGCCCTGCAGACCGAGCCGCAGATCCAGGAAGTGCTGGGGATCGCCGAGTCGGGCCACGACTATTTTCTCCAGATCACCGACGCCCGCGCGGATACGGGCGGGCTCTCCGGCGCGACGCCGGGCGAGGCGGTGAGCTGGGGGAAGATCGATCCCAACCGGCTCCCGGACGCCGTCGTCGCCTACGTCGACTCCACCGTGGCGCTTCCCATCCTGACCGCGTACGCCCTGAGCAAGCGGAAGGCGCGCCCGCTGCGTCGGCTCTACACGAAGCGAGACGCCCTCCTGGAGGAAATCCGTACGGCGCATCTTTCGGCGACCGCGGCGGGGGTCAAGGAGCACGGCTCGTGACCGCTCGGTTCGCGCTCGTCACCCTCGCGCTGCCCTTGGCCTGCTCGCTCCTCCTCGGCGCCCGCGCGTCCGCGCAGGATCTCCGCCCGGCGAGCTTCTGCGGGGCGTGTCACGGGCCCATCCGTCGCGAGTGGGAGACATCCGCCATGGGGCAAGCGTGGAAGAACCCCGTCTTCCAGGCTTTTCTGACCGATGCCAAGGCGCAGCTGGGGGACAGCACGCTCGCGGGATGCATCTCCTGCCACGCCCCGGCGGCCGCGGTCACCGCGGACTACAAGTTCGAGTCGTCGGTCAGCCGGGAAGGCGTGACGTGCAACTTCTGTCACAACGTGAGCGACGTGGATCCTTCTCCGAAGCCCGCGTCCTACACGTTCGACCCCAACCATCCTCTTCTCATGCGCGGTCCGTACACGGATGCCGACCCGGGCAAGGCGCACGATTTCGTCTACAGCAAGGTGCACACGAAAGGGGAGTTCTGCGCCGCGTGTCACGATCACGCCTCGCAGGGAGGGACCGGCGTCCCGATCGAGACCACGTATGATCGCTGGAAGGCATCGGACGCGGCCTCCGAGGGCGAACAATGCCAGGATTGCCACATGGCTCCTTACTCCGGCCAGGCGGCTCCGCACCTCTCGAAGATGAGCCGGGAGAAGGTTTACTCTCACGCCTTCCACGCCGCCCGCACGCCCGGCTTCCTGGATTCGGTCGCCACCCTGAGCGCCTCGGCCGAGGGAGGCCGGCTGAAGCTCACGATCGCGAATCAGAAAGCGGGGCATTCCCTCCCCGGCGGCGGGGGAGGCATGCGCGTGATCGGGCTCTCGGTTTCCTTCTACGGCGCCTCGGGAGAATCCCTCGGAACCGCCGACGTCCAGACCTACGGGATCCGCTACGCCGACGCCAAGGGGGTAACACCCGTGCCGAAGTGGCTCGCGCTCACCGTCGCGCACCAGGCCGAGATCCCTGCACAAGGAGAGGCAACCGAATGGTGCGACATCCCCGCGAAGGCGAAGAGGGCGGACGCCCGGCTTGTGTACTACCCCATCGACCCTGCCTACCTGCCCTCTCTCTTGGCGCGCCACGTCGACTTGAGCGCCCGCCAGCCGGTCGTGATGGCCCGCGCCAGCTCGAAGCTTCCGTGACATGAAGACGAGCCTCGAACCCCCCATCCCGCTCCTCGATTTGGGAGCGGTCCATGGCCCGCTGGCGGAAGAGCTGCTCGCCGATTTCGAGCGCGTGCTGCGCTCCGGGCAATTCATCCTCGGACCCGAGCACGACGCCTTCGAGAGAGAGCTGGCCGAGGCCTCGGGCGTCAAGCACGCCATCGGGGTCGCGTCGGGAACCGCGGCGCTCTCGATCGCGCTCCTGGCACTCGGCCTGGAGCCGGGCGATGAGGTGATCGTGCCCGCGTTCACGTACTTCGCGAGCGCGAGCGCGGTGACCTCCCTCGGAGGGCACCCGGTGTTCGTGGACGTGGAGCAGGATAGGCTGGGCCTCGATCCCACGCTCGTGGAGGCGGCCATCACGCCCCGCACGCGGGCGATCATGGCCGTGCATCTCTACGGGCTCTCGTGCGATCTCGGCCCGCTGCTCGACATCGGGCGCCGGCGCTCCATCGCGGTGCTCGAGGACGCGGCGCAGGCGATCTCTGCCTCGGATCAGGGGAGACCCGTCGGCTCCACGAGCGCCGCGGCCGCGCTGAGCTTCTTTCCGACGAAGAACCTCGGAGGGCTGGGGGACGGAGGCGCGATCCTGACCGAGGACGACGCGGTGGCCACGCGGGCGAAGCTCCTTCGCGTCCACGGCGACGCTGGAAACTATACGCACGTGGCGCTGGGAACGAACGCGCGGCTGGACGCGCTTCAGGCTGCTTTCTTACGTTCGAAGCTTCGCCACCTGACCGCATGGACCGAGGCGCGGCGAGAGATCGCCGCCCGCTACCGGCGCGGACTCGCGGGGACGCCGGTCGGCCTGCCGCCGAATCCGGAGAGGGCCCGCCACACGTATCACCAGTTCACCATCCGCGCGCCGCGGCGCGACGCGCTGGCCGACCGTCTCAAAGAGCGGGGGATCGCGACGCGCGTGTACTACCCGCTGACGGTCCCGGCGCAGCCTTGCTTCCGATCGCTGGGCCTTCACGCCGGATCGTTCCCCGTCTCGGAGCGATTGACGCGCGAGGTGCTTTCGCTCCCCATCTATCCGGGTCTCACGGCCGAACAGGTCGACCGTGTGGCCCGGGAGGTTCGGGCATTCTATGAAGAGACGTCCACGGACGGAGGAGGGGACTCGTGAGCAAGCCGGTTCGCATCGCACTCGTGGCGGCCCTGGGCGCGGTCGCGGCCGTGGCTCTCGTGTTCGCCGCCGCGTGGTTCCTGATGCCGCGCGACTGGATCGACCAAGAGGCGCGCCGCCAGGCCGCTCAGATGAAGGGCATGACCGTGCGGTGGACCCGCCTCACGCCTGCGATCCAATGGCTTTCGATCGGGGTCAAGATCGAGGGGCTCACCGTGCGCGTTCCGGACGTCGGCCCTCCGAAGACGGATCTCAAGGCGAACGAGATCTTCGTGAGCATGAAGATCCTCCCGCTTCTCTCCCGCCGCGTGGAGGTGTCCTCCGCGAAGCTGGACGGCGCGTGGGTCTCGCTCACCGACCAGCCTCCCGAGCCCGCGAAGCCTCCGGGGGCTCCTCCGGGACCCCAGTTTGCGATCGCGCTTCCGAGGGTCGATTTCCATAACCTCAACGTCCGGACGCGCGACGCGCTCGGAAGCGGCATGGAGCTCAGGGAATTGAGCGGGAGCGTGGCGTTCGCCGGAACGGTGGATGCCCCCTCTTCGATCCGGGTCTCGGCGAAGGCCGATAGCCTCTTCTGGAAAGCATCCGCCGCCGCGGCGAACATGGCCCTTCCGTCCCCACTCACCCTCGACGCCGATCTGGAAGCGAAGGGCGGGCCGGGGGTCTTGCAGGTCATGCGCGGGTCCGTCGACCTGGGGCCGCTCGTGAGCGCGATCACGGGCACCGTGAGCTTCCCGAAGCAAGGAGCCCCCGGGCCGGCGCTCGAACTCGAGATCACCGGCAAGCCGCAGAAGATCGACTCCGGGGCCCGCGCGTTTCAGGGAATCGCCGCGGCGACACCCGCGAAGTGGGAAGGGACGGCGGCGTGGAAGATCCGCGCGAGCGGAGTCACGCCGGACGTCGTGACGGACGGCACGCTGAACATGAGCGCCTTCTCGGTTCATGCCCAGGGGAACTCGTTCCTCATCGATCAGGTGCGCGTCGGTTGGAATACGCGCGCGGACCGCACGTTCACTGCGAGCGGCACCGGAGGGGGTTCGGGAATCTCGCTCTCGTTCGCGGCCAAGGGATTTCTCACCCCCGGAGGCGCGACGACCGGGGATCTGGATGTCCGCGCCCCCGCGGCGCGCCTGAACGGCCTGGTTCCCAACGCGCCGACGTGGAGCGCCGGTTCCATCGAGGCGCACGCGGACTTCGAGCTCAAGCCTCCGGCCAAGCCCACCATCCGGTGGACCCTGCGTGGAAGCGGAATCGACGGCACCATGCAGGGCTTGGCCCACCCGGTCCAGGGCCTGACGTTCGACATCGCGGGCGACGACGTCTCCGCCGACATCCACTCGATCCGGGCCAAGGTCGGCTCCTCGACCATGAACATGAGTGGGACCGTGGCCATGGGGAAGCCGCTGAGCACGGCCACCTTCAAGATGGGGATTGATCGGCTGGTCGCGGAGGAATGGGCGCCTCCCGCGGGCGGCAAGGCCCCCGGGAAGGTCGAAGCGCCGCCACCGACGGCGCTCCCGATTCCGATCGGAGCGTTGAACGGGACCGTGGAGATCGGCGAAGTGCGCTCCGGGACCATGCGCGCCACCAACATCTCGACACCGGTCCGCTACGACGGCAAGGACCTCGTGGCCTCGCCCATCAAGGGGTCCATCGGCACCGGAACGTTCCAGGGCTCCTTCAACGTTCAAACGCCGTTCACGAAGCCGAGCTACGCCCTGCACATGGACGTGAACCGCGCTCCGGTGGAGCAGGTGGCGGCGGGGACCATGCCGTTCTCCTCGGCCATGACCGGGTTCCTGACCGGCGCGCTCGATCTGAGCGGGCAGGGCTTTCCCAGCGCGAGCCCCAACGAGACGCTGCAGGGCCTCCTCAAGGGGACGCTGGACGACGGAAAGATCAAGCTGACGCCGGCGGTGATCGCCATCGCGCGCACGCTGGGCCTGGCGGAGCCCTCCGAGATTCCCTTCACGCAGCTGACCCATACCGTCCGGATCCAGGGAAGCAAGATGCTGATCGACCAGGCGGGCGGTGATCTGGGGCCGGACAAGGCGGAGATGAACGGATCGGTGGGTCTGGATCACACCCTCGACCTGAACATGCTCCTCCGGTTGGCGCCGAGCCGCGTCAAAGGGAACACGGCGCTCGCGAAATTCGCGCAGTACGCCCGCGACGCGGAGGGACGTCTTCCCTTGGGCCTCAAGATCACGGGATTCGACCGCGCTCCCAAGATCACCCTCAATACCGAGCAGCTCATGCGCACCGCCACGAAGCAGTTGACGAGCGAAGCCGGCCGGAAGGTCATGAGCGATCTGGTCCGCGGCCTCTCCCGTCCGCCGGACACTCTGCGCCAAGCCGATTCCACGCACGCGACCGATTCGACCCGAACTCAGGCGACGACGCGCGCGACGCCCGCCGATTCCACGCTGCGGAAGGCCGGCGATGCTCTGAAAAAACTGTTCCACAAGTGATCGCCGCGCGAACCGCCCTCCTTCCGCTCGCGGCGGCCGCGGCACTCCTCACGGCTTCGGCCGCGCGCGCGGAGCACACGCCGGGCGTCCCGGGCTGGCAGCAGGACGTGCACTACCGCCTAGCGGTGACGTATGCGCCCGCCCGCTACGAGGTCGCGGGCCAGGAGACGCTGGCGTACTGGAACCTCTCGCCCGACACCCTCTCGGAGCTCTATTTCCACCTCTACCTCAACGCGTACCGCCCCGGGTCCCACATGGCGCGCTACGACGCGTCCCAGGAGAACTGGCGCGTCCAGGATCTACCGCGGAAGCGGTGGGGGAGCGAGCGGATCGAGGGCGCGCGAATCCTGCGCGGCGATTCCTTGAGGGTCGAGACGGACGACACCATCGCGCGCCTGGCGCTCCCCGAAGCGCTCGCGCCGGGGGAGAGCGTGATCGTGTGCCTCACGTTCCGATCCGTGATCCCGGACGTGCCGGAGCGGATGGGCCGCACCGGTAAGGGAATCTTCGCCGCGCAATGGTATCCCCGCGTCTCGGTCTACGACCGGTTCGGATGGCACACGGACCAGCACTTGGGCTCGGAGTTCTACGGCGACTTCGGCGCCTTCGACGTCCGGATCAGCGTGCCGGGAAATTTCCTCGTGGCCCACACCGGCACCCTCGTGAACGCAGCGGAGGTCCTGCCGGATTCGATTCTCTCCCGGCTTCGCGCGCCGGGGGACAGCGCGGTCACGATCTGGGATCGAAGCGGCTTCACGCTGCCCGTCGATTCCACCGCGCGAAAGGCGCTCACGATGCCCAAGACCTGGGTCCTCCACGCCGATTCGGTCCACGACTTCGCGTGGGCCTGCGAGGAGAAGTGGATCTGGCGCCGCGCCCGCTGGAACGGGATCGACGTCCACACCTTCCACCGCGCCGCCGACGGCAAGCGCTGGGGGGACATGGCGGCGGAGGGCGCGAGGATGATGGAGTTCCTGAGCCGCCGCTTCGGGCCGTATCCCTATCCCGAGTTCTCCTTCGTGGAGGAGCCGATCGGGGCGGGGGGCGTCGAGTTTCCCAACATCGTCTGGATCACCCCGCGCCGAGGGCCCAACGCGCTGGTGACACGGAGGCTCGAGTATCTGTTCGCCCACGAGCTGGCGCACAACTGGTTCTACGGCATGGTCGGGAGCAACGAGACCGCGCAAGCGTTCCTGGATGAAGGGCTCACCAGCTACGCGGAGACCGCGACCATGGAGGCCCTCTATGGCCGGAGGGGAAACCTGACCAAGCTTCGAAAGCCGCGATGGCTCCATCCGCAAGATGATTCGCGGACCAGCGCGTGGCGCAACTACCTCGAGTTCCAGGGGAGCGGAATCGAGGAGCCCGTCGTGACCCATTCGGATTTCTTCAAGAACCCGGCCGCGTATTATCCGTCCGTGTACCACAAGACGAACGTCGGGCTCTGGACGCTGCGCTCCATCGCGGGCGAGGAGCGTTTCGACGCAGCGATGCGCGAGTATTTCGCGACCTGGCGCTTCCATCACCCCTACGCCGAGGACTTCTTCTCCTCCATGAACCACGCGCTGGGCGCGTCCTACGATTGGTTCTGGCACGGATGGTTTCTCCGGACCGACGCGATCGACGTGAAGCTCCGGAGCATGCGGTTCACGCCGGACTCCGGCGACGTGGAGCTTCGCCTGCGCTCGCGCGGCGGAATCGATCCGCCGGTGCCGGTGCTGCTCCGCGATGACTCGGGACACCATGCGCTGCGCGTGATCCCCCGTGAAGTGTTCCTGGGCGCCGCGGGGGAAGGCGTCTACCGCACTGCGGTTCCGTTCCGTCCCACCGTGGCGGAGCTGGATCCCGACTTCACCCTGCCCGACGTGGATTGGAGCGACAACCGCACCGGAGGCTGGCCCCGATTCCAGTGGATGCTGGACAACTGGCGGGCCTCACCGCGGCCCATCGGAAAGACGCTCGGCCTCTGGAGGCCGGACCTCTGGTATCAGGGGCACGACGGCGTTCAGGCCGGCGTGGCGTTCGACGCGAGCACGGTCCGCTGGGAGCACGCCCTTCAGGGACTGGTGGGTGTGGGCGCGCGGGAACCGCGGCCGTTCGCCGACCTCGAGGCGCGGATGCGGTCCGTCGCCGCGGATCCGCGGCGCATCGTGCGGGCTCGGGGCTACGACCTGGATGGACACCGGGGATTTCGCCTCTCGCTCGCGCAGGACCTGGGCTCGAAGATCGAGCGCGGATTCCGGTGGTCGACGGGAGTGACGGTGGACCTGGACCGCCTCTACCAGGCCGACGCCCCACGCCGGCCCCTCGAGTGGTCGCGGGGCGGCTTCAGCAATCTCGAGGCGTCACTCACGTCGACGCGGAAGTTTCACCGCGTTCGGTGGACGGGAACGGTCCGCCTTCGAACGGATCTCCTCACCGAGAGCTACTCCTACGGCTCGCTCTACGCGGTGAGCACCGCCGATGTGAGCGTGATCCCCAAGCTTCCGCTCTCCCTCCGCGCCGCCGCGGGCCGGGTGCGCGGGAGCGCGATCCCGCCGGAGGAGCGCTTCTATCTCGCCGGGGCGGGCCCGCGCGGCGAATGGGCCAGCCGATGGTTCCGCTCCCGCGGCACCCTCCCCACCCGCTGGATCGCGGCCCTCGGGGGAGACGGAAACGTGCGCGCCTTCGCCGACACGAGACCCGCGGGCTCGACGCTGGTCGCGTTCAACGCGGAGACCCGCTCGAGCCGGCTCATCCCGTCGTGGGTGCCTTGGTTGAAGAAGCTCCGCGTCCCGGTGCTCGACCCGCGCGCCTCGCTCTTCGCGGACGCGGGCCAGGTGAGCGAGGGAAACCCCACGCTCCACGCCATGGCCGCGGACTTCGGCGTGGGGATCCGCACCAAGCCGCTCTTCCGGAACCATCTCGTTCTGCGCACGGACTTGCCTCTGCTGCGCACGCCGCCGGAGCCCGGAGAGCGCCGGTGGAAGCTCCGGGCTCTGTTCTCGGTGGGGGAGGCGTTTTGAGCCGGGGACCCGACGCCATCGACGTGCGCGGCCTGACGCGCACCTTCAAGGCCCGGAGGAGATCGGGCGAGGTCCGCGCGCTCCAGGGTGTGGATCTCACCGTGCACCGCGGCGAGTGCTTCGGTCTCCTGGGACCCAACGGCGCCGGGAAGAG